>JAMFRN010000207.1 GCA_026224805.1 Nevskia soli
TATCCAGTTCGAACAGCAGCGGCGGATGTCCGGCGGCCATGATGGCGTGGGTCATCGGATGAGAGTCGCTGCCGACGTGACAGTCGCTGCACAGCTTGGCTCGGGCCACCGGGTCCCACAGCGGCACCAGGCCTGCGGCGGTCCGTTCGTCCAGCGTCTTGTAGCCGGCGGCATGCGGACCGATCCAGTGTTCCGAGCCGCCGTGGCAGGCTTCGCAGCCGATGCCGTCGCTCAGCTGGAAGCGCTCGCCGCGCTGCGTTTCCGGAACGTTGTCGGCATGGCACACCAGGCAGCGCGGCGCGCCGACGGCGTCATCCAGCCCGAGCTTGTGCGCGATCGCCTGCGAGCGTGCGGAGCGCAGCGTATCGTAGGCGCGCGCATGCGCGTCCTTGCGCTGCCAGATGAAGTACTCGTCCTGTCGGATGCGGCTGTCGGCGAACGGGCGCGTCGATCCATGACAGGTGCTGCCGGCGCAACTGGCGACGCCGAGATGCTCGTCGCCGCCCGCATCGGCGGCGACGGCCGCGGCGGACAACAGCAGCAGCACTGTCGTGACCAGGCGCACAAACATTTGCGGCATACCCCCTATACGCGTGGTGTGAGCCATTGATGCCCTTTGTTAACTTGACGCATAGTAAGGACACGGGCCGCGCGGTCACACCACGCGTTTGGGGGGTATGGAAGACCAATTCAAAATTGCCGTGATCGGTTCCGGGCCTGCTGGCTTGTCCGCGGCTGCCCATGCGGCCGAACTCGGCTTGCAGCACGTGCTGCTCGAAGCTGAAGCGCACCTGTCCAACACGATCTTCCGCTATCAGAAGGGCAAGTACGTGATGGCGGAGCCATCGATCCTGCCACTGCGCAGCCCGGTCTCGTTCGGAGCGGGCAAGCGGGAACAGATTCTCGAAAAATGGAACCAGGAGACCGGCGGCCTCAAGGTCAACCAGCGCCTGCGCAGCGAAGTCACCGCGCTGAACGGCTCGCGCGGCGACTTCACCATCAAGATCGCCGACGGCAGCATCGTCAAGGCCGAGCATGTGGTGCTGGCCATCGGCATGCAGGGCAATATCCGCAAGCTCGGCTGTCCGGGCGAAGATGCCGAGTTCGTGCAATACCAACTCGACGATCCGGATGAGTACAACGATGAGACCATCATCGTCGTCGGCGCCGGGGACGCGGCGATCGAGAACGCCATCGCCCTATCCGAGCGCAACAAGGTCATCATCGTCAACCGGCGCGACGAGTTCGATCGCGCCAAGGCGGCCAACAACGCCGCCGTCCTCAAGGCCATCGCCGACGGCCGCATCCAGTGCTTCTACAACAGCGGCCCACGCAAGGCCGAGGACCAGGCCGAACGGCGTCCGCGCGGCGTGCTGGTGCTGAACACCGCTTCGGGCGAAGTGCACCTGCCCTGCCACCGCGTCATCGCCCGCCTCGGCGCAACGCCGCCGCGCAAGTTCGTCGAGTCCTGCGGCGTGGTCTTCCCCACGCCCGACCCGACCAGCCTGCCTGCAGTGTCCGGCACTTACGAATCGAATGTGCCGGGGCTGCACATCATCGGCGCCCTCGCCGGCTTCCCGCTGATCAAGCAGGCGATGAACCAGGGCTACGAGGTGGTCGAATTCATCCTCGGCAACAAGGTTGAACCGGCCGATGAGCCGCTGCTGCGCAGCAAGTTCGGCTCGCTGCCCGGATTCACCTCGGTCGATGCCGCGCTGGATCTGGTGCAGCAGCGGGTGCCGGTGCTGGCGCCGCTGACACGGCTGCAACTGCGCGAGTTCCTGCTCGACTCGGACCTGCGCACGCCGCAGCAAGGGCAAACCATCTTCGAGCGCAACGACTACAGCGACAGCTTCTATTCCATCGTCGAGGGCCAGGTCGAGATCGAGCTCTCCGCCGGCGACCGCTCGCGCACGGTCACGCTCGGCCCGGGCGAGTTCTTCGGCGAGATGAGCCTGATCTCGGGACGGCGCCGCTCGGCCACGGTACGCGCCGGGCAAGGCTGCGTCCTGGTGGAAACGCCACGCCGCTCGATGAACAAGCTGATCTACTCAGTGCCGGCGGTGAAGCGCGTCGTCGACGAAGCCTTCCTGCGCCGTGCCATTCTCGCCAACATCGCTCCCGACGCGCCGCCGGAAACCGTGGCGCAACTGGTATCGAGCGCCTCGGTGCTGGCCTACAAGCCGGGGCAGACCTTGTTCCGTGAAGGAGAGGTCGGCGACTGCCTGCACCTGATCCGCAAGGGCTCGGTCACCATCTCGCGCCACATGGACGGCCGCGACGTGGTGCTGGCCTATGTGCCCGCCGGCCAGTACGTCGGCGAAATGGCCCTGGTCAGCAACCTGCCGCGCTCCGCCACCGCCACCGCCGCGGTGGCTACCGAAACCATCCGCATCGAGGGCGAAGCTTTCAAGGCACTGCTCGCGCGCATGCCCACGGTACGGGAACGCGTGCAGGAAAGCTACAAGACCCGCCTGGCGCGCAATGTGGCGGCGCTGCAGCAGCCGGAGCGCGGCGGCGTCATCGGCTTCCTGATGGCGCAGGGTATTGGCGAAGCCACCGATGTGCTGCTCATCGACGAATCCCTGTGCGTGCGCTGCGACCAGTGCGAGAAGGCCTGCTCCAACACCCATGGCGGCCTGTCGCGGCTCAACCGCGAGGCCGGGCCCACCTACGAAAACCTGCATGTGCCGACCTCCTGCCGCCACTGCGAGCACCCACACTGCATGAAGGACTGCCCGCCGGACGCGATCAAGCGCGCGCCCAACGGGGAAGTCTTCATCAGCGATTCCTGCATCGGTTGCGGCAACTGCCAGCGCAACTGCCCCTATGGCGTGATCCAGATGGGGGTGGAGGATAAAAACAAGCCCAGCCTGTGGCGCTGGATGCTGTTCGGCGGCCGCGAACCGGGCGCCGCCGATCACGATCACCACCACCATCATGGCGGCACCCCGAAGAAAGCGGCCAAGTGCGATATGTGCAAGAGCCTGCCCGGCGGCCCGGCCTGCGTGCGTGCCTGCCCCACCGGCGCGGCGCGGCGCGTCAGCCCGGAACAATTCCTGCGCGTCGCCAGAAAAGACTGACCATGGCTGCCGAAACCAGCACGGAGCCGACGGCGACCGTCCACCAGGGCTTCCTGGTCCTGGAGCGGTTCCGCTATCTCAAGCTGGCCTCGCTGCTGTGCGTGCTGGCGATCGTTGCGTACTGGTGGCACCAGCCGGCGAGCGGACCCGGCGGCGGCACCTGGCTGGGCTATACCCTCGGCACCATCGGCGCCCTGCTGATCCTGTGGCTGACCTGGCTGGGACGGCGCAAACGCAAATACGCCTCGCGCCTGGGCACGGTGCGTGGCTGGCTGTCGGCGCATGTCTACCTGGGCCTGTCGCTGCTGGTCATCGTCACGCTGCATACCGGCTTCCACTTCGGCTGGAATATCCACACCCTGTCTTATGTATTGATGCTGCTGGTCATCGCCAGCGGCATTTACGGCATCGCGGTCTACGCGCGCTATCCCAGCCTGATCACCGCCAACCGCGACCATGGCACGCGCGATGCGTGGCTGGCGGAACTGGACGAACTCAACGAGCAATCGCTCAAACTGGCCGACGCGCTCGATACCCAGGCACACCAGGTGATCGTGCGTTCGATTGACCGCATTCGTATCGGCGGTGGGTTGCGCGCGCAGTTGTTCGGGCCGCGTGAGGCGGTACGCAAGGCTTTCGCGCGTGTGGAACAGGAGTTGGGTGAAACCACCAGCTTCATGGCCAGCCAGATCCGGCCCGCTCGCGGCGCGGCGGCGATCTCGCCGGACGCCCATTCCACCGTGATGTTCATGGCCGGGCAGCTGGCCAGCAGCACCCAGGACAACGAGAACGCGCAGAAACTGCTCGACCTGATCGCGCGGCGGCGCGATCTGACCAGCCGCATCAACCGCGACATCCGCCTGCACGCGCAGATGCAGATCTGGCTGTACGTCCATGTGCCGCTGACCTTCGCCCTGCTAGCGGCGCTGATCGCGCACATTCTGTCCGTCTTTATTTATTGGTAGCCGCTACTGTGACTGAACCTCATCTCACGGCCGCCCTCACCCCACCGTCCGCTCCGCGGACGGTCCCCCCCTCTCCCCCGGGGGGGAGAGGGGGGGTGGTCGGCTACGCCGGCGCACGGAGAAACCTGTGCGCTTTCTAATCCGCACCTGGACCCGGCAAGGCGGCGAAAACGTCTCGCACGACCGCGAGCTGGACATCGAGCGCCTGCGCATCGGCCGCGGCACCGACCAGGACATCGAGCTGCCGGACCTGCGCATCGCCATTGCCCACGCCGAGCTGGTGCGCAGCGGCAAGAACGCGATGCTGATCGCGCGGCCCGGCGCCAACCTGCTGATCAATGGTGCGCCGTCGAAAGAACACCGGCTGCACGGCGGCGACGTCGTCATGCTCGGCCGTTACCAGCTGACCATCCTGCCCGGCAGCGCCGGCTGCGACCTGCAGATCGATGTCGAGGAAAAGATCTCGGCGCGCGACGAGAAGAGCCGGCGGCAGACGCGCCTGAGCATGACCCTGGGCGAAGTACTGTGGACGCGGCGGCGCCTGGCCTGGCTGCTGTTCCTGCCGGTTTTGTTGATTGCGCTCGCCGTGCCGGCCTGGCTGCGCTTCCACACCGCAGCGGCACCCCAGCAAATCCAAAGCCAAAACCTTGACCAAGCCGAATATCAACCGCCGCTTCTGCCCACCGGCGCGGCCAAACTGATACCCACGGATCGCTGGTGGGTATCCGGCCAGTCGAGCAGCGCCCACGCCTATTTCCAGAACGACTGCGCCAAATGTCACCGGACGGCGTTCGACAAGGTCCCCAACCAGGCCTGCCTGAGCTGCCACAAGGGCACCGCGGAACATGTCAACGATGTGCACTGGCTCAAGCTGGATGATTTTGCCAAGGCGCGCTGCGGCGGCTGCCACCAGGAGCACAAGGGCGACACGGCGCTGGTGATACGCAGCAGCGCCGAATGCACCGCCTGCCATGCCCAGCCGCAACTGCGCTTCCCCGGCATCAAGCTGCAGCCGGCGGCGGATTTCTCGCAGCACCATCCCCTGTTCACGCCCAGGGTGGCGCGCTACGACTCCGTCACCCGCAGCTTCCGGTGGATCGAGGCCAACCAGGAACAGCCGATCACCCTACACTCAGACACCAACCTGAAGTACCCGCACGACAAGCATCTCGATCCCAAGGGCCTGAAGTCGCCGGACGGCAGGAAGGTGCTGGCCTGCGCCGCCTGCCACGAGCCGGATGCCTCCGGCGTGTCGTTCAAGCCGATCGACATGCAGAAGCACTGCGCCGCCTGCCATCGCCTCGACTTCGACCCGGACGATCCCGATCGCACCGTGCCGCATGCGCAGCCGGCGCAGGTGGTGGGTGTGATCCGCGATTACTACGCCCGCGCCGCGCTGGCCGGCGGCGTCACCAAGCCGGGCGCTCCCGAAATCGTGCAGCTGCGACGCAGGCCGGGTGAAGAGCTGACCCCGCCGCAGGCACGGGCGGCGCTGGAGTGGGCCGACCAACAATCCGCCGTCGTCATCGACGAGGTATTCGACAAGCGCCTCTGCGGCTACTGCCACATCGTGAAGCGCAGCGACGATCCGGCCCTACCCTGGGACGTCGCGCCGGTAACCCTGTAGCAGCACCGGCTCGACCACGCCAGCTTCAGCCACAAGGCGCACCGCAGCGAGAAATGCGACAGCTGTCACGCCGCCGCCACCTCCAGTCTCAGCACCGACGTGCTGATGCCCGAGATCAAGCGCTGCCGCGACTGTCACAGCGATCCCGGCGGCAGCGCCAGGATTCCATCCAGCTGCATCGAGTGCCATGGCTATCACATTTCCAGGGAACACGAGATGGGCGTGGCGGACGAGCCGGAAATGCCGACGACGGTAAACGCAGCCGCTGCCACACCGGCGCAGCAGCCATGAAACGCTGCTGCCTGCCGCGGGCGGCGCTGAGCGGCAGCACAGGGTGTGCGCCGTGCGCGGTTCAGTGAAGCGTACCGTGCTGTTCAGCGCGGTTGGCAGCCTGTTCGCGGTGACGGCACATGCCGCGGGTCCGGCGGCGGCATCCACTGCCGCGCACATCTATGGACCGGTGCGGCCCAACGAAGACCTGACACAGGTCGCCAACGCAGTGCGGCCGGGATCGACCCGCTTGAGCACCTTCCAGACCATGCTGGCGCTGTACCGCAGCAACCCCGGTGCTTTTGCCGGATCGCCCGGCAAGCTCAAGTCAGGCAGCATGCTGCGCGTTCCACAAGCGGAGGTCATCCTCGCCATGCCGGCGGCGGAAGCCTACGCGGTGTACCGCACCACCGCGGCAGGGGCGTCATCCGGCGTAATGGCGGCCAACACAACGCCGGCGTCGGTATCCGTGGCGCCGCCTGCGGCAAGCCCTGCCACGCCCGAGATACGCCGTCCCCCCGGCGAACAACGCCCGGTAGTGGAAGACACCCAGCCGCTGCCGGACCCGAACCGTATCGGCCGGCTGGCGCCGGTGGCCGCGCCGGATGCCTGGAGCGCCGCGGAGATCGCGCCGGTTCCCGACCGTTGGCGCCTGCTCAATACCCTGGGCATGGTGCCGCAGCACTGGTACGACCCCTACAACCAGAACACCTGGAAAGCGGACAAGCCGATCCGCAACGGCAACGAGTTCATCAACCTCTCCGCCATCTCCGACTCGGTCTACGAATACCGCATCGTGCCGACGCCAGCCGGCCCGAGCGAGAACCGGCTGTTCGGCCGCGAGCGGCAAATGACGTTCGCAACCAACCTGATCCTGTCGGCGGTGTATTACAAGGGCGATACCACCTTCAAGCCGCCGGAGTACGAATTTCACCTGACGCCGGTGCTGAACTATAACTACAACAAGGTGCAGGAAGACGGTGTGCTGTTCGCCGATCCGTCGCGCGGCCGCGAACGCTCGGACCAGTTCATCGGCCTGCAGGAAGCGTTCGTCGACTACCACCTGCGCAATGTCTCGGACCGCTACGACTTCGACAGCGTGCGCTTCGGCATCCAGCCCTTCTCCAGCGACTTCCGCGGCTTCCTGTTCCAGGACAACCAACTGGCGCTGCGCTTCTTCGGCAACCGCGACAACAACCGCTGGCAGTACAACGCCGCGTGGATCCGCCGCCTGTCGAAGAACACTGACAGCGGCCTCAACGACGTCACTGTCGGGCCGCGCAACGACGATATCTTCCTGCTCAATCTCTATCACCAGGATTTTCCATCGCCGGGATTCACCTCGCAGCTCACCCTGGCGCACAACCGCAACCGAGAGAACGGCACGCCGTTCTTTGACGACAACGGCTTCCTGCAGCGCCCCGAACCCGTCGGCAGCGAACTGCCGCGCAAGTACCAGGTCACCTACCTTGGCTACAACGGCGACGGCCACTTCGGCCGCCTCAATCTCACCGTATCCAGCTATGTCGATATCGGCCACCAGGATCGCGGCGTCTTCACCGACCAGGCCAGGCGCATCCAAGGCGAATTCGGCGCGGCGGAAGCCTCCTGGGACATCGACTGGCTGCGCCTGCGCGCCAGCGCCGTCTATGCCAGTGGCGACCATGATCCGCACAACGGTGTCGCCACCGGCTTCGACGCCATTTTCGAAAACCCGCTCATCGCCGGCGCCGACACCAGCTTCTGGATCCGCCAGGGCATCGCCCTGCAGGGCGGCAGCGTCAACCTGACCCAGCCCAACGGCGTGCTGGCCGACCTGCGCTCCAGCAAGGATGCCGGCCAGTCCAATTTCGAGAATCCCGGCATCATCCTGACCGGCCTCGGCGCCGACGCCGACCTGATGCCGCAGCTACGCCTGTCCGGCAATTTCAACCACCTGTGGTTCGACAGCACCGAAACGCTGGCGCTGGCGCGCGATGTCCAGTTTCGCTCCAACAGCATCGGCTGGGATCTCTCCACCGCATTGATCTACCGGCCGTTCTTCACCCAGAACATCATCGTCCGCGTGTCCGGCGCCATGCTGGTTCCGGACGACGCCTATCGCACCCTGTATCCCGACAAGTACCAGTACTCGGTGCTGGGCAACCTCATCGTGACGTACTGACCATGCGCAGCCTACGTGCCCTTGCCGTCATCGCCCTGTCCTTCGCCGGCGCGGCCCACGCCCACGACAAGGAAGTGCCGCGCAACATTCTCTATATCGACGCGCTGGCAGCACCGCGCTTCCAGACCGCGCAGCAGGCACAGGACAAGAGCGCCGGCTGCCGCTCCTGCCACACCGACACCGATCACGCCAGCATGCACGTCAACCCGGCCGTGGTGCTGGGCTGCACCGACTGCCATGGCGGCAATGCCGGCGTGGCCCTGGGAGGCGGCATCAAGCCGGACGATCCCGCTTACCGCAAGACCCTCGATCAGGCCCATGTGCAGCCGCGCTATCCGGACACCTGGCATTACCCGTCCAGCGCCAACCCGCAGGACAGCTACACCCTGCTCAACCGTGAGTCGCCCGAGTTCGTCCGCTTCATCAATCCCAGTGATTACCGCGTGGTCCGCGAGTCCTGCGGCGCCTGCCACCTGCCGCTGATCGAGGCGGCGGAGCGCAGCCTGATGAGTAACGCCGCAATGTTCTTCGAAGGCGCCTCGTACAACAACGGCATTCTGCCGTTCAAGCGCGGCATCATCGGCGAGGCTTATACCCGCGACGGCCAGGCGGCGACGGTCGAGGATCCCGACGGCAAGCCGGACGCCAATGCCGCCGCCAAGGGCGTGCTGGCCGAGCTGTTCCCGCTGCCGCCGTGGGAAGTGGTGCCGCCAGGGGACGTTTTCCGCATCTTCGAGCGCGGTGGCCGCAATATTTCCAACGTATTTCCGGAAACCGGCCTGCCCGATGCCGGCGGCGAGTTGCAGAAGCTGGAGGAACCGGGGCGCCCGGACTTCCACCAGTCCAATCGAGGCCCCGGCACCGGCAGCCGCATCTCGGTGCCGGTGATCAACCTCACCAAGAGCCGCCTCAACGATCCCTACATGTGGTTCCTCGGCACCAACGAGCAGCCCGGCGACTACCGCTCCAGCGGCTGCGCCGGCTGCCATGTGGTCTACGCCAACGACCGCGATCCGCTGCATTCCGGGCCGTACGCCCAGTTCGGCAATGACGGCACCACCCAGACCATCGACCCGACCATTCCGAAGAACGAGTCCGGCCATCCGCTCAAGCACGTCTTCACCCGCTCCATCCCCACCGAGCAGTGCATGGTCTGCCACATGCACCAGCCCAACATCTTCCTCAACTCGATGCTCGGCTACACCATGTGGGACTATGAATCCGACGCGCCCAGTATGTGGCCGGCCAAGCAGAAGTACCCAACCGACCACGAGATTCGCCAGATCAATGAGCGCAATCCGGAGGAGGCGGCGATCCGCGGCAAGTGGAGCGATCCGGACTTCCTCAGGAACGTCTCCGGCCTCAACCCGACATTGAAGGACACCCAGTTCGCCGACTATCACGGCCACGGCTGGAACTTCCGCGCCATCTTCAAGCGCGACCGCAAGGGCGATCTGCTCGACAAGGACGGCGCCATCGTCGCCGACGATGATCCGCACAAGTTCGACAAGAGCAATCCGCATGGGGCCGTACAGCTCATGTCAATTCACGTCGAGAAAGGCATGCAGTGCACCGACTGCCACTTCTCGCAGGACATGCATGGCAATGGCCATATTTACGGCGAAGTGGCGCAGGCGATCGAGATCGATTGCCAGGACTGCCACGGCACGGTGGACAGCTATCCGACCCTGCGCAGCTCCGGCCCGGCCGCGCCCGCGCCGAAGTGTCCGGAAGGCTCAACGCTGCAGCCTGGAGCCGCGATCAAAGTCGCCGGCATCGCGCCGCCGGCGGTGCCGGGTTACGCCTGTGTCCAGGCGGACGGCACGCAGACCCCGGCCCCTCCCGCCGGCACCGATCTCGCGGCGATGCGCACCCAGGATGGCCGCCTGCGTTTCGAGTGGGTCAACGGCGAGCTTTGGCAGCGCTCGTCCGTGACGCCGGGCAAGGAGTGGCGCATTCACTTGGTGAAAGACTCGGTCACTCCCGGCAACAAGGACTACAACGCCAAGGCCGCCCGCGCCAAGCTAATGAGCACCGACACGGCCAGCTTCGCCTGGGGTTCCGACGTGGCGCCAGCCAGCCGCGCCCACCAGGACAGCAAGATGCTGTGCGTCACCTGCCACAGCTCCTGGACCACCTCCTGCTTCGGCTGCCACCTGCCGATCCAGGCCAACTGGAAAACCGACCGCCACCGCTTCGACGGCGAGGAATCGCGCAATTTCGCCACCTACAACCCCCAGGTGGCGCGCGACGATTTCTTCATGCTCGGCAAGCACGGCGAAGCCAAGGGCTTCCGCATCGCGCCGATCCGCAGCTCCTCGGCGCTGGTGCTGTCCTCCACCAACTCCAACCGCGAGCACATCTACGTGCAGCAGGCGCCGGTCTCGGCCAGCGGCTTTTCCAGCCAGGCCTTCGCGCCGCACTACCCGCACACCGAGCGCACCGTCGAAACCAAGACCTGCTCCGACTGCCACCTGTCGCAGGCCGACGACAACAACGCCTGGATGACCTCACTGCTCGGCATGGGCACCGGCTTCGTCAACTTCATCGGCTATCACGCCTATACCGGCCTCGACGACGGCATCGCGGCGGTGCAGGTGACCGAATGGGATGAGCCGCAGGCGGTGATCGGCAGCTACCTGCATCGCTATGCCTATCCCGACTGGTTCGCCGAGCACCAGAAGAACGGACAGGAACTGCAACACGCCGAGACCCACGCCACCGGCGACGCGGTCGGCTGCCTGCAACTGCGCGGCGAATACCTCTACGTGGCGCAGGGCAGCAAGGGCATGCAGGCCTACGACGTGGCCGCCATCGGCAACAAGGGCATCTCCGAGAAGATCATTACCGCGCCGTTTTCCCCGCTGGGCCACGACACGCATATCGCCTCGAAGGACGCGAGCTGCGTCGCCCTGCCCACCAACCAGCCGATCAACCTGGGGCGCAACACCGAGAAGATGCGCCAGGACAACCAGGAGCAGGCGTTCCACCCGATCTACCACTACGCCCTCATCACCGACCGCGTCGAAGGCCTGATTCTGAGCAACGTCGACACCCTGCAGGACGGCGAACCGCGCAACAACTTCCTCGAGCGCGCCCTTACCTACAACCCCGGCGGCCTGCTCAAGGGCGCGCGCCACGTCACCATCGCCGGCGACTGGGTCTATATCGCCGCCGACGCCGGCCTGGTGGTGCTGAACCTGGCCGACCCGCTCAAGCCGGAGGTGGCGGCAACCCTGCCGATGCAGGACCTGCGCAGCACTGCGGTGCAGTTCCGCTACCTGTTCGCCGTCACCGGCCAGGGTCTGCAGGTGGTGGACATCACCCATCCGCAGGCGCCGCA
>JAMFRN010000208.1 GCA_026224805.1 Nevskia soli
CATGATGCTGGCGATCAGCTTGCCGTCCGCCTCGCCAACGAAAAACAGTTCCGGCTGGGTGCTGAGCGTGCGCTGGATGTCTCGCTGCGGATCGTTCCAGGGCCGCACCAGGTCGCAGCGCCGCCACAGTCCGATGACGGCGCTTTCATCCGCGATGGCGAAAGGGCGGATCTGCATCGGCTCAGCGTGGCGCTTTGCGCCGCGCCTGGTCTTCCGTGAAGAACCGGTCCAGCGTCGCTCCGGAGGCTGCCTCGGCCAGCGCCGTGAAGCTGCCCTGCTGCGCGATCTCCTGCGCCGCGCGCATGAAGCCGCCCCAGGCCGCCCGCGCCAGCGCGCCGCCGACGCTGATGCGGCGCACGCCCAAATCGGCCAGTTCGGCCACGCTGAGCTTCATCGTCGGCATCGACAGCACGTTGAGCGGCCTTGGCGCCACCGTCCGCACCAGCAGCGCGATGTCCTCGCGCGTCTTCACCCCGGGCGCGTAAAGCACGTCGGCGCCGGCTTCCGCATAAGCCTCCAGCCGGCGCGCTGCTTCCTTCACCGGCTCGGCATGTCCGGTGAGGAAGCACTCGGCGCGTCCCACCAGCAGGGCGCCGCCACCGCGCTCGTCGATCGCGGTGCGCGCCGCGCGCATGCGTTCCACAGCCTCGGCCAGTTCGTATAGCGGCCGCTGCGGATCGCGGCGCGAGTCCTCGATCGACAGCGCCGCCACGCCGGTTTCCAGGCACAGCGCCACATTGCCCGCCACGCCAGCCGGATCGCGGGCGAAGCCGCTTTCGAAATCGGCGTTGACCGGCACCTCGCTGGCCTCGACCATGCCCTGGATGTGCGCCAGCGCCATCCCCAGGGTGATGTTGTTGTCCGGCATGCCCATGCTCCAGGCCGCGCCGGAGCTGGTGGTGGCCAGGGCCTTGAAGCCCAGGCTTTGCAGGTAGCGCGCGCTGCCCACATCCCAGGGATTGGGAATGACGAAGCAGCCGCCCTGGTGCAGCTGGCGCATGGCGGCGCGGTGTTGCTGGATGGTGGGCATGACGGACTCCACGATGTGTGCGGCAACTATGCAGGCGGCAGCGGCGGCGATGCTTTGCTGCAGGACGAAGTGATTTTCCTCTCTCCGCAGACGATTGTCTTGCCGGTGGCTGGAGCTCGTCTCATACGTGTCCCCTCTCCCCCACGAATGTGGGGGAGAGGGGACACGTATGAGATGAGTTCTAGCGTTCGTCTTGTCTGACCAGCAGCTGCAACGCCACTTCATCGCGAATCATCACCTTGCCATACTCCACCCCGATCCAGCCCTGCGCCTCCCAGCGCTTCAACTCCTTGCTCACGCTCTGCCGCGAGGCGCCGAGCATGCGGCCGAGGTCTTCCTGCGGCAGGTGCAGTTCGATGCGCCGGCCCTGCGGTGTCTCCTCGCCGTAGACGCGAGACAGGTCGAGCAGGCGCTTGGCCAGCCGCGCCGGCAGCGGCAGCAGGGCGGCGTCGTCGATATAGGACAGGGCCACGCGCAGCGACCGCGCCAGCCGCACGGCGAAGTGGCGGTAGAGCAGCGGCTGCGCGTCGAGCAGCGCCAGCAGCTTCGCCTTGGGCAGTACGAACACCTCGGTGTGGCCCACGGCATGGGCATCGTGGGTGCGCGGCAGGCCGTCGAACAGAGATACCTCGCCGACCCAGTCGCCGGGCTCGAACAGCATCACCAGCACTTCGCGCCCGTCCGGCGTCACGTTGCTCAGGCGGACGCGGCCGCGGATCAAGCCATACAGCGCATCGGCGCCGTCGCCGCGGGCGTAGAGCAGCTCGCCGTCGCCATAGTGCCGCCGGCTGGCCAGGCCGGCGCACTCTGCCGCCGTCTCCGCCGGCAGATCGAAGAACACACCTCCGTCGTCGCCTGGTTTGTCCTTGTGCATCGCGGCTCCCACGCATGGATTGCCAGATTGTCACGCAGGCGACAGTGTTTTGTCCGCAGCGGCTGCATCATGCCGCTGCGGTCGGGTGACCGCCTTGTTACCGCCGGACCCACGCCATGAATGCCGATACCCCGCTTGCTGCTCCCGCCGCCTTGCAGCGCGACGGCTTTGCCTCGTTCGCCGAGTTCTATCCGTTTTACCTGAGCGAGCATTCCAACCTGACCTGCCGCCGGCTGCACGTGCTCGGCACGATATGCGTAGTGGCCCTGCCGCTTTATGTGCTGCTGACCCAGCACTGGGCCGCGCTGCTGCTTGAGCCCGTGGTCGGCTACGGCTTCGCCTGGACCGGACATTTCCAGTTCGAGCGCAACCGCCCGGCGACGTTCAAGCATCCGCTATGGAGCGTCCGCGGCGACTTCCGCATGACCTGGGACATTCTTACCGGGCGCATCGCCTGGTAAGAGGCTGACCGATGTCTGGTCCCCTCTACCGCCAGTGAGCGAGGGGAACGTTCGCTCTAAGTCTTGCCTGTCCCCGGCTCAAGCCCGAACCGTTCCAGCATGAACTCGACGAAGCTCGACAGCTTGGGCGTCATCCTGCGATCCGGCAGGTATACCAGGTGCACCGGGAAATTCGGCATCGGGTAGTCCGGCAGCAGGCGCACCAGGCGGCCGCTGGCGATGTCCTCATGCAGCATCATCTCCGGCTGCAGGATGATGCCGATGCCGGCCAGCGCCGCCTCGCGCAAGGCGAAGCCGCCGTTGATGTCGAGGCGGCCGCGGATCTTCACTTTCTCGATGCCGCCCTGGGGACGCGGGAAGCTCCATTCGCGTTCCGTGCCGCTGGCGAAGGCATAGGGCAGGCAGTTGTGCGCTTCGAGCTCGCGCGGTGTGCGCGGCACGCCATGCCGCGCCAGGTAGGCGGGCGAGGCGCAGGGCAGGCGCGGCGAGGGCCGCAGCGGCCGCGCCACCAGGCTGGAATCCGGCAGCGGACCGATGCGGATGGCGGCGTCATAGCCTTCCTCGGTGATGTCCACGATCCGGTCGTTGAGAGCCAGGTCGATCCGCACCTGCGGCTGCCGCTCAAGGAAATCCGCCAGCGCCGGCACCAGCTTGCGCGTGCCATAGGCGACCGGCGCGCTGACGCGCAGCTGGCCGCGCGGCTGGGCGCGCATCTCGCGCGCATCGGTTTCCGCCGCCTCGATCTGGCTCAGGATCGCCAGGCATTGCTCGTAGTAGCTGCGGCCGATCTCGGTGAGGCTCTGTCGCCGCGTGGTGCGGTTGAGCAAGCGCGCACCGAGCCGCCGCTCCAGCGCGCGGACATGGTTGCCGGCCATGGTGGCGGTCATGCCGCTGCCCTCGGCCGCCGCCGCCAGGCTGCCGCGCTCCACCACCCGCACGAACATCGACATGCTGGTGAACCGGTCCATTCGTAACTTCTATTTATGAATCAAACAAGAAAACACATCTTTATCAAATCTATAGATGGAATCATAGTAACGCCCATCTTCCACGCAGTACAACAGAGGACATCGGCCATGAGCCTGCACAACAAGAGAGTCGTACTACTCGGCGGCACCTCCGGCATCGGCCTGGCCACCGCCCGTCTGGCGCTGCGCGAGGGTGCCTCGGTGATCGTCTCCTCCAGCCGCAAGGATAATGTCGCCGCCGCTGTCGCCTCGCTTGGCGCCAGGGCCGACGGCTATGTGGTGGATCTGGGCGACGAGCAACAGGTCGTTGAGCTGTTTGGCCGTATCGGTGCGTTCGATCACCTGGTCTACACCGGTGGCGAGTCGTTACAGCTGGGCGCGCTGGCGGACACCGAGCTGAGCGCGGCTCGCAAGGCTTTCGAGCTGCGCATGTTCGGCGCCATGGGCGCGGTCAAGCACGCCGCGCCGCACCTCCGCGCGGGTGGCTCCATCACCCTCACCACCGGCATCGCCAGTCCCCGGCCGCAGAAGAACTGGACTGTCGCTGCCAGCATCTGCGGCGCCGTCGAAGCCCTCACCCGTGCCCTCGCGGTGGAACTGGCGCCGCTGCGTGTCAATGCCGTCAGCCCCGGCTTCGTGCGCACGCCGCTGTGGGACAACATTCCCCAGGCGCAGCGTGAAGCCATGTATGGCGAAGTTGGCGCCAGGTTGCCGGTCGGCCGCGTCGGCGAGGCCGAGGACATTGCCGAGACCTATCTTTATCTGATGCGCAACCGCTTCAGCACCGGCCAGACCGTGGTGGTGGACGGTGGCGGGGTGCTGGTCTGAAGCCGCGGTTCCGCAAGCAGTAGTACCGAAAGGTACGACTGCGCCGGCCCTCCCGGCGCAGGTGACGGCGGGGAGGCGGCTGTTCAGCCTCCCGTCTGCCGCGCCCTGTGCGCGGCAAGATTTTTCCTGCCGTGCTTCTCCAGGTCCGCCAGCACGATGCGCATGATCCAGACGAAGGCGCCGAAGGCGCGCAGCAGCCAGCCCTGAAACGCAGGTACGGTGACTTCGCGCGGCTTTTTCACCAGCGCATCGACAATGGCCCGCGCCATCACCTCGGGGGCGGTCGGGTGACTACCTTGTTGCAGCCGGGTCTACGCCATGAACATCGACACCTCCCTTGCCGCCCCGCGGCCTTGTAGCGCGACGGTTTTGCCTCGTTCGCCGAGTTCTATCCGTTTTACCTGAGCGAGCATTTCAACCGCACCCGCCGCCGGCTGCATGTGGTCGGCACTCTGTGCATGATCGCCCTGCCGCTGTATGTGCTGCTGACCCAGCACTGGGCCGTCCTGCTGCTGGAGCCTGTCGCCGCTTACGGCTTCGCGTGGACCGGACATTTCGCGTTCGAGCACAACCGCCCGGCGACGTTCAAGCATTCGCTGTGGAGCCTCCGCGGCGATTTCCGCATGACCTGGGACATTTTCAGCGGGCGCATCGCCTGGTGAATGCCAGCCGTTGCGCATCACCTGGCAATACAGAGCCGGCGCCGGCAATGCGTGACGCGCTTCGCCAATAGCCGTGACCGTTCCTGCTAGTCTGAGTGCGGGGGACCTGCGCGGGGCAGGTCGGCAAGAGACTCGCATGGACAGTTCCGAATCGAACCGGCGGCCGTTGCGCTCGCGGTCCAGCGCCTGGGCCCGGCGTGCCGCGGCCGGGCTTGCGGCGAGCGCGATCACGCCCAATCAGATTTCGGTGGCCAGCGTGGCGTTCGCCGTTATCGGCGCCGCCGGCCTGCTGTGGCTGCCCGCGCCCTGGTCCCTGCTGCTGTGCGCGCTGTGCATCCAGCTGCGCCTGCTGTGCAATCTGCTCGACGGCATGGTGGCGGTGGAGGGCGGCAAGAAGTCCGCAGTGGGCGGCCTCTACAACGAAGTGCCGGACCGGGTGGCGGATTCCCTGTTCATCGTCGCCGCCGGCTACCTGGCGGGCGTGCCTTCGCTCGGCTGGTGCGGCGCGCTGCTGGCGGCGCTCACCGCCTACATCCGCACCCTCGGCGGCGCGCTCGGCCTGATCCAGGATTTCCGCGGGCCGATGGCCAAGCAGCACCGCATGGCGGTGCTGACACTGGCTTGCCTGCTCGGCGCGGCCGAAAGCCTGCTGCCGCACAGCCACTACGCGCTGCTGGCGGCGCTATGGCTGATCGCCATCGGCAGCCTGCTGACCTGCGTCGCGCGCCTGCGCGTCATCGCCGAAACCCTGCGTATCCAGGGCGGCGGGGTCGGCCAGCCATGATGCGGCCGTCGAGCGGCCTGCTGGTGGGCCTGATGCGGCTGCTGGTCGGCGCCTATCCGCGCTGGCTGGGCTGCGATCCGGGGCCGGCGCAGCGCATCTATTTCGCCAACCACACCAGCCATATCGATACCCTGGCGATCTGGTCGGCACTGCCGCCGCAGCTGCGCGCCACCACCCGGCCGGTAGCGGCGAAAGATTATTGGGACAAGGGTCTGCTGCGTCGCTACATCGCCAACCAGGGCCTGCATGTGGTGCTGATCGAGCGCGCCAAAGAGGGCCGCCAGGGCGATCCGCTGCAACCGCTGGCGGATGCGCTGGAGCAGGGCGAGTCGCTGATCATCTTCCCCGAGGGCACGCGCGGCACCGCCGCGCTGCCAGCGGCGTTCAAGTCCGGCCTGTATCACCTGGCGCAGCGTTTTCCGGCGGTGGAACTGGTGCCGGTGTACCTGGAAAACCTGCATCGCAGCATGCCCAAGGGGACCATCATGCCCGTGCCGCTGATCTGCACCGTGCGCTTCGGCACGCCCGTCGCGCGCATCGATGGGGAGTCCAAGGAAGCTTTTCTGGTGCGTGCGCGGGATGCCGTGGTGGCTCAGGCATGACACCGCACCAGAAGTTCTACTACCTGATGGCCGGCGTGGCCGGCCTGCTGACGCTGGCTTCGCTGATCGGCTTCATCCTCGGCAAGCGCGCGCGCAGCGACTCCAGCCGCGCTGTGGTCGACAACCTCAACAGCCGCATCCGCGCCTGGTGGATGATGATCGCGGTGTTCGCGGTGGCCTTCCTGCTCGGAAAGGATGCCACACTGCTGCTGTTCGCCTTCACCTCGTTCTTCGCCCTGCGCGAATTCATCACCCTCACGCCGACCCGGCGCGGCGACCATCTGCCGCTGTCTCTGAGCTTCTTCGTGCTGATCCCGGTGCAGTACCTGCTGATCGGCGACAACTGGTACGGCGTCTTCGCAATCTTCATCCCAGTCTATGCTTTCCTGCTGCTGCCGGCCTTCGCCGCTCTCGCTGGCGACACCGAGCAGTTCCTCGAGCGCACCGCCAAGATCCAGTGGGCGGTGATGGTGACGGTCTATTGCGTCAGCCACGCCCCGGCGCTGCTGCTGCTCGACATCCCTGGCTATCAGGGGCAGAACGCCCTGCTGATCTTCTACCTGCTGCTGGTGGTGCAGCTCAGCGACGTGCTGCAATACGTCTGCGGCAAGCTGTTCGGCAAGACCAAAATCGCGCCGGTGGTGAGCCCGTCCAAGACCGTGGAAGGCTTCGTCGGGGGCGGACTCGGCGCCACCCTGGTGGGCGGAGCGATGTGGTGGATCACGCCGTTCTCGCCGTGGCAGTCGCTGGGCCTGTCCTTCATCATTGTGCTGATGGGCTTCCTCGGCGGCCTGGCCTTGTCGGCGGTGAAGCGCAGCCTCGGTGCCAAAGACTGGGGCTCGATGATCGAGGGCCACGGCGGCATGCTCGACCGCATCGACTCGGTCGCCTTCGCCGCGCCGATCTTCTTCCATTTGACCCGTTATTTCTTCTCGGCCTGAAATACAGCTGAGTATTTGTAGGGCGGCCTGTGGCCGCCGCTGCGCGCAACTCGGCCGGAGCAACAGGGGCCACAGGCCGCCCTACTGGTTATAGCGGCATCGAATGACGCATTCCAGAACCCTCAGCCGCCGGCTGCTTTCGCGCGCCGCACGGCAAGATTCTTCCTGCCGTGCTTCTCCAGGTCCGCCAGCACAATGCGCATGATCCAGACGAAGGCGCCGAAGGCGCGCAGTAGCCAGCCCTGAAACGCAGGTACGGTGACCTCGCGCGGCCGCTTCGCCAGCGCATCGACGATGGCCCGCGCCATCACCTCCGGGGCAATCGGCGGCTCGCCGAAAGCGGCGGCGGCGCTGTCGTCCTGTGCCTCCTGCTGCAGCATCGGCGTTTCCACCGCGGGCGGGTAGACGATGGTGAAGTGCAGCGGCTGCTTGCGGTATTCCCAGGCCAGTGTGTGGTGGAAGCCGCGCAGAGCGTGCTTGGTGCCGGCATAGCTGGCCAGGCTGGGGAAAGGCATGTAGGCGGTGAGGCTGCACACCGTGACCAGATGGCCGCTGCCCTGCGCGATGAAGCGCGGCAGCGCGGCCAGCACTCCGGCGATGTTGCCGAGATAGTTGACCTCCACAGTGTGCCGGTGCTGTTCGAACGGCACATCCAGCACATAGCCGGTATGCACCACCCCGGCGTTGTTGATCAGCACGTCGAGCCGGCCGTAACGCTGCCAGGTCTGGTCCAGCGCCGCCTGCCATTGCGCCGGATCGCGCACATCCAGGGCCAGGCTGAAGGCCGCATCGCCGAGGCTGCGCGCCAGTTCCAGCGCGGCGGCGCCGTCGATATCGGCCAGTACCACCCGGTGGCCCCGGCCGACGGCTTCCTTCGCGGTGGCCGCGCCGATGCCGCGCGCGGCGCCGGTGATGAACACCACCTTGCCCTGAGTTTCGGCCATGTGACCTTTCCTTTCGCTGCGGATTGAGTCATTTTTACCCGGCCGACTGTCGCGCGCTTGACACTCCACGACAGCGCCAGCGCTTAACATGGCTGCAAGGACAAACCAATGAGGAGCAGGGCACCATGAGCGTACAAGCCATCAAGACCCCTTCGGATGTGAAGCAGCAGGTCAGCAAGGAAGAGTGGCAGAACCGCGTCGATCTGGCCGCCGCCTACCGCCTGGTGGCGCTGTACGGCTGGGACGATCTGGTCTTCACCCACATCACCGCCAAGGTTCCGGGGCCGGAACATCATTTCCTGATCAACCCCTACGGCATGATGTTCGAGGAGATCACCGCCTCCTCGCTGGTGAAGATCGACGCCAATGGCAAGAAGGTGATGGACTCGCCCTATCCGGTGAACCCGGCCGGCTTCACCATCCACAGCTGCGTCCACGGCGCGCGCAAGGACGCGCACTGCGTGATGCACACCCACTCGGTCAACGGCGTGGCGGTGTCGGCGCAGAAGAACGGCGTGTTGCCGATCTCGCAGCAGGCCTTCTTCGTGCTGTCCTCGCTGGCCTATCACGACTACGAGGGCGTGGCCCTGCTCGAGGACGAGAAGCCGCGCCTGGTGCGCGATCTCGGTGAGAAAGTGTTTTTCATGCTGCGCAATCACGGCCTGCTCACCGTCGGCCAGACCGTGGCCGAAGCCTTCGTCGCCATGTACATCTTCGAAGCCGCCTGCATGGTGCAGGTGCGCGCGCAGTCCGGCGGCGGCGAGCTGATCCCCATCGCGCAGAAGATCCTCGACATGGCCCAGGCCCAGGTAGCCAAGGTCACCCTCGGCGGTGGCGGCGCGCTGGCCTGGCCGGCCCTGCTGCGCAAGCTGGAGCGCACCAACCCGGGTTACGACAGCTGAGCGCTGACTCGCCAGAAATCTGCATCTTCGGCGCCGGCAGCATCGGTTGCTACGTCGGCGGCCGCCTGCAAGTCGCCGGCGCTTCAGTGCAATTCGTCGGCCGGCCGCGCCTCGCGGCTGAACTCGACAAGCACGGCCTGCACCTCACCGACTTCCACGGCGCCGACCAGCGCGTGGACCGCGGCAGGCTGCGCTTTTCCACCACACCGTCCGCGGCGGGCAATGCCGATCTGGTGCTGGTCACGGTGAAATCCGCAGGCACCGCCGAAGCCGGGCGCGAACTCGCCGCAGTACTCAAGCCGGATGCGGTAGTGGTGAGCCTGCAAAACGGCATCGGCAATGCCGAAGTGCTGCGCCAGGTACTGCCGCACCATACCGTGCTCGACGGCATGGTCCCGTTCAACGTGCTCAACCGCGGCTGCGGCGCGTTCCACCAGGGTTCGGAAGGGCTGCTCGCTGCTGCCGACCACCCGGCGCTGCGCGCCGCACAGCCGCTGTTCGACCTGGCCGGCCTGCCGCTGGAGCTGCATCCCGAGATGCTGCCGGTGCAGTGGGCCAAGCTGCTGCTCAACCTCAACAATCCGGTCAATGCTCTCTCCAATCGCCCCTTGAAGGAGCAGCTGGCGCAGCGCGCCTATCGCCGCTGCGTAGCGCTGGCGCAACGCGAGGCGCTGGCCCTGCTCGATATCGCTGGAATCAAGCCTGCCAAGCTGACGCCCTTGCCCCCGCATTGGATTCCTCTCATGTTGAGCCTGCCCGACGCGGTGTTCCGCCGCGCCGCCAACAAGATGCTGGAGATCGACCCGCTGGCGCGCTCCTCCATGTGGGAGGACCTGCAAGCCGGGCGCACCACCGAGGTGGACTGGCTCAACGGCGAAGTCATGCGCCTGGCCGAACGCCTCGGCCGCGCCGCGCCGGTCAATGCGAAGCTGCTGGCGCTGATCCGCCAGGCGGAGCAGGGCGGGCAAGGCGAATGGAGTGGTGAGGCGCTGCTGGCGGAGCTGCGCGCGGCAACGTAGCCGATAACATTCAAAACAGGGAGCTTGCCTGGTGCGTCTCAAACACATCGTCTTGCTGTTGTTGCTGGTTCTGTTCGGGTACCTGCTGTTCTGGCCGGTGCCGATCCAGCCCGTTGCCTGGACGCCGCCGCCCGCCCCGGCCTATGCCGGTTCTTATGCGCCGAACGACGCGCTGGCCAAGGTCGAGCTGCTCGGCGTGGGCGTCGGCGAAGGACCGGAAACGGTGACGCCGGATGCGCAGGGCCGTATGGTGATGGGCTATAAGGACGGCCGCATCGTGCGCTATGCCGCCGACGGGAAAAGCTATGAAACGCTGGGCAATACGGGCGGCCGCCCCGAGGGCCACAGCTACGATGCGAAAGGCAACCTGATCCTCGCCGACGCCGTCAAGGGCCTGCTGCGCCTCAACACCGACGGCACCATTCAGACGCTCACCGACAGCGCCGACGGCGTGCCCTTCGGCTTCACCGACGACATCGCCGTGGCCCAGGACGGCGCCATCTATTTCTCCGATGCCTCCAGCAAGTTCGGCACCGCCATGCTCGGTGTGGATGACGTGCTCGAACACGGCGGCCACGGCCGCCTGCTCAAGTACGATCCCGTCAGCGGCAAGACTACGGTACTGCTCGACGGCCTGCAGTTCGCCAACGGCGTCACCGTCGGCCCGGACGATGCCTACGTGCTGGTCAACGAGACCGGCAACTACGACGTGCTGCGCTACTGGCTCAAGGGCGACAAGGCCGGCACCAGCGAAGTCTTCATCGCCAACCTGCCCGGTCTGCCCGACGGCATCTGCTTCAACGGCCGCGATACCTTCTGGCTGGCCATCTACGCCCCGCGCGACAAGCTGCTCGACGCCGTCGCCGGCCTGCCGTTCCTGCGCAAGATCACCATGCGCCTGCCGCAGGCCCTGATGCCCAAGCCGGAGCGGCGCGGCTTCGTGCTCGGGCTGGACCTGAACGGCAAAGTCATCCACAACCTGCAGGATCCGCGCGGGGACAGCTTCGCGCCGATCACGGCGGCGAAGGAAGCCAACGGCATGCTGTATTTCGGCAGCGTGATCCGGTCCGAGTTTGCGCGGATGCCGGTGCCGAAGGCGGAGTAGATGCTCGGGTTCTTCTGGGACATCGCCGCAACAAGACGCTTTTACATGAACAACACCTCATTCCGTTCGCCCCGAGTGCCCGCGTAGCGGGCGTATCGAGGGGCCAGCGCGATCAATCACGTCACCGGTGCGTGCGTGTACAGCTTGCGATAACTCGCCGGCGTAATGCTCAAGCGGCGCAGGAACGCCCGGCGCAGGCCGTTGACGTTGGCATAGCCGCAGTCCGCGGCGATGCGCTTGGGCGAATCATGTCCGCCTTCCAGCAGGCGCCGCGCCACCTCGACCCGGCTGATCTCCACATAGTCGCCCGGCGTCATGCCCATCTCCTGATGGAACACGCGGGCGAAATGGCGCGGGCTCAGGCCGGCGCGCGTGGCCAGTGCGCCGATCGAGTGATCCTCCGCCGGGTGCGCATTGATCCAGCGTTGCAACTCCTGCAGCGTCGAGCGCCCCGCCACTTCCGCCACGCCATTGCGGCTGAACTGCATCTGGCCGCCCGGCCGCTTGAAGAACATCACCAGCTGGGCCGCTACCTGCATCGCCAGCTCGCGGCCCAGGTCTTCCTCGACCAGCGCCAGCGCCAGGTCCATGCCCGCCGTCACGCCGGCGGCGGTGCACACCGGCCCGTCGCGCAGGTACAGCGCGTCGGGTTCCACCGTCAGGCCCGGGTAACACCGCTGCAGCTCCTCCGCCACGTTCCAGTGCGTGGTGATGCGGCGGCCTTCGAGCAGGCCGGTAGCCGCCAGGGTGAAAGCGCCGCTGCAGACCGAGCCATAGCGCCGCGCCTTGCGCGCGTGGCGCCGCACCCACTCGATGGCGCTGCGGTTGACCGGCGCCGCGGCGATGCCCGGCGCGCCCGCGACGAGCAGGGTATGCGGCGATTTAATCTCGTCGAAAATGCTCAGGTTGGGCAGCAGGCGCATGCCGGAGGAGCTTTCGATCGCCCGCGTCGAAGTACCCACCACCTGCAACAGGTAGTGCGGCCTGCGGCTCTGCCGGTTGGCCTCGGCAAACACATCGAGCGGCCCCGAGACGTCCAGCATCTGGACTCCCGGGCAGGCAAAGATGGCAATGGTCGTGCTCATAGCTTGGCGACCTCGGCGGCCGGTGTCCGGAACGGGCACACAATGGCGGTAAATGATACTTCAAATCAAATACTGCCATAACCGAACAAGAGTGTAATGGTCCTGCAGCCGGCCGCACCGACCCGCGCCGACCCAAGCCAGAGGATCCAACTCATGAGCACCACCATTGCAGGCATCAAAATCCCGGACAGCCGGCTCGCCCGCGAGGCGACCGATCTGGTGCGGGACACCGAGACCGATCTGCTGTTCCACCATTCCCGCCGCGTCTTCCTGTTCGGCGCCCTGACCGGCGAGAGGAAAGGACTGATTTACGATCCCGAGCTGCTCTACATCGGGGCCATGTTCCACGACATGGGGCTGGTGAAGCCGTATAGCAGCGACAGCGAGCGCTTCGAGGTCGACGGCGCCAACGCCGCCCGGGATTTCCTGCGCCGCCACGGCATCGCCGAGGCATCGATCGAGCTGGTGTGGGACGCCATCGCCTTGCACACCACGCCCGGCATTCCGCAGCACAAGAAAGCCGAGGTCGCGCTGGTCACGGCCGGCGTGGAGATGGATGTGCTGGGACTGGGTTTCCCCAACGTGTCGGATGCGCACCGCGCCGACGTGGTTGCCGCGCATCCGCGCGGCGGGCAGTTCAAGCGGGACATCGTTGAAGCCTTCTACCAGGGCATCAAGCACAAGCCCCACACGACCTTCGGCAACGTCAAGGCCGACGTGCTCGAACTGAAGGATCCGCATTTCCATCGCGGCAACTTCTGCCATGTCATCCGGGACTCGGTCTGGCCGAGTTGATGGGGGCTGGCCATATCAAAAGCGCCGCTCCTTCCAGCTCTTAGTCCCCTCTGCCCACTTGTGGGGAGAGGGTCAGGGGCGGAGAGCGGGGCGTACGGCCAGAACTGGATTCCCGCCTGCGCGGGAATAACGAAGGCGGGGGCTTTGCTTCAAGGCGAGGGAGAACAAGACTGGCCTCTACTTCACATCCTCCAACCTCAGCTTCCCGCACGCCGCCAGTAACTGGAACGCCGACACCGCCCGGTCATGCTGGCTGGTGGCCAGGTTGACCTGCGCCGACACCTTGTCGCGCTCGGCGTCGAGCACATCCTTGGTGGTGCGGGTGCCGGCCTGCAGTTCCTTGCGCGCGTCGTCCAGCGCCAGGGTCGAGGCGTCGACATCGGCCTGGTAGGCGCGGATCAGTTCGTCGGAGGCTTGCAGCAGATCCCAGTTCTGGGTGATGGACTCGATGGCGGCATGCCGCGTGTCGTCGAGGTTGGCGGCGGCCTGCGAGGCCTGGGCCTGCGCGGCGGAGACGCGGGCGCGGGTGGCGCCGCCGGTGTACAGCGGCAGCGTCGCCTTGAGCTGCACCGTCCAGTCGCGGTAGCGGTCGGCGGAGACATTGCTGTCGCCCTGGGCGGTGGCCGAGCCGTTGAGCGCCAGCTTGGGCCAGTAGTCGGAGCGCGCCACGTCGATCTGCGCTTCGGCGCTGCGCCGCTGGGCGTCGGCGGCGAGCACCGCCGGGGTCATGCCGGCGCTGGCCAGCGCGGCATCCAGCGTGGACGGCACCTGCGGCGCCGGCCAGCCGCTGTCGATGCCGTCGGGGACGATGCCAACCACGCGCAGGAAGGCGGCCTCGCTGATCTTCTCCTGGGTAGTGGAGCGCTTCAGGTTGGCCTGCGCCTCGGCCAGCCGCGCTTCAGCCTGCGAGGTATCGGTGCGGGTGGCTTCGCCGGCGGTGTAGCGCTTCTGCGTGTCCGTCAGCTCCTGCTGCAGCGCCGCCACATTGGCGCTGGCGAAGTCGATCACGGCGCGGTCGCGCTCCACGTCAAGGTAGGCGCTGGCCGCGGCCAGCAGCAGCTGCTGGCGCGTATTGGCCTCGCTCTGCTGCGAGCCTTCGAGCTGGCTTTTGGAGGCGGCCAGCTGCGCGCTGTTGAGGCCGCCGGTGTAGAGCTGCTGCGACGCCTGGAAGCCGACCGCGTTGGGATTGAGCGGGCCGTTGATGGGAATGGAGCTGGCCAGGGCCGGCGACAGGTAATAGCGCGACAGGCCGGTGTTGGCGGTCAACGTGGCGCTGGGCAGGTAGCCGGCGCGGGCCACGTCGACCTGCGCGGCGGAGGCCTGCACCAAATCGCCGGCGGCGCGCATGCGCGGATCGTTCTGCAGTGCCAGTCCGGCGGCGTCGCCGAGGCTGATGGCGTGGGCCGGGGCTGCGGCGAGCAGGGCGATGGCAGCCAGCGATGAGGTTTTCATGGTGCGTCTTCTTGAGGGCGTACGGACAATTTCGAAAGAATCTTGCAACGAGGCGACGGTGCGCCTGCGTCACTTCTGCTGCACAGGCAAAACAACGGCGTCATTCCGGCGCAAGCCGGAATCCAGAGCAGCGAAAGCGCGCGCTCCGAATCCCTGGATACCGCCTGCGACACGGTGCCGCGAAGCGTGGATGCGGGAGCAGGCGGAACGGCCCCGAAGGATACTGCGGATCGCAGGCGCTCCGGCCGCTCCCGCACCCACCGTTCCGGGCGCCGTGTCGGGGCCGGCTTTCGCCGGTATGACGGCTACTAAGGACGGCGTGCACAGCCATAAAGAAACAGCCGCACCGCGCCGGCGACATGTTGCGCCGGATCGAAGTTGGGCGGGAACGGCTCCACCGACAGCATCACGCGCGCATGCGGCGGGCCTTTCACCAGCTCGAGGAACTGCGAGGCGGCCATTTCCGGATCGGCGCAGT
Organism: Nevskia soli; assembly: GCA_026224805.1. GTDB lineage: Bacteria > Pseudomonadota > Gammaproteobacteria > Nevskiales > Nevskiaceae > Nevskia > Nevskia soli_A. The sequence goes on from JAMFRN010000208.1 coordinate 14,931, forward strand.
CGATGCGCCCGGCATCCTGCTGCAGCCGCAGGTAGTTGCCCAGCACCTGCCGCACGCGCTGCGGGCCGCGTTCGAAAAACCGCTGTGCCAGCTCGGGGAAGCGCTGCGATTCGGCGATGAGGGTGCGGAACATGCGGCAGCCGGCCGGGTCGAGGAAGCCGCGCAGGAAGCGCAGGCCGATGGTGTTGAGGGTTTTCTCCAGCTCGGCGTCGGCCTGCACTGGCAGCGCCAGCTCGGTCAGGAACTGCTCGGTGGCGTCGCCCACCACTTCCCAGAACAGGCCCTGCTTGCTGCCGAAATAGGCGTAAAGGCTGGCTTTGGAACCGCCGACCCGGCGCACGATCTCCTCGATGCTGGCGCCTTCGTAGCCCTGCTCCAGGAACACCTCGAGCGCCGCTTCCAGCAGGGCGCTGCGGCGCGCCTCGCCGCGCGGCGTGCGGCGCGCGGCGGGTTCGGGAGCATCGGCGGTTTGCTGGTTGACTTTCAAGTGGGCGGCATCGCAAAATGAACTGTAACGTTCATTACATTATCAGTCCGTTTCCCGCTGCGCAACCCACTCGAGCCGCACCCCCCAAGCCGCAAGCCATGGCCAACCCCAAAGCCTTTTTCCGCATCGCCGTCCCTGTTGTCGCCGCTGTTGCCGTGGTGGCTTTCGGCGTCTATTGGTACAACACCGGCCGCTTCCTGCAGAGCACCGATGACGCCTATGTGCGCGCCGACATGAGCGCCATCACGCCGCGCGTCGGCGGCGAGATCCTGGCGGTGCACGTGGTGGACAACCAGCTGGTACGCAAGGGCGATGTACTGGTCGAGATCGATACGCGCGATTACGCCGCGCGCGTGGCCAACGCCCAGGCCGCGGTGGCCTCGGCCCAGGCCTCGATCCTGAACAACCAGGAGCAGCTCAAGCTGCAGCAGGCCAATATCGCCGAGGCGCGCGCCAACCTGGCTTCGAGCCAGGCCGACCAGGTGCGCCTGCAGAAGGATTGGGCCCGCGCGCAGCAGCTGGTCAGCGATGGCGTCGCCACCTCGCAGCGGCTGGACAGCGCCCAGGCCGATTTCAAGTCCGGCCAGGCCAACGTGTCGCGCTACGAAGCGGCGCTGCAGGCCGCCAACCAGCAGGTTGGCGCGCTGCAGGCGCAAGGCGAGGGGCTCAAGGCGCAGTTGCAGGCGCAGAGCGCGATGCTGCAACTGGCGCAGATCGATCTGGACACCACCACCCTGCACGCGCCGATCGACGGCAGCGTCGGCGACCTTGCTGCCCGCGTCGGCGAGCGCGTCGCCTCCGGCCAGCGCCTGCTGTCGCTGGTGCCGCTGCAGGCGGTGTACGTGGAGGCCAATTACAAGGAAACGCAGCTCACCCGCATGAGCATCGGCCAGTCGGTGACGATCAAGGTGGATGCCTTCCCGGGCGCGCGCCTGCGCGGTCATGTCGACAGCCTGGCGCCGGCATCCGGCGCCGAGTTCTCCCTGCTGCCGGCGCAAAACGCCACCGGCAACTTCACCAAGATCGTGCAGCGCGTGCCGGTGAAGATCGCGCTGGAAGCGGACGAGCCGCTGCGCGGCCGCCTGCGCCCCGGTATGTCGGTGGTGGCGACGGTCGATACGCAGCAGCAGGGCGGGTCGGCGCAGGGTCCCGCGCCGGTGCTGAGCCAGCGTTGAGCCTGCACTGAGCCGGGACGGGTAGGCGCATGTACGAAGGAGTGCTGCCCGGTGACGCCTCGCTCGGCGACGATGCGCTGCGCCGCGCGCAGCGGCGCCGCATGTGGGGCTTCTGGGCCATGGCCCTGGGCAGCTTCATGGCCATTCTCGATATCCAGATCGTGGCCAGCTCGATCAACGAGATCCGCGCCGGGCTGTCCGCCTCGATCGACGAGATCCAGTGGGTGCAGACCTCGTACCTGGTCGCCGAGGTCATCGCCATTCCGCTGTCCGGCTACCTGTCGCGCATGCTGTCCACGCGCATCTACTTCGTCATCTCGGCGATAGGCTTCACCCTGGCCAGCGTCGCCTGCGCGAGCTCCTGGAGCCTGGGCTCGATGGTGGTGTTCCGCGTGCTGCAGGGCCTGCTCGGCGGCGGCATGATCCCCACCGCCTTCGCCACCATGTTCATCATGTTTCCGGATCAGAAGTCGCGCGCCATGCCGCAGGTGATGACCGGCATGCTGACCATGAGCGCTTCCTCGCTCGGCCCCAGCATCGGCGGCTATGTCACCGACGCCCTGTCCTGGCACTGGCTGTTCCTGCTCAATCTCGGCCCGGGCATCGTCTGCGCCTGGGCGGTGTGGAGCCTGGTGGACATCGACAAGCCGCAGCCGCAGATGTTCAAGCGCTTCGACCTGTGGGGCCTGCTGTTCATGTCCATGTTCCTCGGCGGCCTGGAATACACGCTCGACGACGGCCCGCGCAACGACTGGTTCAGCGACGATAGCGTCGCCATCTGCGCGGTGATGGCCAGCGTCGGCGGCGTGCTGTTCTTCTGGCGCGCCTTCAGCGCCGCCCATCCGATCGTCGACCTGCGCTCATTCCGCGACCGCAACTTCGCCGTGACCTCGCTGGTCTCCACCATGCTCGGCATGAGCATGTTCACCCTGCTCTACCTGACGCCGGTGTTCCTGGGCCAGGTCAGCGGCTACAACCCGCTGCAGATCGGCGAGGTGATGATGGTGCAGGGCGGCACCATGTTTCTGAGCGCGCCGCTGGTTGGGCGCCTGCAGATGAAGCTCGATCCGCGCCTGGTCATCACCATCGGTCTGCTGCTGATCGCCGCCGGCACCTTCCTCAATACCGGCCTCACCGCGGACTGGGGCTATGCCCAGTTCGTGCTGCCGCAGATGCTGCGCGGCGCCGGCTTCGTCTGCAGCTTCATCCCGCTGACCGGCCTGGCCCTGGGCACCCTGCCCGCGTCCGAGGTGCACAACGCCAGCGGCCTGTTCAACGTCACCCGCAACCTCGGCGGCGCCCTCGGCCTGGCGGTGATCAATACCCTGATCAACCACCGTACCTGGCTGCACTGGCAGCAGCTGGCCGAATCCACCCGCCTCAGCCGCGCCCCGGTGCGCGAGGCCCTGGGCAATATGCGCGAGTTGCTGCAGCCGTCGCTGGGCGACGCCAGCCAGGCCGGCAGCATCGGCATGCTGGCGCAACAGGTGCAACTGCAGGCGGCGACCATGACTTATGCCGACATGTACCAGCTGCTGGCCTGGAGCGTGGTGGCGTCGATGCCTCTGCTGCTCTTGTTGCAGAAGCCGCGCGGCGCCAGCCCGGCACCAGCGGGACATTGATGCTGTAAGGCGGGCCGTGCCCGCCGCATTCCTCGTGGCTCCAGGCAATGCATCGTCGACCACGGGCCACCCCGGCGGGGATCGGCTAACATTCCGCCCATGGATACCCCGCAAGCCCTCGCCGCCAAGACCGTCGCCGCCTCCATCGTGCGCGAGCAGGTCTACATG
>JAMFRN010000209.1 GCA_026224805.1 Nevskia soli
ACGGCATGATCGAGCAGTACATGGCCAGCCGCACCTGGGCCATGGGCGATGCCTTCAGCATGGCCGACTGCGCCGCGGCGCCGGCGCTGTACTACGCCAACCGGGTGCAGCCTCTGGGCGAAAACCATCCGAACACCACGGCGTATCTCGGCCGGCTGATGCAGCGTCCCTCGTTCGCCCGGGTGCTGGACGAGGCGCAGCCCTACTTCGCGATGTTCCCGCAATAAGCCGCGTCATTGAAATCCACCGACGCCAGAACCACCGCCACGGAGCCGACCATGAGCCAACCATCCGTCACCCATGCCAGCTTCACTATCGAGCGTGTCTATCCCGCCGCACCCGCGCGCGTCTTCGCCGCATGGGCTTCGGCGGAAGCCAAATCCCGCTGGTTCGTCGGCCCCGACGGCTGGACGCAGGTGCGCCGCGAACTCGACTTCCGCGTCGGCGGCCGCGAGTGCGCGCACGGCCGCTTCGGCAACGGCGAGACCACCGCCTTCGACAGCACCTATCACGACATCGTGCAGGACCAGCGCATCGTCTACACCTACGACATGCGGCACAAGGGCGTGCACCTCTCCGTCTCGCTGGCCACGGTGGAGTTCAAGCCGGAAGGCACGGGCACGCGCCTGGTCATCACCGAGCAGGGCGCCTTTCTCGACGGCAACGACGACCCCGCCGGGCGTGAAATGGGCACGCGCATCCTGCTCGATCAACTCGATGCGGCGCTGCGCAAACAGGGTTGATCAGTCCCAGTACCCCGGCCGCTGGTAGTGCTGATACAGGCGCTGTTCCTGTTCGCGGGAAAATTCCAGCGCCGGGTCGTATTCCGGCGCGGCACGCACCGTATCGCGCGCCACATCGACGCTGACGATTTTCTCCGGCCAATCCAGCCGCTTGACCCACTGCGGCGGAATCACCACCTGCTTGCCGGGCCACCAGTTGCGCGTGTCGACCACGATGTAGCGGATGGCCCAGCTTTCCTCGTCGAACAGGAGGTCCTGTAGATGGCCCATGGCCTCGTCGGTGGCCTGCAGGCGATAGCCGCTCACCTCGGCGGCACTGCGCAAATGCGGATCGCCCTGCGCCCCGTCCGCCGTGACCACGTCGTCCACCGGCATGGGAGAAATCGGCATCACCGGAAACGGCGTGGCGCCCCACAGCATGGAGCCGCCCCAGTAGTCCGGATAGCCGTAATAGCCGAGAAACTCCAGCTCATGCTGGCGCGACACCGGCTTGTCGGTGTCGATCGGCGGGCTGTCCTTGACCTGCTGCCGGCTCAGCTTGACGTGGACGATGCCCTTGTCCCAGTCGATGTTGCCGACGGCGATCGGCGAGATCAGGACCCGGCGGTCCTCCAGCCAGCTGCCGGCATCCACCACCAGGTACCGCGCGGCCCAGCGCAGATCGTCGAAATACACATCCTTGACCTTGCCGATCTCTCCGTCATACGCACCGATCGTCAGGCCGACCAGCTTGTCCATGCGGTGGAGCATGATATTTCTCCGGGTTAGGCATCATTGCCGCTGTTCCCGCGCCGGGCTTCACCACCCCGCCTTCCTGTGACCCTGCTGCGCCAGCCTAGTTCCGCTCGCCGGTACTTGGGCAGCTCGCGCAAAGAAAATACACTGGGGCTGTCGATTTCGACGCGCCTGCTTCGACGTAAGAGGAGAGCCCGGCTGTTCCGGCGGTCATCGACCGGGAACCCGGCTCTGCCATCCTTAATATTGAAGGAGTGTTGACGATGCGATTCATGATCCTGCGCAAAGCCGACCGCGACACCGAAGCGGGCATCCTGCCGGGCGAGCAATTGCTCGCCGCGATGGGGCAGTACAACGCCGAGTTGGTGGAGGCCGGCGCCATGCTCGCCGGCGAAGGGCTGCAACCCAGCGCCAAGGGCGCGCGGGTCAAGTTCAGCGGCGGCAAGCCGCATGTCATCGACGGCCCCTTCACCGAGGCCAAGGAGCTGATCGCCGGCTTCACCATGCTGGAGGCGGCCTCGATGGAAGAGGCGATCGAATGGGTCCGTTACTGGCCGGCACTCGACGGCGACGGCGAGGTGCAGCTCGAGATCCGCGAGCTGGGCTGCGTCGCCGGCATGGCCGGGCACAGCGCGGCGCCGGCGGCAGGCCCGGCGAAGGCCGCAGACGGCGCCCCGCTACAGCGCTACATGATCCTGCTCAAGGCCAACGAGCAGACCGAAGCCGGCTACCTGCCCGACCCGCGCCACCTGGACAAGATGACGCAGCGCAACCTGGAGGGCGTAGCCGCCGGCGTGATGCTGGCGGGCGAAGGGCTGCAACCCAGTAGCAAGGGCGCGCGGGTCAAGTTCTCCGGCGGCAAGCCCAGGGTGATCGACGGTCCCTTCGCCGAGGCCAAGGAGCTGATTGCCGGCTTCTGGATGCTCCAGGTGCGCTCACTGGAGGAAGCGATCGACTGGGTGAAAACCTATCCCTATCCGCTCGGCGAGGAAGCCGAGGTGGAGATCCGCAGGGTATTCGAGGCCGCCGACTTCGGCGCGGCCTTCACCCCCGAGCTGCGTGAAGCCGAGGAGCGCATGCGGGCGCACCTCATCGAATCCGGCAAACCGCTGACGGCCAGGCCGTAGGCAATATGGGCCGAAAGCGCGGCACGCCTGCGGCCTGCGCCGCGGTGCCTACACAGGCTCGCCTGTTGGCTCCGCCGGCAATGACGCATCGAAACCCTTGCGCTGCTCGCGATTGAGCATCGCATAGAGCAGTTCATTGGTTCTGCGGGCCTGGGCTTCGAGGGCGGTGAGCAGCTTGATCTGCTCGTCGGCACGGTATTCTGCCTGCTTGATGCTGCCATCCATGGGACGATTCTCCAATGATTTCAACTTAAGATACGCTGTAATTGGGCCTCGCTCGGTGCGATAAACGACATATAAAAATAAAAATGATCCGGCCTGTCGATTTCCCGGCTTGAGGTTCGACGTATCCATGAAGCCCGGTTGCAAACAGCCGAATTTCCGGCCAGCGGCCTGGCTCCGCAGCTAAACGATCGAGGAGAGGACCATTCGATTCATGATGATTCTGAAAGCCAGCAAGAACTCCGTAGCCGGCGTGAT
>JAMFRN010000210.1 GCA_026224805.1 Nevskia soli
AGCCGTTTTTTAGTCATGTCTGGCTCCTCCATCACGATTGATCGTATTGATGACGCGTGCCTGCATCGTTGTTTCCGGTCGGCACCTCCTTCCGCATCAAACGGCCTGCCGTGGAGCGCATGGCGCATCGCTCATAACGCATTGCGCGTTACATACAGCATAGTGCGCATGCTGACACTGATTTTGCACAAATGGCTTTCAGCTTCCTGCATCGGCCGTTGCAGACTGATTGGTTTTATACTCGTCGGCGAAGCGCAAAGTGGAAGGCGTCACCGCTATCACCGCGGCGGCAACGTCAAGGGCATCGTCGGCACCGGCATCGGGCTCTAACTGGTGAAGATGGTGGTCACCCTGCACGGCGGCGAGATCATGGTGGAAAGCACCGAGGGACAGGGCTCGCGCTTCCTGGTGCGTCTGCCGCTGACGCCGCCCGGCCCGGCCTAGCATTGTCCGCGGACGCACAGGAATCGGGAATGGAAGTTTTCAGCCATCAGTTCAAAGCCATGGGCGGCCCCTGCGAGCTGCGGCTCTACGCGGCGGACCGCGCGGGCGCCGATCAATATGCCGCAGCCGCCAGGGCGGAGATCCTGCGCCTGGAACAGCGCTACTCGCGCTATCGCGACGATAGCCTGACCAGCCTGATCAACCGCTCCGCCGGGGACAGCCGCGGCGTCGAGATCGACGCCGAGAGCGCCGCCCTGCTCGACTACGCGCACACCGCCTGGGAGCAGAGCGAGGGCCTGTTCGACATCACCTCCGGCGTGTTGCGCCGCGTCTGGGACTTCAAGTCGCAGCGCGTTCCGGCGCAGCGGGAAATCGACGGCATCCTGCCGCTGATCGGCTGGCAGCGGCTGCGCTGGGAGCGGCCGCGCCTGGTGCTGCCGCTGGCCGGCATGGAGCTGGACTTCGGCGGCTACGTCAAGGAGTACGCGGCGGACCGGGCGGCGCAGGCCTGCCGCGAAGCCGGAGCGCGGCACGGCTTTGTGGAACTGGCCGGCGACATCGCCCTGGTCGGCCCGCATCCGGACGGCGCGCCCTGGCACATCGGCGTACGCGACCCGCGCGCGCCGCAACGGGCCCTGGCGACCATCCCGCTGGCCGCCGGCGCCATCGCCAGCAGCGGCGACTACGAGCGCTACTTCGAGATCGACGGCCGGCGCTACAGCCATCTGCTCAATCCGAAAACCGGCTGGCCGGTGCAGGGGCTGGCGGCGGTGAGCGTGGTGGCGCCGCAGTGCCTGATTGCCGGCACCACCTCGACCATCGCCATGCTCAAGGGCGCCGAGGACGGACCGCGCTGGCTCAATGATCTGGGGCTGCGCCATCTCTGCGTCGACGGCACCGGCCGGTTCGCCGGCACGGTGGAGCACAGCCGCACTCCGCAGCACACACCTCTTATGCGCGGCTAGGGCCTGTCAACAATGCAGCGATGGCGTCACGCAAGGCGGCGGCCATTTGCGGGTCGGCGGCGATGCCAGCACCGTCCAGCTTGCCGCCCGACAGCGGCAGGGTGATGCAGGCTTCGATCACCAGTTGCGCCGACATGGTCAGCAGGATTTCGGTGAGTGCGGTCTGCGCGTGGAAGGCGCGCGGCGCGGTGTTGATCAGCGCGACCGGCTTGCCCGGAAACTCGGAGCAGCTGACCAACCAGTCCAGCGCGTTCTTCAGCGAGCCGGCCACGCCGTGGGCGTATTCCGGGCTGGAAATGACCAGGGCGTCGCACTGGCCGACCCGGCGGCGCAGATCGAGCACCGCGGGCGGCGTGGCGGGCGCCTCCTCGCCGTCCAGGTCGGGGTTGAAATGCGGCAGCGTGTCCAGCTCCCGGTAGAGCGCCACCTCGACGCCGGGCTGCGCCAGCAGGCTCAAGGCCTGCAAGGCGGACAGGTTGGAGGAGGCGGCCCGCAGGCTGCCGCAGATGGCGAGTATGCGCATGGGCTGGGGCGCAGCCTAACATGCGGAATTGGCCCGATCATCAGAAATTTCACCGCAAATATTTCAGTCCCGCGCTTGCGCCGGTGCGCCGGAACCCGGAGGATGACCGCTGTGGCGACTGGGTGGGGCCCGCGCCGGCCGTCCAGCCTATTGATCGATGAGAGAATGTCATGAGTATGTCTTTGCGCGACCAGCTGCTGCAGGCCGGTCTGATCAGCAAGAAGCAGGCGGAACAGGCGGCCAAGCAGCCGCATCACCAGCGGCAGGACCGGGGGCAGAAAAAGCCCCTGAGCGCGGCCGATCAGCAAAGGCAGGCCGCCCAGCAAGCCGCCAGGCAGGCCGCGGACAAGGCCCGCGCGGAGAAAATTGCGCAGGACCAGGCGCGCAGCCGCCAGCAGCAGGAAAAGGCCGAGCGCAAGGCGCGCCACGCCCAGATCAAGCAGCTGGTCGAGCAGAACCGCCTTCCCAAGGTGGAAGGCGATGATCTCTACAACTTCATCGACGGCACCAAGATCCGGCGCATTCCGGTCGCCGCGGAAACGCGCCTCAAGCTCGGCAACGGCCAGCTGCGCCTGGTCCGCTGCGAGGGGCGCTACGAAGTGGTGCCAGCCAGCATTGCCGAACGCATCGCCGAGCGCGACGAGCGCGCCGTGATTCCGCGAGTGGTGGCGGCGGAGACCAAGCCGGACGAAAACGATCCGTACAAGGATTTCGTGGTGCCTGACGACCTGATCTGGTGAGGCGGTGTCGGATGCGTCGAAGCCGCCCGAAGCGCTGGTCCTGATTCCGCAGCCGAAACTCCGCAATATGCGGTAGCGCACCGAACAAGTACGGTGCAGCAAGGTATTTTCAGGCTCAGAAGATCAGAGACACTCCCTGAGTTCGCGTTTTCTGCTCTCACCATCGAGTGGCTGCCGCCCACCTGATTCCCGGGCGACAGCTCTGTGCGAATTCAGCTTGTCCCATTGGCATGCCAAGCCAGGGGGCTTTCTTTTCCGAACGGATTGTGAAAAGAAATGCCCCGCCTGTTGTGCAACAGGACCCGGCCATCCGTCCGCGATTGAAAGCCTTGCTTGAACCCAGGCGGTATTGTCTTCCGGCCGCTTCGATGCGGCCGGCTTCCAGCGAGCGCACGAATCGGAAGCCGTCAAAAAACCGCGAAGCCTGAGCGACTGCGTACGCCCGCGCACAGACATGGCGCGGCAATCCTCACATTGTCGGTGTTCATCCGCGTCAGCCACATTCGTGCGTATGGGCGCAGGCCATAACCGCCGCAAGCCGGCCACGAACAATTCGCAACAACACTTACGGGTAACATTCATGAAAACCGAATCAAAAAGCCAGGGGACCGGCACGAATGGACAAGGCTCGGGGCCGATGCCCTCAGCGGACAAGACAGCCGACGGGGCCCTCACCGGCATGTCGCTCGAGTTCCATAATTTCCTCGCAGACATCGAAGACCTGATCAAGACCACTACCTCGCTCACCGGAGAAGATCTGGCCCGGGCCAAGGCGAAGCTCAACGAGCGTGTCGCCTCGGCGAAGGAATCCGTCGAAGAGATGAGCGGCGTGATCGCCGACGGGGCCCGCACCAGCGTCGCCGTCACCGATGCCTATGTGCATGATCAACCGTGGAAGGCTATCGGCATCGGCGCGGCACTGGGTTTCGTATTGGGCTTCGCGCTCGCGCGCCGCGTCTAGACCATGATCGCGGTAGCGACAGCTCCGCCTGCAGCAACCGATCCCGCTGGTGTCAATCTGCTCGATACGGTGCGGATTCTGCGTTCGGCCAGCGGCGCGCTGTCGGTTCAGGCGTTGTTGCATGGACAGCTGGCGCGGATCGAATTGGAGGAGGAGAAAAACCGCCTGCTGAAGATGCTGGCCGCGACCCTGCTTGGTTTCGCCTGCCTGTTATGCGTCCTGCTGTTCGCGGGGGCGCTGGTGCTGGCGGCAACCTGGGAAACCAGGTACCGCATCGAGGCTTGCGCGGGCCTGGTGATCTTGTACGGAATCGGCACGGCCGCAGCGTGGCGGCGCTTTCAGGCCTGGTCGGCGCAGAGCGATCAGACCTTCGCAGCGTCGCGTGAAGAACTGGCCGCGGATGCGGCGCTGCTGAAGAGCAGTTTATGACGGTTGAACCCCAGACATCGCTTGCCAAGCAGCGCCAGTCTGTTCGCGACCAACTCCAGCTACAGCGTCAGATCGTCGCGCGGCAGCTCGCGCCGCCGGTCGATATTCAAGGCCGCTACCCGCGCAGCATGACCATGCGTTTGCTGATTCACCGGCCGGAACTGGTGGCCCGGCTGTTGGCGCTGTTGGCCGGCGCGCGCTTCGCCGGCAACGTCTCCGCGATCCTGCTGGTGATCGGCAAACTGCGCTCCGCCTTCAGCTCAAGAGAGCGGAAGGCGCTGCCCGCTCCGCCTGCGGCGAAGTAAGGTCGAGGTCCCACTGATGTGGACAGGGCTGCGGCGCTCTGTTACCAGGGATCGATGTATGCCCGCTGCCTGCTGTTGCGCGGTTCCGGTGCGGGCACCGAGGACAGGCCGCGCAGCAGCCATTTGCGGGTGTCCGCCGGGTCGATGACGTTGTCCAGCTCCAGGTAGGAAGCGGTACTGATGGCCTTGCCGCGCTCATACAGCGCGGCCACCGCCTGGCGGAACATCTTGTCGCGCGCTTCCGGATCCTTGATCGCTTCGAGCTGCTTGGCCAGGCCGAGGCGCACCGCGCCCTCCAGCCCCATGGCGCCGAACTCGCCGGTGGGCCAGGCGATCGTGAACAGCGGCGAATGGAAGTGGCCGCCGGTCATGGCCTGCGCGCCGAGGCCGTAGCCCTTGCGCAGCACCACGGTCATGAACGGCACCCGCAGGCTGGCGCCGATGACGAATAGGCGCGAGACATGGCGCACCATGGCGCTCTTCTCCGACTCCGGTCCGACCATGAAGCCGGGCGTATCGCACAGCGAGACCACGGGCAGGCCGAAGGCGTCGCAGAGCTGCAGGAAGCGCGCCATCTTGTCCGAGGCCGGCGCATCGATGGCGCCGCCGAGGTGGCGCGGGTTGTTGGCGATCAGCCCGAGGGGCCGGCCCTCGATGCGCACCAGCGCCGTGACCACGCCCAGGCCGAATTCGCGGCGCAGCTCCAGCACCGAGCCGTTGTCCGCCAGCGTCTCGATCGCCGTGCGCACCTCGTAGGCCTGGCGCCGGTTCTCGGGAACGAGCTGGCGCAGCAGGCGCTGGTCTGCCGCACTCCAGTCCTTCAGCGGCCCTTGGAAATAGCCCAGGTATTGTTTCGCCGCCGCCACGGCGGCGGCCTCGTCGGCAACGCGGATGTCGACCACGCCGTTGCCGCTCTGCACTCCGATGGGACCAACCTCCTCCGGCCTGAAGCTGCCCAGGCCGCCGCCTTCGATCATGGCCGGGCCGCCCATGCCGATGTTGGAGTCCTCGGTGGCGATGATGACGTCGCTGCAACCGAGCAGGGCGGCGTTGCCGGCGAAGCAGCGCCCGGAGACGATGCCGATCAGCGGCGCCTGCCCGCTCAGCGCGGCGTAGTTCTTGAAGCTGGGCGTATCGAGGCCGCCGACCACGTTGAGATCGGTGTCGTTGGGCCGGCCGCCGCCGCCCTCGGCGAACAGCACCAGCGGCAGCCGCCACTGCGCGGCGAGATCGAGCATGCGGTCGAGCTTGCGGTGATTGGTCAGGCCCTGGGTGCCGGCGAACACGGTGAAGTCGTAGGCCATCACCATGGCGCGGGCCTGCTCCGCGCCGCAGCACTCGGCGTTGATGGTGCCGATGCCGCAGACCAGGCCGTCGGCCGGGCTGGTCTTGATCAGGGTCGATACGGTCTGGGTGCGCCGCTGCGCCGCCAGGGCCAGACCGCCGTATTCGGTAAAGCTGCCGGCGTCGCAGAGATCGTCGATGTTTTCGCGCGCAGTGCGCTGACCGCGCTTGCGGCGCCTCTCCACCGCCTCGGGCCGGCCCGCATCCATCAGCGCGGCGGTGCGTTGCAGCACTTCGGCGAGGTCGGGGCGAATGTGATCGGGGTCCTGCGCCTGTTCGCCGCGCTGCGCCTCTGCAGACACTTCGGCGGGCTCGAGATACAGCAGCGGCTGGCCTTCCAGCAGGGTGGCGCCGGTCTGAGCCGCGACGGCTCGCACGATGCCGCTGCTGGCCGCCTTGACCACGAACTCCATCTTCATCGCCTCCAGCACGGCGATGCTCTGCCCGGCGGCGACGGCATCGCCCTCGCCCACCGCGATGCTCACCAGCACGCCGGTGCTCGGCGCATGCAGGGCGATGGTGCCGGGCGGCGCATCCGCAACAGGCAACGCAACGTCGGGCGCGGCCGATGCCTGGGCGAAATACCGATGCGGATGAGCCTGCGGCTGCGGCGCCAGCAATTCATCCAGGTGCTGCTCGACGAAGCGGGTGCTGACCTGGCTCGCCGCCACCTGGGGCAGGCGCAGCAGGTTTTGCAGCAGATGCAGATTGCTGGCCACGCCTTCCAGGCGGAACTCGCACAGCGCGCGGTAGGCGCGGCGCAGCGCCGCCGGGTAATCGCCAGCATGCGCGATCAGCTTGGCCAGCAGCGAGTCGTAGCTGGGACTCACCGCATAACCGGCATAGCCGTAGCCATCGACGCGCAGGCCGGGACCGCTGGGCGGCTCGTAGGCACTGAGCGTGCCCGCCGCCGGGCGGGTGCTGCCGTCGGCGTTCATGCTTTCCAGGTTGATGCGCAACTGCACCGCGCAACCCTGGGGCGGTGCTGGCACCTGCGCCAGCTTCAGATCGGCCAGCGAGTGCCCGGCAGCGAGCCGGATCTGCGCCTGCACCAGATCGACGCCGGTGATCTGCTCGGTGACGGTATGCTCGACCTGGATGCGCGGATTGGCTTCCATGAAATAAAACTGACCGGACTGTTCGGTATCGAGCAGGAACTCGAACGTGCCAAGGCCGCGATACTGCACAGCGCCGGCCAGCTTCAGCGCGGCGGCAATGATCTGCTCGCGCAGGGCGCCGGGCAGGCCCGGGCTGGGCGCGATCTCCACCAGCTTCTGGTGACGCCGCTGCAGGCTGCATTCGCGCTCCCACAGGTGGGTGACTGAGTTGCCGTCGCCCAGCACCTGCACCTCGATATGGCGTGCTGTGCGCAGCAGCTGCTCGACATAGACCTCATCTCGGCCGAAGGCGGCGCGGGCTTCGGACTGGCAGCGGGTATAGGCTTCTGCCAGTTCGGCTTCGGCAAACACGGCACGCATGCCGCGGCCGCCGCCGCCGGCCAGAGCCTTGATCATCAGCGCGCCGCCGGCGCCGAGGCTGGCGAGAAACTCGCGTGCTTCGGCCAGCGTCACCGAGTGGTCCAACCCTTTGAGCAGCGGCACCTGGCAGCGCGCCGCCAGGGCGCGCGCCTGCGTCTTGTCGCCGAACAGTTCCAGCAACTCGGCGCCGGGGCCGATGAGCTGCACGCCGGCCGCCTCGCAACGACGGGCGAACGCGGCGTTCTCGGCGAGGAAGCCGTAGCCGGGATGGATGGCGTCGCAGCCCTCGGCACGGGCCACGGCGATTAGCTGCTCCATGTCCAGATAGGCCGGCACGCCGCGGCCGCGCAGGGCGACGGCTTGATCGGCCTGGCGCACATGCAGCGAGGCGGCATCGTCCTCGGCATAAACGGCGACGCTGGGCAGATCGAGTTCGGCCGCGGCGCGGGCGATGCGGATGGCGATTTCGCCGCGGTTGGCGATGAGCAGGCGCGCGAAAGGCGGCTTCATGGCCGGGTGGCGCCGGAACACGGACGGGACGGATACGGCTGGCTTGCTTCGGCGCGGCAGCGTTGGTTCATGGAGGCCCGGCGGCGTGATGGCAGCGAACGGTGATCTCTACATCGTAGACAGCCTGTATCAGGGGCAATACTGATGATTATTCATGGCGCCCCATCAATGCCGTGCATGACGCCGGTCGGCCCCCGGGTGGAGAGGCCGGCCGATTGTCATGCTCAGGCTGATGCGGCGACCGGCGCGCGGCCGCTCAAACCCTCGGTGCCGACGCGGGTATCGCCGCCATCGTCCACCGCGTCGGCGGGCAGTATGCGCACCGGCACCGATTTGTAGGACGGCGTCAGGCTGTCCGGGTCGCAATGCTCGAGCGCCACCAGGCCGTTGGCCTCAGGGTAATAGGCGCCGCAGCAGCCTTCCGGCAGGGGATAGTTGACGACGGTCATGCCGCGCAGCACGCGCGGCCGCACGCCTTGGCCGGGCTGATGGAAGGCCCAGATGTCGGCCCGCGCGCCGGGGACCAGACCCGCGCGCGCGATGTCCTGCGCGTTCATGAAGACCACGTCGCGGCGGCCGAACAGGCTGCGGTAGCGGTCGTCGAGCCCGTAGATGGTGGTGTTGTACTGGTCATGCGAGCGCATGGTGGTGAGCCGCAGCACCAGTGGGTCGGCGAAGTGCTCGTCCTCTTCGAGGTCGCTGAACGGAACGAAGTTGGCCTTGCCGGTCGACGTTTTCCAGACGCGTTCGGAAGCGGAGTTGTACAGGCGGAAACCGCCGGGTTCGCGGATGCGCTCGTTGTAGGCGCGGAACAGGTCCGGCATCACCACTTCCATCTTGTCGCGGATCAGGTCGTAGTTGGCGATCAGCGCATCCCAGTCCACCGTTGCCGCTAACGCCGCCGGAGACTTCAGCGTGGCCTTGGCGATGCCGGCAATGATCGCCGGCTCCGAACGCAGCTGCTCGCTGGCGGGCTTGATGAAGCCGCGCGAGGCATGGACCATGGACATCGAGTCCTCCACCGTCACCGACTGCTGGCCACCGGCCTGCTTGTCGACTTCGGTGCGCCCCAGGCAGGGCAGAATGAAGGCTTCGCCGCCGGTGAGCAGATGGGTGCGGTTGAGCTTGGTGGCGATGCTGACGTTCAGCTCCAGGCGGCGGAAGGCGTCGAAAGACACCGCGCTGTCTGGGGCGGCCACCGCAAGGTTGCCGCCCAGCGAGATCAGGGCCTTGCACTGGCCATCGCGCATCGCCGCGATGGTGTCGATCACCGACCTGCCCGGCTGGCGCGGCGGCTCGAAGCCGAACACCTGGCCGAGCTTGTCGAGAAACGCCTTGGACGGCTTCTCGGTGATGCCGACGGTGCGGTCGCCCTGCACATTGGAGTGGCCGCGCAGGGGGCAGATGCCCGCCCCTTCCCGCCCGATCGCTCCGCGCATCAGCAGCAAGGCGACGACCTGCTCGACGTTAGAGGTGCCGGTACGATGCTGGGTCAAGCCCATGCCGTAGCAGACGATAGGCCGCTCGGCCTTGGCATAGACCACGGCGATGCCTTCCAGCGCCTCGCGCGACAGGCCGCTGGCGACGGCGATGGCGACCCAGTCGGTGGCGCGCAGGTCGGCGGCGAAAGCCTCGAAGCCGTGCGTATGGGTTTCGATGAAGGCCGTATCGAGCAGCCGCGGCTGTCCCGCCTGCACGGCCGCGTCGTCGAGGGCGAGCAGCGCCTTCATGATGCCCTTCAATGCCGCGGCGTCGCCGCCGATCTTGACCTGGTGATACTGCGTGCCGATGGGCGTGTACGAGCGCGTCAGCATCTCCACTGGCGCCTGCGGCGCCTCGAAGCGCTCCAGGGCGCGCTCGCGGAACGGGTTGATGACGATGATCGGCGCGCCGCGGCGGGAGGCGTCGCGCAGCGGCGTCATCATGCGCGGATGATTGGTGCCGGGGTTGTGGCCGATGCAGAAGATCATGTCGGCCTTGTCGAAGTCCTCGATGGTCACCGTGCCCTTGCCGATGCCGATGACCCGCGGCAGGCCGACGCTGCTGGCCTCGTGGCACATGTTCGAGCAATCGGGGAAATTGTTGGTGCCGTAGAGGCGGACGAACAGCTGGTACAGGAAGGCCGCTTCGTTGGAGGCGCGGCCGGAAGTGTAGAAGTCCGCCAGGTCCGGCGACGGCAGCCGGTTGAGGGCCTGGCCGATGCGGGTAAAGGCCTCGTCCCAGGATACGGCGACGAATCGGTCGCTGGCGCGGTCATAGGCCATGGGCTGGGTCAGGCGTCCCTGGTCCTCGAGCCAGTGGTCGCTCTTCTGCCACAGCTCGCTGACCGTGTGCCGGGCGAAGAACTCCGGCGTGACGCGCTTGCTGGTAGCCTCCCACGACACCGCCTTGGCGCCGTTCTCGCAGAACTCGAAGGAGGAAGTGTGCTTGGGGTCGGGCCAGGCGCAGCCCGGGCAGTCGAAGCCGCCCGGCTGGTTCTGCTTCAGCAGCAGCTCGGCGCCGGCCAGGGCGTTACGCGAACCGGCCAGCGCCTTCGCCGTGGCGCGCAGCGCACCCCAGCCGCCGGCGGGTTCGTGATAGGGCTCGACGCCTTCGATGTCATCCCTGGAATCGCTGTCGCTCATGAGCGGAACCCTCCTGGCAGGTGAACCGTCGGGAAGCGCCTGCAAAGCGGCGGCGCACCAGCCCCCGACCGGGTGTACCTAACTCTACCGATTTTCCGCCCCGGCTTCTCCCCGCCCCGCTTCTTCCCGGCCCGCCTGCGCGCGCTGCTCGCGGGCCTGGCGGCGGTAGGCACCCGGCCCGGTGCCGTAATGCTGTTTGAAGATGCGGCCGAACGCCGCCTGCGAGGCGTAACCGCATTGCTCGCTGACCCGCTCCGCCGAGAGGTTTTCCCGCAGCAGCAGGCGCGCGGCCAGCTCCATGCGCAGGCTGGTGAACAGCTCCAGCGGCGTCAGGCCGCTGAGCTGGCTGAACTGGCGGGCGAAGGTGGCGCGCGACAGATTGCACTGCGCGGCCAGGGTGGCGATGGTCCAGGGCTGCGCCGGCTCGCGCAGCACCGCCTCCACCGCGCGCGACAGGCGCGCATCGCCCATCAGCGCCAGCAGGCCGTGGCTGGTGCCGCGCTCGGCCATCAGGGCGCGCAGCAGCACGGTGAACAGGGCGGTGGACAGCTCGCCGATGACGGCGGCGGCGCCGGCGTTCGCGGCTTCGCTCTCGTAGCGCATCATGCCGATCAGCGAGGCCAGCCAGGCGCAGTCGGCGCGCTGCGCGGTGCGCACGCACAGCACCTCCGGCAGGGTGCGCAGCAGCGCCCCACCCGAGCCGCCGACGGTGAAGGTGCCGCACAGCATGTCCAGCGGCGCCCCCTCGCCGCGCAGCGTCACCTCGGTCAGCACGCCGTTGAAATGCCGCGCCGGCAGCTTGTTGTACGCCGGGTTCTCGCCGCCGCCGATGCTGTGCAGGGTGTGGGCGGCGCCGCGCGGGAACAGCAGCACGTCGCCGGCTTCCAGTTCCAGCAAGTCCCGGCCGATGCCGGCGCGGCCGCGTCCTTCGAGGATGACGTGATATGGCACCTGCCCCGGCGGCGCCGGGTCGTGGGCGACGAACCAGTCGCCGGCGAAGCGGCAGCGCAGGTCCACCGAGCCGGAAGGCGCGAGCATGCGGACCAGGTGACTGAGGCTGTCCATGAGCAGGGCGTGAGACGATCCAGTGTTAAATCGAGACTTTTATGTGCGGATGGTAGCACCCCGTTGCCCTAGCATGGCCCATCGCTGCAACGACAGCAGCAGCAACGAAAGGAGCCACCGTCATGAACCGTCTGCACACCGTCAACGTCGCCGAGGCCGGCGAAGAAGCCGCACCGCTGTTTTCCGCCATTCGGCAGGCCATGGGCAAGGTGCCCAATGCCTACACTACCGTCGGCAGCAACGCCCCGGCAGTACTGGGCCAGGTGCTGCAGGGCAGCGCCGTGCTGAAGAAGGGCACGCTGGGCGCGCGCCGGATCGAAGCCATCAATCTGGCCGTCAGCGAGGCCACCCAGTGCGGCTATTGCGTCGCCGCACATACCATGGCCGCCAAGGCCGCCGGCTACAGCCTCGAGCAGACCCGCAAGCTGCGCAGCGGCGCCTACGATGAGGACGCCAACATCGATGCCCTGGTCCGTTTCGCCGTGCGCCTGGTGAAGACCTCCGGCACGCTGCCGGCCGAGGCGGTGGAAGGCCTGCGCGCCGCCGGTTACGACGACCGCCAGATCATCGAAGCGATCTACGCGATCAGCGCCATCCTCTTCACCAACATGGTGAACCGGGTCAACGACACGCCACTGGATTTCCCCAAGGTGGCTTGAGGTTCCGGCCCGCTCACCCGTTCACGGAAAAGAGGGTCGCAAGGGATCTGGCCTGGGCACCAGGCCAGATCCTTCGCTCCGCTCAGGATGACAATGGGTGGGAGTTTCGCTGGATGGACCAAGGGCGTGGGATGGCATCGGGCTGCAATGGGCAGCGTGCTAAATTAGGGCCATGCTCGAACAGTCCGCGGAAAAAGTATTCGCCTCCATCATGGGCGCGTACCAGATCTCCGCCCGTGTCACCGATAACGTCACCTACTGCGGCGAGTGGATCGAACGCGAACCGCAGATGGATCGCGGCATCTTCCACCTGATCAGCGCGGGCAGTTGCCGGGTGGAAGCAAGCTACCTGCCCGTGCCGCTCACGCTCGGCGCCGGAGACCTGATCGTGTTCCCGCGTGGGGGGCCGCATACGCTGTGCCAAGTGATGCGCACGGGGGCCGAGCAACCGGCGGATACGGCCATGCTCTGCGGCGAATTCACCTCGCAGGGCGGCAAGCGCAACGCGGTGCTGGATTCGCTGCCCGAGTTCTTCGTGGTGCACGAGCCGGACGAGGCCGGGCACTTTCGCGCGCTCGGCCAGATGATGGCGGCGCAATCGAGCCAGTCGCTGTTCGGCAACCAGCTGGTGCTGAACAAGCTGGCCGACTCGCTGCTGGTGCTGGCGATCCGCAGCCATGTGGTGAAGGATCTGCCGCGGCAGGGCCTGCTCGCCGCGCTCAACGACCCGCGCCTGTCGCGCGCGCTGGCGGCGATGCACGACGATCCGGGCCGCAACTGGAGCATCGCCGATCTGGCCGAGGCAGCGCTGTTGTCGCGCACCGCCTTCTGCGAGCACTTCTCCGCCGTGCTCGGCGTGGCACCGATGCAGTACCTGACCGAGTGGCGCATGGCCGAGGCGGTGCGCCTGCTGCGCGATCCCAACCAGAGCGTGGCGCGCATCGCCGAGCGCCTGGGCTACCAGACCGAGGCGGCATTCCGCCGCGCCTTCAAGCGGGTGCAGGGATTCGCGCCGGGGAAAGTGCGGCAGGAAGCCTGAGAAGCCCGAGCGGCAGCCCGCATGAGACGGGCGGCCGACGCCATCAGGGCAATTGGCCGTCCCTGCCCGGCCCGCCGGCGGGCGGCGGCAACTGGTTCAAATGCTGCAGGCTTTCATCCAGGCTCTGCTTCAGCGTGGCCACGGCCTTGTCGGCATCGGTGGGCTGCAATTCGATGCGGGCAATGCTGTCGTAAGCGAAATGGCGGACCAGCGGGTCGCGGGTCTTGACCAGCAATTCCTGGTACAGCGCGATCGCCTCCCTGGGCTTGCCTTGCTCCCGGTACAGGCGCTCGATCTCGCTGGCCGTCTGCATCACTTCCTGCGGCGGCCCGAACTCCGGCCCGAACCCCGGAGATGGAGTCGCACCCGGACCATGGCTGTGCGGCGGCGCATCGGGGCGGTCGCCGTCGAGCGGCGCATCGGCTGGCGGCGGCCGCTCGTCACCAGGCTTGCCCTCCGCCAACGCCACATTGCCGCAGGCAAGCGATCCGAGCACCGCCAGCAGCAGTCCGACGAGGATTCGCTGGTGCATGAGCCTTCCTTCCGTTTTATTAGAGTGAGCGACATTACGCCGCCGACTGCATCGCACCCCGGAAGTTTTACACAAGGTTTACCAAGCCGGCGGCGGCTCCGGCCGGGCCGCGAAATTCACGACGCGCACCGCACCGCCGGCACCGCACCGCCGGATTTCGTTTCGATGCTACCGCCCGAAGTGATACTCCAGCTGCAACGAAGCAAGCCTGACATTGCAGCCGCCACCGGTATCGAAGCACTCGAATCCCGCGCCGGCATAGACCGGCCGGAACGGATGCACCAGCAAGGCGACCCCGGCATCCAGGCCCACGCCGTAGTCACCCTTGGAGTAGGTGCCGTCGGGGGTGAATACTTCCTGCTTGGACTGGTAGATCAGCGCGCCCAGATGCGGCTCGACCGCGAACCAGCGCCCCAGGTCGAAGGGGCCACCCAATCCCAAGGTGATGCCGCGCCCCGCCGGCTTGAGCTGGCCGACGGCATCCGCCGCCACCTGCGCGACATTGGCGCTGCTGGTGGACAGGCTGACGTGGTAGATGCCCAGGTCGGCATAACCCAGTTCGAGCGAAAGGCCATGGTAGAAGGGCACGCCGGCATAGAGCACGCCGGCTCCCTTGCGATGATCGATCGAATTGACGGTGGCGGCATCCGAAGCGGACAGGCCACTGTTTACCGTCGAACTATCGACGCCGTAGGTGGCGATGCCGCCGCGCACCCCCAGGTAAGTCTTGCCAATATCGAAATCCAGTTCCTGGGCGAAGGCCGGCACGCAGAACAGCATCAGAAGGTAGCCCAGGCGTCGCCGGACGTAGCGTTGCCGCAACAGGGCAAACAGTCCCAGGCCGAACAGGCTGCCGAAGCCGAAGCCGCCGCCGGCCTTGCCGGTGAGCTCGGTGGTGGTCGCCGCAGGGGAAACAGTCACCGTGGCCGCCGATACGACCGTCCCGCCAGGACCGGAGCAGCTCAGCGTGTAGACCACGGATCCTGCGGCGTCTGGCGTTTCCGCATGCTCCCCGGAGGTTGCCTGGCCGCCGCTCCAGGCGCCGCTGGCGCTACAGGCCGTGGCGTTGGCGGAGGACCAGCTCCGGGTGGTGCTCTGACCCAGGGTGATGGCCGCCGGCTGTGCCGCGATGCCGAGGGTCGGTGCCGCGGGCGTTGCCGCAGTGACGGTAACGCTGGCCGAAGCGCTGGCCGATCCGCCGGCGCCGGAGCAGCTCAGGGTGTAGGTGCTGCTGCCTGTCGCATCCGGGCTTTCGCTCATGCTGCCTCCGGTGGCCTGGGCACCGCTCCAAGCGCCGCTGGCGGTGCAGGACGTGGCGTTGGTGGAGGACCAGCTCAGGGTGGTGCTCTGGCCCAGGGTGATGTCGGGTGGATTGGCCGCGATGGTCACCGTCGGCGCGGCGGGAGGTGGCGGCGCTACAGCGCTGACGGTGAGCGTGGCGGACGCGCTGGTGGTGCCGCCGCTGCCGGTGCAGCTGAGGGTGTAGACGTCGGTGCCCGTGGCTGCCGGGCTTTCGGAGAGGCTGCCGCTGGTGGTTTCAATGCCGCTCCAGGCGCCACTGGCGGTGCAGGCGGTGGCATTGGTGGAGGACCAGGTCAGGGTGGCGCTCTGACCGGTGGTGATGGTGGTGGGGTTGATGACGATCATCACGGTGGGCACCGGTGCGGTGACGCTGATCGTCGCCGTGCTGGTGGTGCTGCCGCCGGGGCCGGTGCAGGTCAGGGCGTAGCTGCTGGTGCCGGTGGCGCCGGGCGTGACGCTCTGCGCGCCACTGGTGGCTTCGGTACCGCTCCAGGCGCCGCTGGCGGTGCAGGCGGTGGCGTTGGTGGAGGACCAGGTCAGTGTGGTGCTGTTGCCGAGGACCAGGCTGGTGGGATTGGCAGCGATGGTGACAGTCGGCAACGGAGGCGCGGTGACGGTGACCGTCGCGGTGCTGGTGACGCTGCCGCCGCTGCCGGTACAGGTCAGGGCGTAGCTGCTGGAGCCGGTGGCGCCGGGCGTCACGCTCAGGCTGCCGTTGATGGCTTCAGTACCACTCCAGGCGCCGCTGGCGGTGCAACTGGTGGCGTTGGTGGAAGACCAGCTCAGAGTGGAACTGCTGCCGAGCACCAGGCTGGAGGGGTTGGCGGCGATGGTGACGGTCGGCAGTGCCGCGGCGGCGGTCACGGTGAGCGTCACGTCTTGCGAAATGATCTGGTTGGTGTTGCTGGTGCAAGTCAAGGTGTAGGTGTAGTTACCGGGGGTTGTCGGAGCGGCGATGAAGCTTCCGCTGGCCGGTTCGGAGCCGCTCCATGCGCCGCTTGCCGTACAGGGCGGTGCCGATGCGGGTGCCGGGCCCACGGCGAGCTTGAAGACGGTGCCACCGAATTCTCCACTCAAGGCAGGGTTGGCGCCACCGGCGTAAGTGGTGCCGTAGAAATTGCCGTCGCTGCCCTGAATCAGGCTGGCGTAGGGAAAGGTCCCATCCTGCGCATTGCTTCCAAACGAATAAAGGACGGTGAAGGTGCCACCGGGTGTGATCTGGAAAGCGATGCCGCTGCCGTATTGCCCGCCACCAGATTCACCGCCGGAAGGTCCCGCGAGCGGCGATCCGGCGACGCCGTAGAGATTTCCGTCCGTGCCCAGGGTGAGCTTGCTGACGGGTGTGCCGCCTTCGTAGAAGTCGTTGGTGCCCGCGAAAGCCCAGTCCAGGGTTGCGCTCTGTCCCGCCGTGATGGTGGAAGGGGTGGCGGAAATGGTGATCGAAGCCTGCGGCGTGTTGCCAAAATCATGCAGCTTGGTGAAGACACCGGCAGGCGTGATCTTGAAAATCGTGCCGACGCCGTTCGCACCGCCGAATTGCGTGGTGCCGTAGAAATTGCCGTCCTTGCCCAGCACCAGCCCGGCGCCCGGGGCTGCGCCGTCAGCATTGTGAGAGGTGCTGAGATCCTCGTCGCCGTCCGCGCTGAAGGCGTATAGCAGGCTGAACACGCCGCCGGGCGTCATCTTGAAGATGGTGCCCGACCCGTTCACACCGCCATACAAGGCTACGCCGTAGAAATTGCCATCGGTTCCTTCGACCAGGGGCGCATTCAGGTAGGCGCCATCGCTGTTGACCTGGGGCAAGCCGGAGCTCAACTTGGTGAAGGCATAGAGCTGGGCGAAGACGCCGCCGGGAGTCAGGCGGAAGATGGCGCCGTTGGACGGGCCGCCATACGCCGTTCCATAGAAATTGCCGTCGCTGCCCAGAATCAGCTGGCTGTCGCCCGGAAAATCCGCGTTATTGGTGTAATAGCTCGAGAATCTGTAGAGCGCGGTGAATGCCCCCTGGGGCGTCAATTGATAGAACTGGTCGTAGCTGTTGATCGATGCAATGGCGTAGAGATTGCCGTCACCGCCGTTGATCAGCGAACTGCTCGCATCCCTGCCGACCTGCGCTCCAGTGGTGCAGCCGGTGGCGGTGCCGCAGCCGTTTGCCAGCGGGGTGTAGGTGCCGGTCGTGGTGATTTTAAAAAAAACATTATCCGTATTGACCGATGAGTTCTGATAAACATAGCCGACCGTGACCCCATACAGGGAGCCGTCGGAAAGCTGCACCAGGCCGGTCGGTTCGCTGCCGTCGTTGAAGGTGCCGGAAAACGAATGCAGCACCGTTTCCGTGCCGATGTCCTGGGCGCGCGCCGATTCGACGCAGACCAGAGCGATGGCGAACAAGCCCCATGTCGCCACACTCCACAGGTTCCATCCCTTGAAGATCGCTTTCATCTCGACTCCCTATATCCGCAATTCCGGTTGCATCCATCCATGCGGGGTCTGGCGCCGGCGGCAGCGGGCAGGCCCAAAAGCCCGCCATCACCCCCGCAATCGATCGGGCAACGATGTGATTGGGCACACAGTTGTTCCTTGCCGCGCCGATCGGGTCCAGCTACAGTCCCCTGGGGTCAAGTTCTAAAAGATCGGTCTCTCACAAGTCCTCAAAATCGTCCTCAAAATTTCTGAAGGTTTCTTAAAGCGTGGATACCTCCTTACGGGACAAGGGCTTGTACGCGTTCGGCCCTTTCCGGGTAGACCCGCTGAAACGCACCCTGCTGCGCGACGGCGCCGCGGTTTCGCTGTCGCCCAGGGTCTTCGACACGCTGCTTTACCTGATCGAAAATCCCGACCGCGTACTGGGCAAGGACGAGTTGCTGGAGGCGATCTGGCCAGGCCGGATCGTCGAGGAAGGCAGTCTCAGCCAGAGCATCTTCGCCCTGCGCAAAGCGCTCAGCGGTCCCGGCGAGCTGGACCGCTTCATCGTCACCGCTCCCGGGCGCGGCTATCGCTTCACCGCGCCGGTGCAGCGCGTGTCGCGACAGACGGAGGATGTTGCGACAGCAAACGGCCCAGCCTCGGCGGATACGGACATCGCTCCCCCGGCGCAGACGCCAACGCAGATCCCGGCACCGAGCCCGCCGCCCGCGGCCCCGCGATCGCTCCGGCGGTCGGCCCTGCCGAGTCGGAGCATGCTGCTGGTTGCGGCGTTGCCGCTGCTGGCGGTGGGACTGCTCTACTGCTTCCTGCAGTGGCGCGGCTCACGCCATTCGACGGAACGCAATCTCATCGTGCTGGCGGAATTCCAGAACCTCAGCCCTGACCCGGCCTTCGACCAGGCATTGGCCAAGGCGCTGGAGATCGACTTGGTGCAGTCGCCGTTTCTCACGGTGCTGCCGGAGCAGCAGGTGCAAAGCACTCTGCTACTGATGACCCGTGCCAAGGATGAGAAATTGACGCCGGCACTGGCGCAGGAGGTCTGTGCGCGCAATGAAGGCAAGGCGGTGCTGGGCGGCTCGGTTGCCGCCCTGGGCCAGAAGTACCTGCTGACCCTCACTGCCAGCGCCTGCGGCACGGGCGAGATTCTGGCCGAGGAGAAGGGGGAGGCCGACAGCAAGGAAGCAACCCTGGCGACACTGGATGGCCTGGCCAGCGGCATGCGCGCCAGGCTGGGCGAGTCGCTGGATTCGATCAAGCGCTTCGACGTGCCGCTGCAGCAGCAGAGGACGGTTTCGTTCGAGGCGCTCAAGGCCTATTCGGAGGGCGCGTATCTCTATGGTCATGGCAAGCGCGCGGAATCGATCCCGCTGTTCCAGCACGCCATCGAACTGGACCCGGATTTCGCGGCGGCTTATGCCGATCTTGCCGCGGTCTACAACAGTCTCACGCAAAGCCCGCAGGACACCGACAACATCGCCAAAGCTTATGCGCTGCGCGACGGGGTCGGCGAGCGCGAAAAGCTGCTCATCGTTTCGCGCTACCACCAGATCCTGACCAAGGATTTCGAGGAGACCATCCGCAACTTCCAGGTGTGGGCCGAAACCTATCCGCAGGACTCGGTGCCCTGGGCCAATCTGTCCAATGCGGAAAACTGGGTCGGACGCTACGCGGATGCCATCGAGGCTGGCAAGCGCGCGCTGGCGCTGAATCCGGACAGGGAAGCCAGCTACGTGGTGCTGTGCCGGGCCTACAAGCACGCCAACCTGTTCGCGCAGGCGCAAGCCGCTTGTGAAGAGGCCGTGACCAAGGGCTACGCCGGCGACGACACCCACGGCCAGTTGCTGGAGCTGGCTTATGCCCGGCGCGACGACGCAGCGGTGGCCGCGGAGATTGCCTGGGCCAAGGGCAAGTCGGCGGAGCGCAATATCCTGCTGAAGACCGCCCTGATCGCCTACAGTCAGGGCCGCATCGCACAGGGCGACAGCCTGTTCCAGCAAGTGGTGGCGCAGGGCGCGCAGCAGGGCCTGACCAATTTCACCGCCGCGCCCAACGCGCGCATCCTGCTGGACTTCGGCATGGAGCAGCGGGCCCACGCACTGCTCGACAGCGTGCCGGCCGGCTTCGATTCGGCGGATTATCTTTTCGCCATGGCCGAGATCGGCAATGTCGACCGCTTGCAGGAGCAGCTGCGCAAGGACTTGCAGCAGCGGCCTGCGGACACGCTGCTGAACCAGGTTTTCGCGCCGGAAACACGCGCGGCGCTGGCGCTGCGGCGCGGCCAGCCGGCGGAAGCGGTGACGGAGCTGCAACCTGCCCTGCTCTACGATCTGCGCACCTACGATGTGCCCTATGTGCGCGGGCGTGCCTACCTGGCCGCCGGTGATGGCGCTCATGCCGCCGTCGAATTCCGCAAGATACTGGACAATCCCGGCGTCGAGCCGATTTCGCATCTATACGATCTGTCCCTGCTCGGGCTGGCCCGCGCCGAACGGCTCGAAGGCAAGCTGGCGGCCTGCCGCGGCGACTACGAAAAATTCTTCGCCGCTTGGAAGAACGCCGATCCCGACGTGCCGATACTGCAGCAGGCCAGGCTCGAATACTCGAAGCTCTGAGAGGCCGCCGGGCAGTTTCAATCCGCCGCTTCGAGCCAGATTTCCGCCTCGAAGCCGCCGCCCTCGCGATTGCGGAACACCACGCCGCCGCCACAGGCTTCGACACAGCGCTTGACGATCGCCAGACCCAGGCCGGTGCCGCCGCTGTCACGGTCGCGCGACACCTCGGGACGATAGAACGGCTCGCCCAGCCGTGCCAGTGCGGCTTCCGGCACGCCTGGCCCGCGGTCGCGCACCAGGATGTGGATGGCCTGGCCGCCGCGCGCCACGCTCAGCTCCACCGGCGCATCGCCGGCATAGCGCAAGGCGTTGCGCACCAGGTTGGCGACGGCGCGCTGCAACAGATCGGGGCGCGCCATGGCGCGCACGCCCGCCACGATGTCCGCCCGCAGCCGCTGCCGCGGATCCTCGTGTTGCAGCGCCTGCAGCAGCAGCGGGCGCAGCTCCACCGCGGCCAGCGGTCCGCGCTCGGCCTCCATGCCGGCGCGGGAGAACAGCAGCAATTCGTTGAGCAGGCGCGACATCTGCTGCGCTTCCTCCTGCACGTCCCTCAGACTCTGCTGGGCCGCTTCGCCCAGCCGCGACTCAAGGATGCCCAAGCCCATCTGCATCCGCGCCAGCGGCGAGGTGACCTCGTGGGCGACGTCGGCGAGGAACTGCTTCTGCCCGGAGACATAGCTCTGCAAGCGCTCCGCCATGCGGTTCACCGAATCCGCCAGGCGGCCCAGCTCATCGCGCCGGCGCGTGCCGACGCGCGTCTCGAAACGGCCCGCGGCGATAGCCTCGGTGGCGGAGGTGAGCCGCACCACAGTGCGCGTAATGCCCCAGATGAAAGGCCACCACAGCAGCGCCGACAGAGCGATCACCAGCAAGGCGAACAACAGCCATTCGGTGACGCCGAGAAAGCGCAGCAAGGCGCGCAGACCCGCCACGCGCACGTGCAGCAGCAGCGGCCGTGTCGGCTCGCCGCTGCGTTCGAGCTGCGCCGGGGTGCGCAGCTCATAGCCATCGAAGGAGTGGAGATGATCGAGGGAGATCAGGTCGCCGCGCATCCGGCGATCGGCGAAGGGCGGCTGGTGCGATCCGGGGCCGTCGCCGTTGACGGGCGGCGCCTGCCTGTCCGGCGCAAAAGCGCCCGAGAATGGCTGCCGCGGCACCTGCGAGG
>JAMFRN010000211.1 GCA_026224805.1 Nevskia soli
CCGGTGGCGGAAATCAACGTCACGCCTCTGGTTGACGTCATGCTGGTGTTGTTGATCATTTTCATGGTCACGATGCCGCTGATGATGAACCAGTTGCCCATCACCCTGCCCAAACCCAGCCTGTTCCAGTCGGACAAGCCGCCGGAGAAGCTCGGCGTGAGTTTCGATCTGCAGAACAATTATTTCCTGCAGCACAACGATGACCCGAAGGAAGCCGTGGCCTACACCGACCTGCCGGCGCGGCTGCAGGACATCGCGCAGAAGTACCCGGACGAACTGGTCACGGTGTGTGCGGATCCCCAGTCCATCTACGACCGGGTGGTCGACCTGATGGCCATCGTCGGCAGCTCCGGCTTCGGCAAGGTGACCCTATGTCCATGAGCGCACCGAGTTCCTCCTCGCACGCGGAAGGCGAGGACGATCTGGGCGAAGCCATCGCCTCGATCAATGTCACACCGCTGGTCGACGTCATGCTGGTGCTGCTGATCATCTTCATGGTGACGGCGCCGTTGATGCTGTCGCAAGTGCCGGTGACCCTGCCCAAGGCTGCTTTGCAGGAAATGGGCAAGCCGCGCGACCCGCTGATCGTGTCGTTCGACCTGAACGGCAACTACTACATCGATACCGGCGGCGGTCACGTCGACCCGATGACGATCGACCAGTTGCCGGCACGGCTGCATGAAATCGCGCAGGCCGAGCCGGATAACCTGGTCTACATCCGTGCCGACAAGGGCGCGGTGTTCGACAAAGTGAGGGATCTTCTGAAGATGGCGGCCCAGGCCGGCTTCTACAAGGTCTCGCTCATGTCCCAAGCCCAGCCGTAAGGGCCCGGAGCGAGAACTGTGACTGAAACCATCAAGAAAAAGCGAAAAACCTTCACGCTCGGCCCCGGCGCGATCGTCTCCATCATCTTCCACCTGGTGCTGATCCTGTACCTGCTGCACATGGTGCGGCCGCAGATGTTCCAGGCGCCGCAGAAGAAGATGGTGGCGGTGATCCAGATGCTGCCGCCGCCACCGCCACCGCCGCCACCCCCGCCGCCGCCGAAGGAGCCGCCGCCCAAGACCCCGCCGCCGAAGCTGAACACGCCGCCGCCGCCGCAGCAGATCGTGACCCAGGCGCCGACGCCGCCGGTGGAGGCGCCGTCGGTGCCGCCGCCGCCGCCGCCCGCGCCGCCGACTCCGCCGCAGCCGGTGCGTCAGGTGCAGGTGGGTGTGCCCAGCTCGTACTTCAATACGCTGCAGCAGACCATCCAGGCCAACACGCAATATCCGGCCAAGTCGGTACGTGACCAGGAAGAAGGCACCTGCAAGGTCATGGTGACCATTTCCCGCGACGGATCGATCGAGGAAGTGCAAATGAAGGACAAGGCAGGCTTCCCGGCGCTGGATTCCGAGTGCAAGAACGTGTTCAACCGCATCGTCAAGTTCCCGGCGGTGCCGGCGAACGTGTCGCCGGAGATCACCGACTTCAAGGTCGAGCTGCCCATCACCTTCAGCCTGCAATAGGCTGAAAACAGGCTGCATCAGCACGCAAAAGCGCCGTGTCAGGAGAGTTCCTCCTGACACGGCGATGCCGTGGGGCCGCGTATAGCGTAAAATACGCCTCCCGCTGCATGGTCTGGCCTCACGGCAGGATCAGACGGCGGTCGATTCGCCCCGCAAGGGGACCCCACCGAACGGGCCCAGCCGTCATGCGGCGGTGCGGGCGCTGAGACAGAGGATCACCATGGCAGTCAAAGTTGGCATCAACGGCTACGGCCGCATCGGCCGTAATGTTCTGCGCGCGCTGTACGAAAGCGGCCGCAAGGATGTGCAGATCGTCGCGATCAACGACCTCGGCCCGGCCGAAACCAATGCGCACCTGACCCGCTACGACACGGCCCATGGCCCCTTCCCGGGCACGGTGGGGGTGGAAGGCGAATATCTGGTCGTCAACGGCGACAAGATCAAGGTGCTGGCCAACCGCGACCCGTCCAAGCTGCCCTGGGGCGAGCTGGGCGTCGACGTGGTGCTGGAATGCACCGGCTTCTTCACCAGCAAGGCCAAGGCCAGCGCGCATCTCGCCGGCGGCGCCAAGAAGGTAGTGATCTCCGCCCCGGGCGGCAACGATGTCGACGCCACCATCGTCTACGGTGTCAACCACCAGGTGCTGAAGGGCAGCGACACTGTCATCTCCAACGCCTCCTGCACCACCAACTGCCTGGCGCCCCTGGTCAAGCCGCTGCACGACAAGATCGGCGTGATCAACGGTCTGATGACCACCATCCACTCGTTCACCAACGACCAGGTGCTGACCGACGTCTATCATGAAGACCTGCGCCGCGCCCGCGCTGCCGGCCACAACATGATCCCGGCCAAGACCGGCGCCGCCGCCGCGGTCGGCCTGGTGCTGCCGGAGCTGAACGGCAAGCTGGACGGCTTCTCCATCCGCGTGCCGACCATCAACGTCTCGATCGTCGACCTGTCCTTCATCGCCGCCCGCGACACCGACGTGAAGGAAGTCAACGCCATCATGAAGGCCGCCGCCAGCGAGGGCCCGCTGAAAGGCATCCTCAAGTACAACGACGGCCCGCTGGTCTCCAGCGACTTCAACCATGATCCGGCCTCCTCCACCTTCGACTCGACCCTGACCAAGGTCTCCGGCCGCCTGGTGAAGGTCTCCTCCTGGTACGACAACGAGTGGGGCTTCTCCAACCGCATGCTCGATACCACGGTGGCGTTCGCCAACGCGAAGTAATACCGGCAATCGGTAATCGGGAGACGGGAATCGCAAGAGGCCCGTCTCCTTTTTCATTTATCGACTCCTGCTTCTCCACTCCCCATTCCTGGAGCTTCAGATGACCGTCCTTCGCATGACCGACCTCGATCTCGCCGGCAAGCGCCTGCTGATACGCCAGGACCTGAACGTGCCGATCCACAACGGCAAGATCACCTCGGATGCGCGCCTGCGCGCCTCGCTGCCGACGCTGAAGCTGGCGCTCGACCAGGGCGCCTCGGTACTGGTGACCTCCCATCTGGGCCGGCCCAAGGCCGGGCAGTTCGATCCGGACCAGTCGCTGACCCTGGTCGCCGCCTGGTTCTCGGAGCGCCTCGGCCGCCTGGTGCCGGTGATCACCAACTGGATCGACGGCGTCAGCCTGCAGCCGGGCCAGATCGTGCTCGGCGAGAACACCCGTTTCCTCAAGGGTGAAAAGGAAGACGACGAGGCGCTGTCGAAGAAGATGGCAGCGCTGTGCGACGTCTACGTCATGGACGCCTTCGGCACCGCCCACCGCGCCGAAGCCTCCACCCACGGTGTGGCCAGGTTCGCCCCGGTGGCCTGCGCCGGCCCGCTGCTGGCGGCCGAGCTGGAAGCCCTGGGCAAGGCCCTGCGCGCGCCGAAGCGCCCGCTGGCGGTGATCGTCGGCGGCTCCAAGGTCTCCACCAAGCTCGACCTGCTCAACAACCTGGCTGACGTGGCCGATCAGCTCATCATCGGCGGCGGCATCGCCAACACCTTCCTCGCCGCGGCCGGCTACAAGGTGGGCAAGTCTCTGCACGAGCCGGGCATGCTCGATATCGCGCGGGAGATCCAGCGCAAGATCCAGGCGCGCGGCGGCAATGTGCCGCTGCCGGAAGACGTGGTGGTGGCCACCGAGTTTTCAGCCGAGGCGCATGCCGACGTGCGCAGCATCGACGACGTCGAGGACGACCAGATGATTCTCGACATCGGCCCCAGGACCCGCGCCAAGCTGCTGGGCCTGCTCAAGGGCTGCGGCACCATCGTCTGGAATGGCCCGGTGGGCGTGTTCGAATACGATTCCTTCGCCGGCGGCACCAAGGCTCTGGCCGAGGCCATCGCCCAGAGCCCGGCCTTCTCGCTGGCCGGCGGCGGCGACACCCTGGCGGCGATCGACAAATTCCATGTCGCCGACAAGATTTCCTACATCTCCACCGGCGGCGGCGCCTTCCTCGAGTTCCTCGAGGGCAAGACCTTGCCGGCAGTGGCGGCGCTGGAAGCCCGCGCCGCCGGCTGAAGGCGCACCGCTCCCTGCGTCACGGCGCGGCCGTGACGCAGGGAGGGAATTAGTTGCTGTCCTTCGCCTGCTTGTCCACCTTCTCCCGCAGCTTCTTGTTCGCCTCGTTGACGTCGGTGACGAAGGCATTGTAGTCATGGATCGCCGCGTCGCCGGCGGCGTAATGCTCCTGGGCGGCTTCCTTTTGGATGGCGACATAGGCGTCGATGCAGGACTGGTAGGCCGTGGCCTTGACCTGCAGGGCCTTGCCCTTGGTCAGGATGCCGTCCTTGTCATACTCGATCTGCGGCCTTTCGCATGATGTCGGGGCAATGACCTCCACCGGCGTGGCGGGCGCGGCCGGTGCCGCAGCCGGCGCTGCCGCCGGGGCGGCGGCGGTTGCCGGGGTATTGTCCGCGGCCATTGCCGCTGGCGCCAGCGCCAGCGCCGCAATGAAGGTGATCAGGATCAGTCGGTTCATCAATCGGTTCTCCACGATATTGTCGGTGGGCGCCGCGTCCCGGCGGGTGCGGCGCGGCATCTGAAACACGAATAGTAGCAAGCCCGCGACGACTTTCGCCGCGGGGTTCCGCAGGGCTGCCTTGGGGCCGGATAAAATCCAGCCAAGTAAACGCACTGGCGCCGGTTCTCGCAAATCCCGGGCGGCCGCCAAGGCCTTGGCCGGCTTTGCATTGCTCCCGCCGTCGGACCAAACTGCGGTTCCGTTCCACTCCGGAGAACCTGCATGCTGCGCCGCCTGCTTGCCGTATTCGCCGTTCCCGCCGTGTTGCTGCTCTCCGGCTGCGGTTACAACACCATTCAAAGCCAGGACGAGCAGGTCAAGGCGGCCTGGTCCGAAGTGCTGAACCAATATCAGCGCCGCGCCGATCTGGTGCCGAACCTGGTGAATACGGTGAAAGGCTATGCCGCGCAGGAAGAGCGCGTGCTGACCGAGGTGACCGAGGCGCGGGCCAAGGTCGGCACCATCCAGGCCACGCCCGAACTGATCAACGATCCGCAGGCCTTCGCCAAATTCCAGCAGGCGCAGGGTGAATTGGGCGGCGCGCTGTCGCGCCTGCTGGTGGTTTCGGAGAACTATCCGCAGCTCAAGTCCGACGCCGCTTTCCGCGACCTGCAGGCGCAGCTGGAAGGCACTGAAAACCGCATCACCGTGGCCCGCAACCGCTACATCCAGGCGGTGCAGGCTTATAACGTCACCATCCGCAGTTTCCCCAGCAACCTGACGGCGCAGCACTTCGGCTTCACGGTCAAGCCGAACTTCACGGTGGACAACGAAAAGACCATCGCCCAGCCGCCGACGGTGGATTTCAGCCAGCCCTCGGCGCCGGCAGCCGCTGCCAAGCCCAACTGAAGCCGCCCACGGCTTGAGGCCCATGCCCATCCCGCGCCTGCTGCTGTGGCTCGTGGCATTGTGCTGCTGCGCGGTTCCCGCCGCGTCGGCCGACGTGGCGGTGCCGCCCCTGCAGGCGCGCGTGACGGACCTCACCGGCACGCTGGACGCCCAGCAGTCGGCGGCGCTGGAAAGCAAACTGGCCAATCTGGAAAAGCAGAAGGGCAGCCAGATCGCCGTGCTGATCCTGCCCAGCACCCGGCCCGAAAACATTGAGCAATACGGCATCCGCGTCGGCGAGGCCTGGAAGCTCGGGCGCAAGGGGGTCGATGACGGCGCCATCCTGATCGTGGCCAAGGACGATCACCAGCTGCGCATCGAGGTGGGCTACGGTCTGGAAGGCGCGCTCAACGACGCCACCTGTGCCCGCATCATCGACGAGAGCGTGGTGCCGCACTTCAAGCAGGGGCAGTTCTACGAAGGCATCGACGCCGGTGTGGACAGCATGCTCAAGGTGGTTTCGGGCGAGCCGCTGCCGCCGCCCAAGGCCGCCTCCGCCGCTGCCGGCGGCGGCAACGACGAAGGCGGCTGGATCGCCGCCGTGATCATCGGCTGTTTCATCGGTTCCTCCATGCTGCGCGCCATCTTCGGCCGGCCGCTCGCCACCGCGTTCACCGCGGTGGGTGCGGGAGGGGCGGCGTGGCTGCTCAGCGGGGCGCTGATGGTGGCGCTGACCTTCACCGGGATCGGCCTGTTCATCGCCCTGGTGGGTAGCAGCATGTTCAGCGGTTTCGGCGGCCGCGGCGGCGGTTTCGGTGGGTTTGGCGGCGGCGGCAGCTCCGGCGGCGGATTTTCCGGCGGCGGCGGCGGTTTCGGTGGCGGCGGCGCTTCGGGGAGCTGGTGAGATGGCGCGACTAGCGCGGATTTGCGGGCACTGGTTCACCACCCACCGGGCGGTGCACCGGCATTTTCCGGCGGCCAGCCTGCAGCGCATCGAGCGCGAGATCGGGACCTGCGAGGAACGCCACTCTGGCGAAATCCGCTTCGCGGTCGAGGCCGCGCTGCATCCGGCGCAGCTGTGGCGCGGCCTGACGCCCCGGCAGCGGGCGGTAGAGGTGTTTGCGCAGCTGCACGTGTGGGATACCGAGCACAACAATGGCGTGCTGGTCTACCTGCTGCTGGCGGATCGCACCGTGGAGATCGTCGCCGACCGCGGCGTGGCCGGCGGCCGCATCGCCGAGGGCGAGTGGGACGCGGTGTGCCGGCTCATGGAAAAGTACTTCCGCGACGGCGAATTCGAGGACGGCGTGGTGGCCGGGATCGAGGCGGTGGCGGACGTATTGGCCCGTTATCCCCCCGGCGCGCCGCGCACGGCCAACGAACTGCCGGACGCTCCTGTTATCCTTTAGCCTCCACAAGAGGAACTAGCAATGCGTTTCGCCGGCACCGAATCCTACGTCGCCACCGACGACCTGACCCTGGCGGTGAATGCCGCCGTGACTCTGCAACGCCCGCTGCTGGTCAAGGGCGAGCCCGGCACCGGCAAGACCCGGCTGGCGCAGGAAGTGGCGCAGTCGCTGAATCGCCCCTATTACGAGTGGCACGTCAAATCCACCACCAAGGCGCAGCAAGGCCTGTACGAGTACGACGCCGTGTCGCGCCTGCGCGACTCGCAGCTGGGCGACGCCAAGGTCAAGGACATCGCCAACTACATCGTCAAGGGTCGCCTGTGGGAGTGCTTCGACAGCGAGACCCAGCCGGTGCTGCTGATCGACGAGATCGACAAGGCCGACATCGAATTCCCCAACGACCTGCTGCGCGAGCTGGACCAGATGGCGTTCTACGTCTACGAGACGCGCCAGACCGTCACCGCGCGCAACCGCCCCATCATCATCATCACCTCCAACAACGAGAAGGAACTGCCGGACGCTTTCCTGCGCCGCTGCTTCTTCCACTACATCCGCTTCCCCGATCGTGAGACGATGCAGAAGATCGTCGACGTGCATCACCCGGATCTGAAGAAGAACCTGCTGAAGGAGGCGATGGAGGTGTTCTTCGGCCTGCGCGAGCTGCCGGGGTTGAAGAAGAAGCCGTCCACTTCCGAGCTGCTCGACTGGCTCAAGCTGCTGATGGCGGAGGATATCGATCCGGCGACCTTGCGCGAGACCAGCGTGAAGAAGTCGCTGCCGCCGTTGTATGGCGCGCTGCTCAAGAACGAGCAGGATGTGCATCTGTTCGAGCGCATTGCGTTCATGGCGCGGCGCGGCAACTGAGCCCGCTCTTTTCTCCCTCTCCCCTTGGGGGAGAGCGCTGGGGGGGGTGGTTGCGGTGTGTACGGCCAGAACTGGATTCCCGCCTGCGCGGGAATGACGCAGGTGGAGAGTGGGGCTTTGCTTTTGATGTAGCTATGCTTCTTTGGGCACTTTCTTGTCGCTGGAGCTCGTAGGGTGGGTGGAGCCGCGCAGCGGCATAACCCACCGTTGCGCCACGGTGCGGTGGGTTGCGCTTCGCTTCACTTCACCCACCCTACTATTCCTTCCCGGCTCACTACGCATCTACGTCTGCGACGCGGTCACCGCCTTCGTATCTGCCATGCGCCACAAATACCAGCTCCCCACCGAACGGTAAGGCGCCCACCTGGCCGTAATTGCCAGCGAAGTCTCGTCGTCCAGCTTCTCGCCCTTGTTGTGCAGCAGGTTCAGCCCGCGCCGCAGGCCGGCGTCGCCGAGGGAGAAGATGTCGAGGCGGCCGAGGGCGAAGATCAGGAACATTTCGGCGGTCCAGCGGCCGATGCCGGGGAGAGCGTCGAGGGTTTCGATAGCGGCTTCGTCGTCGAGCTTGCCGAGCTTGCGGAAGTAGGCGGCGTCGGCGTGATTGATCTCCGCCGCGGCCTTGAGCCATTTGGCCTTGGCGTTGGACAGGCCGCAGGCGCGTAGCGCCTCCGGGCTTATTTCGAGGAAATGGGTGGGCTTGAAGCGTGCTCCGGCCAGGGTGGCGACAGCTACGCGCGCCTGGATGGTGTCGGCGGCCCTGGACGATAGCTGCTGGCTGATGATGGAGCTGCACAGCACATGGAAGGGATCGCGCCGGCTGCCTCCGATGGTGCAGGAGCCGTGTGCATCGATCAGGCGGGCCAGCTTTTTGTCGCGCCGGCGCAGATGCGCTTCGGCGGCGCGCAGGATCTCGGGGTCGATCATGGAGGCAGGAGGTCTAGGGTTCATTGCTAGCATGCCGCAAAGCCGCGCCCAAAGCTCGGTTCAAAGCCCTGAGGTTTCAATCCGTCGCACAGTGTGACGGGGTTCCGCTGCGCCAATAGCCTTGTGGCGAAAGGCTGGATACCATGGCCCCTTATGCTGACGGCATCATCAGCCGCGGCAGCCGCGGCGCAGCAGCCAGGGGGAGCGGTTCAGGCCTCGGTGTCTGCGCGCGCCCTGTACCGGGGTTTCATCTGGCTGTTCATCAAGGGCTCGATCCCGGCAGTGCTGGGCACCATCACCCTGTGCTTCCTCGGCCTGGAATTCACTCCCGGGCAATGGCTCAAGCTGATGCTGCAGATCCCGCCTTTCGTCGCCTTGTTCATCGTGCCGGAGTTGTGGCTGATCCGCCGTTACTACGTGCCGCTGGGGCAGGTCTGGGACCAGCTCGACCGCGGCCTTGCGCCGACGCAGGCCGCCATCTCGCAGGCGCTGGTGCGCGCGCTGAACCTGCCTTACTACGCCTTCCTGCGCGTGACGCTGGTGCGCGGCCTGCTCGGCGCGCTGGTCGCGGTGACCTCGCTGCTGCTCACCAACTGGCTGTGGCATGGCGGCTTCGCCGCATGGCAGATCGTGATGTTCCCGGCGCTGGTGCTGCTGTTCGCCTGCCCGATCTACGGCGCCATCGAATACTTCATCGCGGCGCGTCACATGGTGCCGGTGGTGGAATACCTGTGGCAGCACTGTCCGGAGATGACGCGCGTCGACCAGCGCCGGCTGATCGCGATCAAGCTGAAAAGCAAGCTGCTCTACCTGTGCCTGTTCATCACCGCGCTGCCGCTGTTGTTCATCGCCATCATCGTGCTGTTCAAGGTCGACCAGATGCTGCGCGTGCAGGGCGTGCCCATCAGCTTCCGGCTGATGTGGCCGTTGTGGGGCTGGATCGGCGGCGCGCTGACCGTGACCATCACCGGAGCCGTGGCCATGGCGGTGCTGACGGCGCAGGAGGTGTCGCGCTCGGCCGCGCGCCTCATCGCCGGCATGAACGAGGTGGAGCGCGGCAATCTCGACGTTGATCTCAAGGTGCTCGACACCGACGAATACGCCGACCTCACCCGCGGCTTCAACCTGATGACCGATGGGCTGCGCGACGAAGTGCGCATTCTCGAAGTGGCGCAGGACCTCGCCGGCGAACTCAAGCTCGACGTGCTGATCGGCCGCATCATGAGCGCCGCGACCGAGCTGCTCGACGCCGAGCGCAGCACCCTGTTCGTCTACGACGCGGAGCGGCGGCAGCTGTGGTCCAGGTTCGGCGTCGGCCTGCAGGCCGCGGAGATCCGCATCGCCGCCACTGCCGGCATCGCCGGCGCGGTATTCAGCAAAGGTCTGGGCTAGAACGTCGCCGATCCCTACGGCGACCCGCGCTTCAATCCGGCGATCGACCTGCATACCGGCTTCCACACCCGCTCGATCCTGTGCATGCCCATCATCAACAAGAAGGGCGAGCGGCTCGGCGTCACCGAAGTGCTGAACAAGCGCGAGGGTGCTTTCACCGTCAAGGACGAGCAGCGCCTGCGCGCCTTCACCGCGCAGATGGCGGTGGCGCTGGAGAACGCCCAGCTGTTCGATGAAGTGTTGTCGGTGAAAAGCTACAACGAGAACATCCTCGCCAGCACCACCAACGGCGTCATCACTCTGGATAACGCCTGCCGCATCGTCACCGCCAACGGCGCCGCGCTGCGCCTGCTCGGGCGCGAAGCGGCGAACATCCTGCAGCTGCCCGCGGCGGATGCGCTGGGCGAGGACAACGACTGGGTGCTGAAAAGCGTGGCCAAGGTGCAGCAGAGCGGCCGCGCCGACTTCGCGGCGGACGCGTCCCTGGTGCATCCGGACGGGACGGTGGCTTCGGTGAACCTGACCGCGACGCCGCTGAAAAACGCCGAGGAACAGGCCATCGGCGTGATTCTCTCGTTCGAGGACCAGACCCGCGAGAAGCGCGTGCGCAGCACCATGGCGCGCTACATGAGCAAGGAGGTGGCGGACCAGTTGCTGGAAGCCGGCGAGAGCGCCCTCGGCGGCCGCATCCAGCGCAGTACCATCCTGTTCTCCGACGTGCGCGGCTTCACCAGCACCGCCGAAGCCCTCGGCCCGCGCGAGACGGTGGCCCTGCTCAATGAATACTTCGAGGAAATGGTCGAGGCCATCTTCCAGTACGGCGGCGTGCTCGACAAATACATCGGCGACGCCATGATGGCCTTGTTCGGCGTGCCGTTCCTGGGGCCGCGCGATCCGGACAACGCGGTGGCGGTGGCCAACGCCATGCTGCGCCGCCTCGGCGGCCTCAACCAGCGCCGCCTGCAGGCCGGCCGGCGCCCCATCGACATCGGCATCGGCATCGCCACCGGCGATGTGGTGGTGGGCAATATCGGCTCGCCGCGGCGCATGGAATACACCGTCATCGGCGACAGCGTGAACCTCGCCTCGCGGCTGGAGGGCGCCACCAAGGAATACCAGGTCAAGGTGCTGCTGGCGCAGGCCACGGCAGAGGCGCTGACGGTGCCCACGCCGCTGCGCGAGATCGAGCTGCTGCGGGTCAAGGGCAAGGACCAGCCGGTCACCGTCTACGAGGCGCTGGGGCGCCACGACGAAGGCAGCTTCCCCAGCCTCGATGCCTGCCTGGCCCTCTATGCCGAAGGCATGCGCGCCTACCGGCTGCGTGCCTGGCGCGAGGGCGAGCAGGCCTTTGCCGCCGCGCTGGCGCTGAATCCCGCCGACTATCCGTCACAGCTGTACCTGGAGCGCTGCCGCGGCTACGCGGCGCAGCCGCCGCCCGAGCACTGGGACGGGGCGCGGACGCTGGATCACAAGTAAAGCCCAGCCCCGCCGCACCCCCTCGCCGCCCGGCGTTCAGTACACTAAGCGGGTCGTTCCCTGGCTCGCGGGCGAACCGCCCGTCGCGGCGCCCAAAAGGATCGTTTACAGTCGCTCCTATGCTCTTCGGTTTCTTCCTCACCCTGCGCGCCGCCGGCCTCAAGCCGGGCCTGGGCGAATTCCTGGCGCTGCTGGAAGCGCTGCGCAAGCACGTCATCATGTTCAGCCTGGATGACTTCTACGTGCTGGCGCGCACCATCCTGGTCAAGGACGAGAGCCAGTTCGACCGCTACGACCGCGCCTTCGCCGCCTATTTCAAGGGCGTGGACAAGGTCTTCGAGGGCTTCGACAAGACCATTCCCGAGGAATGGCTGCGGCTCGAGGCGATGAAGCTGCTGAGCGAGGAGGAGCGCGCCAAGATCGAGGCCCTGGGCGGCTGGGACAAGCTGATGGAGACCCTCAAGCAGCGCCTGGAGGAGCAGAAGGAGCGCCACCAGGGCGGCAACAAGTGGATCGGCACTGGCGGCACCAGCCCCTTCGGTAATGGCGGTTACAACCCGGAAGGCGTGCGCATCGGCGGCGAAGGCGGCCAGAAGAAGGCGGTCAAGGTGTGGGAGAAGCGCGAATACCGCAATCTCGACGACTCGGTGGAACTGGGCACGCGCAACATCAAGGTGGC
>JAMFRN010000212.1 GCA_026224805.1 Nevskia soli
CCGCCCGGCGTCGCCGCCGGCCGTTGCTGTCCGTTTGCCGGGAGGTTTCGACCCCGCCGGCGATTGGATGCCGCAAACATCATCGGGGTTCGACGACATGACCGAGCATACCCTCAAGGCCTTTGACCAGGAGTTGCACGACCTGACCCAGCTCGTCACCGAGATGGGCGGCCTGGCCGAACGGCAGGTGCGCGGCGCCATCGAGGCGCTGGTTCGGCGCGATGCCGCCCTGGCCGACAGTGTAATCGCGGCCGACGAGGCCATCGACGCGCTCGAGCGCCGCATCGAGGAGCTGGCGGTGCAGCTGATCGCCAAGCGCGCGCCGCTGGCCGGCGACCTGCGCGAAATCGTCGCTGCCCTGCGCATTTCCATCGATCTGGAACGCGTCGGCGACTTCGCCAAGAACATCGCCCGCCGCT
This sequence comes from Nevskia soli, assembly GCA_026224805.1. Classification (GTDB taxonomy): domain Bacteria; phylum Pseudomonadota; class Gammaproteobacteria; order Nevskiales; family Nevskiaceae; genus Nevskia; species Nevskia soli_A. The sequence goes on from JAMFRN010000212.1 coordinate 420, forward strand.
TCACCGCGCTGGCCAGCGAAGCCGATCCCCACCTGCTGATGCGGCGGGTCGAACAGATGGCCGAGCTGGCCCTGATCCAGATCCGCGATGTGCTCGACAGCTATGTCCGGCGTGATGCGGCCGAGGCGATGGCGGTGTGGCGGCGCGATCAGGAAATCGACGCGCTGTATACCTCGCTGTTCCGCGAGCTGCTCACCTACATGATGGAAAACCCCCGCAACATCACTTTTTCCACCCATCTGCTGTTCTGCGCCAAGTACGTCGAGCGCATCGGCGATCACGCCACCAATATCGCCGAGACAGTCAGTTTCATGATCAGCGGCGAAGTGCCGCAGGGGCAGCGTCCCCGGGCCGATCATTCGCTGAGCGGCGCGATCTGAAGCCGCGATCACCAGGGGCCGGCCAGCCCGGCACGCCCACGCCGGGCTGATCGCACGGTTCACGACTCTGGCACACTGTGGGGCACCGCACTCGCGCGATACTCAGCTGGGCGCTGCCGATGAATCCGTTCAAGATCCTGCGCCGGACCTTCCCGACCTGCCGTACTTCCGCCGGGCGACCCTGCTCCCCTGCATCCCGGCGCCGCCATGTGGACTGCTGAAGCGCTGGCGCGCCTGCGCGTACGCGACGGCTTCCGCCTGCGCGGCGGCGAGGTCACCCGGCTTGAATCGCTGACCGACGGCGCCTTCGCCCTGGCCCTGACCTTCCTGGTGGTGGCCGCCAACGAAGTGCCGCACAGCTACCAGGATCTGATAGCCGCTTTCAAGCAGGCGCCGGCCTTCGCCGCCAGCTTCGCCCTGATGCTGTTGTTCTGGTATTCGCACGTCACCTGGAGCCGGCGCTACGGCCTCGAGGATGCCGTGTCGACGGTACTGACCGCTTGCCTGATCTTCACCATGCTGATCTTCGTGCTGCCGCTCAAGGTCATTTTTGGTGTCTGGTTTTCCTACATGTCCCGGGGCTGGTTGCCGGATCTGACCCGCATCGACTCGCTTGAACAATTGCGGCAGTTGTTTATCGCCTACAACCTCGGCTTCATCCTGATCGAAGCCTGTCTTCACGGCCTCTACGCACATGCCCTGCGACTGGCGGACCGGCTCGGCCTGAACCCACTGGAACTGCTGGATACCCGTTACTCGATGAACCGCTGCCGGCTCAGTCTGCTGATTGGCGTGTCCGCCTTGCTGATCGTCGCTATCGCTCCGCTCGATTATTCCCCGTTCAGCGGATACTGCTATGCGCTGCTCGGCATCGCCAATCCCCTGTTGAGGAGAAAATATGCCCGCAGGCGGAGCCAGCTGATCGCCGCCGCTGTCGCGGATGCCTGAATGCCCCGGCGGTGGTGTTCGCAAGGAAGCCGGCCCGGCTCGGCTCGGTCGGGGGCCGGCGCGCGTGGCTTCAGCCGCCAAAACCGCCCAATTGGTGCTCTTTTAACGCCAGACCGCACCCAAAAGCGGCAACTCCGCTAAAATACGCGCGCCCCGCCCTTGGCTACCCGTATGAGCAGCACCCAGCGCCTTTACCGTGTGACCTTCCTCAATCAGGGCCAGGTCTACGAGGTCTATGCCCGCAAGGTCAGCCATGGCGGCATGCTGGGCTTCGTCGAGATCGAGCAGCTGGTATTCGGCGAGAAGACCACCCTGCTGGTCGATCCTTCCGAGGAAAAGCTGAAAACCGAATTCGCCAACGTCGAGCGGACCTATGTGCCGGTGCAGGCCATCGTGCGCATCGACGAGGTGAGCAAGCAGGGCCAGGCGCGAATCCACGCGGTCAATGGTGAGTCGGCCAGGGTGATGCCGTTCCCGGTGTTCACCGGCGGTGGAGGCGAGCATAAGAAGTAAGTTTCCAGCGGGGTGCCCATCCGCCCGCCTGCCCGGGAAGCCCCAAGGCGGCCCAAAATGATGCGCTTCGCCTACCTCGGCAGCGGCAGCAAGGGCAATGCGGCGCTGATCTCGGCCGGCAATACCACCATCCTGCTCGACTGCGGCCTGGGTTTGCGCGAGGCCGAGCAGCGGCTGGAGCGTCTCGGGCTGAGCCCCGCGGACCTCGCCGCCATCGTAGTGACGCACGAGCATGCCGATCACATCAGCGGCGTCGGGCCGCTGGCCCTGCGCTACCAGTTGCCGGTGTGGCTGACGGCCGGTTCCCTGGCCGGCTGGAAGGACCCGCCGCGGCAGCTGGTCAAGCGCATGAATCCGCACGATCCGTTCGAGATCGGCGACCTGCAGATCCGGCCCTATCCGGTGCCGCACGATGCGCGCGAGCCCTGCCAGCACGTGTTCAGCGACGGCGTGTTCCGCGTCGGCGTGCTGACTGATGCCGGCTCGGTCACCAACCATATGCGGCGGGCGCTGTCCGGCTGCGATGCGCTGCTGCTGGAATTCAACCACGATGTCGAGATGCTGAGGCAGGGGCCCTATCCGGCGCCGCTGAAGCGCCGCGTGCTGGGCGACCGCGGCCACCTGAGCAACGCGCAGGCGGCGGAGCTGCTCGGCTCGCTTGACCGCAGCCGCCTGAAGCACCTCGTGCTGACCCATATCTCCGAAACCAACAACACGCCGGAGCACGCCCTGCGTGCCGCCGCCGGAGCCCTGCAGTGCGAGCCGGACTGGATGGTCTGCGCGCACCAGCGGGATGGCCTGGCCTGGCGTGAACTGCGATAGCGAACCCATGAGCACCTACCTGTTTGTTGGCGGCGAAAACCTATCCAAGTTCCGCATCGAGCGGCTGCTGCAGCAGCTGGCGCCGCAGGCGCCGGGGCTGTCCGCGGTGCGGGTGCTGGATTTCTTCCTGGTGGAAGGAGAGCAGGCCGACAGCGCCGCGCTGGCCCGCCTGCTCGACGCCGAAGCGCGGCCGCTGCCGGTGGCGGACCACGCCGTCTACGTGGTGCCGCGCCTGGGCACGCTGTCGCCCTGGTCGAGCAAGGCCACCGACATCGCCAGGGTCTGCGGCCTGGCCGGGGTGCAGCGCATCGAGCGCGGCCGCGCCTACCTGTTCTCCGGAGTGAAGAGCCTGCCGCAGGCGCTATGGGCCGAGCTGCACGATCCGATGACGGAAAGCGTGATGCAGTGCGCCGACGACCTGTCCGGCGTGTTCGCGCATCAGCCGGCGCGCCCGCTGCGCACGGTCGATCTGTCGTCCGGCGGCAAGGCCGCGCTGGAAGCCGCCAACCGCGACTGGGGCCTGGCCCTGTCGGCGCAGGAGATCGATTACCTCGTCGAGCACTTCGGCCAGGCCGGGCGCAACCCGACCGACGCCGAGCTGATGATGTTCGCCCAGATCAACTCCGAGCACTGCCGCCACAAGATTTTCAACGGCGACTTCACCATCGACGGCGAGGCGCAGGCGCGCACCCTGTTCGAGATGATCAAGGTCACGCATGCGGCGACGCCGCAGGGCGTGCTGTCGGCCTATAAGGACAATGCCGCGGTGATCGCGGGCAATACGGCGGCGCGCCTGTTCCCCGACGGCGAGCATCGCTACGTCATGCACAGCGAGCCGGTGCACATCCTGATGAAGGTGGAGACGCACAATCATCCCACCGGCATCTCGCCGCATCCGGGCGCCGCCACCGGCGCCGGCGGCGAGATCCGCGACGAGGCGGCCACCGGCCGCGGTGCGCGGCCCAAGGCCGGGCTGTGCGGCTTCACCGTTTCCAATCTGCGCATCCCCGGCTTCGAGCAGCCCTGGGAGCAGGACCTGGGCAAGCCGGCCAACATGGCCTCGGCGCTCAGCATCATGCTCGACGGCCCGATCGGCGCCGCCGCCTACAACAACGAATTCGGCCGTCCCAATCTCAACGGCTACTTCCGCACCTACGAGGCGCGGCTGCCGGACGGCAGTCTGCGCGGCTACCACAAGCCGGTGATGATCGCCGGCGGCTACGGCAACATCCGCGACGGTCATGTGCAGAAGCTGGAAGTGCCGGTCGGCGCCAAGCTGATCGTGCTCGGCGGCCCCGCCATGCTGATCGGCCTGGGCGGCGGCGCGGCGTCGAGCATGGCCACCGGCAGCAGCTCCGCCGATCTGGATTTCGCCTCGGTGCAGCGCGCCAACCCGGAGCTGGAGCGTCGCTGCCAGGAAGTGGTCGATGCCTGCTGGGCCCTGGGCGAAGCCAATCCGATCCTGTCGATCCATGACGTCGGCGCCGGCGGCATCTCCAATGCCCTGCCGGAACTGATTCACGCCGACGACCGCGGCGGCACCATCCATCTGCGCGACATCCAGTGCGCCGATCCCTCGCTGTCGCCGATGGAAATCTGGTGCAACGAGGCACAGGAGCGCTACGTGCTGGCGGTCGATGCCGGCCAGCTCGGCCTTATCGAGAAAATCTGCGCCCGCGAGCGCTGCCCCTACGCCGTTGTGGGCGAGGCCAGGACCGAGCAGCGCCTGCTGGTCGACGAGGCCGGCAAGACCGCGCCGGTGGACATGCCGATGCAGGTGCTGCTGGGCAAGTCGCCGCGCCTGCAGCGCGAGAGCAAGCGCGTGCCGGCGCGCTTCGAGGCCTTCGACCATCGCGGCATTGACCTGGCCGAGGCGGCGCAGCGCGTGCTGCGCCTGCCCGCCGTCGCCGCCAAGACCTTCCTCATCAGCATCGGCGACCGCACCGTCGGCGGCCTCACCGTGCGCGACCAGATGGTCGGCCCCTGGCAGGTGCCGGTGGCCGACTGCGCCGTCACCGGCACCGGTTTCGAAGCCGTCACCGGCGAGGCCATGGCGATGGGCGAGCGGCCGCTGCTGGCCCTGCTCGATGCGCCCGCTTCCGGCCGCATGGCGGTGGGCGAGGCGGTGACCAACATCGCTGCCGCGCGCATCGGCAAGCTCAGCGACGTGCGCCTGTCCGCCAACTGGATGGCCGCCGCCGGCTACGGCGACGAGGATGCGCGCCTGTACGACACGGTGCGCGCGGTGGGCGAGCAGTTGTGCCCGCAGCTCGGCCTGGCCATTCCGGTGGGCAAGGACTCGCTGTCGATGCGCTCGGTGTGGAAGCAGGACGGCGAGTCGCGCACCCAGACCGCGCCGCTGACCCTCATCGTCTCCGCCTTCGCCCCGGTAGCCGATGTGCGCGCCTCGCTGACGCCGCAGCTGCGCACCGACCGCGGCGAAACCCGCCTGCTGCTGATCGACCTGGGCAACGGCAAGAACCGCCTCGGCGGCTCGGCGCTGGCGCAGGTCTATGGCGCCGTGGGCGACCGCGCGCCGGACCTCGACGATGCGCAGCAGCTCAAGCACGCCTTCATCCAGGTGCAGCGCCTCAATGCCGCCGGCAAGGTGCTGGCCTATCACGACCGCAGCGACGGCGGCTTGTTCGCCGCCCTGTGCGAAATGGCTTTCGCCGGCCACTGCGGCATCGACGTCGCGCTGGATGGCCTTGGCGCCGATCCGCACGCCGCCCTGTTCAGCGAGGAACTGGGCATGCTGCTGCAAGTGCGCGCCGCCGACGCTGAACTGGTGCGCGCGCAGCTCGCTGGCGGCGGCCTCAGCGTCGCCGAGCTTGGCGCGGCGTCTGACGACGACCGCGTAGTGATCCGTCACGGCGGCCGCGAGCTGTACGCCGAATCGCGTGAGCGGCTGCACAAGATCTGGGCCGAGACCAGCTATCGCATGGCCGCGCTGCGCGACGATCCGGACTGCGCCCGCGAGGAATTCGAAAGCGTCGGCGCCGCCGCCGACCCGGGCCTGAGCGTGCAGCTGGCTTTCCAGCCGGTCGCCGCGCTGAACCTGATTTCCGGCCGGCGTTCGCGCGTCGCCATCCTGCGCGAGCAGGGCGTCAACGGCCATATCGAAATGGCCTATGCCTTCCATGCCGCCGGCTTCGACAGCGTCGATGTGCACATGAGCGACATCCTCGAAGGCCGCGTCACGCTGGATGGGTTCGCCGGCTTGGTCGCCTGCGGCGGCTTCTCCTATGGCGACGTGCTCGGCGCCGGCCAGGGCTGGGCCAAGTCGATCCTGTTCAATGCGCGGGCGCGCGAGCAGTTCCAGACCTTCCTGGCGCGCCCGGATCGCTTCGCCCTGGGCGTGTGCAACGGCTGCCAGATGTTCGCCGCGCTGAAGGACATCGTCCCCGGCGCCGCGCACTGGCCGGTGGTCCGGCGCAACCGGCCGGAGCAGTTCGAGGCGCGCTGGACCATGGTCGAGGTCACCGAGAGCCGCTCGCTGTTCTTCGCCGGCATGGCCGGGTCGAGGATGCCGGTGGCCGTGGCCCACGGCGAGGGCCGCCCGGACTTTTCCGCCGCCGCCGATCTCGGCGCGCTACGCGCTGCAAATCAGCTGGCGCTGCGCTTCGTCGACAACCATGGCCAGGTCGCCGCGCGCTATCCGCAGAATCCGAACGGCGCTGCGGAGGGCATCACCGGCATCTGCAACGAGGATGGCCGCGTCACCATTTTGATGCCGCATCCGGAGCGCAGCATTGCCGGTACTGTCGGGTCCTGGTGGCCGCAGCAGTGGGCGGACAAGACGCCGTGGTTCCAGATGTTTGTGAATGCGCGGAACTGGGTGAAGGAGCGCGCTTAGGCGATGGTTTATAGGCCGGCGCCATTCGTAGGATGTGCTGAGTCCCTCGGCTGCGCCCGGGATAAACGCAGCGAAGCGCATCAATCGCGCGCGGTAAACGGTGCGCTTCGCTGCGCTCAGCACACCCTACGAAGCTATACGAAGATCGCCCCGGCGCAGAGGGCGCCTCGATCTCCCATCAGTGGCAGAATGCCCTTATGGCTCTGAAGATCACCCACGAGTGCATCAATTGCGACGTCTGCGAGCCCGAATGCCCGAATGACGCGATCTTCCAGGGCATTGAGATCTACCAGATCGATCCCAAGCTGTGTACCGAGTGCGTCGGCCATTTCGACAAGCCGCAATGCGTTGCGGTGTGCCCGGTGGACTGCATCCCGCTCGATCCGGAGCATCCGGAGACGCAGGAGCAGTTGTTGCAGAAATACCGCTGCCTGACGACGCTGACGCGTTGAACCCCGCATTGCCGTTTTGCGTGCCTGGCACGTTGAATAGGGGCAGGCCTTGCCAAGGAAAACGAATCGCATGGACTCACTGCTGAAAACCCGTATCGCTACGCCCGGCCGCATGCTGGCCATCGGCCTGGTCGCGGTCCTGAGCTTTTCCGCCGAGGCCGGCAGCAGGCCGCCGGGTTACGCCGTGGCCAGCGCACATCCCCTGGCCACCGATGCCGGCATCGAAATCCTGCAGCAGGGCGGCAATGCCTTCGACGCGGCAGTGGCGGTAAGCGCGGCGCTGGGCGTGGTGGAGCCCTACAGTTCCGGCATCGGCGGCGGCGGCTTCTGGCTGCTGCACCGGCAGCGCGACCGTTTCGAGACCATGGTCGACGGCCGCGAAACAGCGCCGCAGGCGGCCAGCCGCGAGATGTACCAGGACGCGCAGGGGCATGCCATCGCCGACCTGTCGCAGAACGGGCCCATCGCCGGCGGCATCCCGGGCACGCCGGCGGCGCTGGACCACATCGCTTCGACCTACGGCAAGCTGGGCCTGGCGCGCGACCTGGCGCCGGCGATCCGCCTGGCCCGCGAAGGTTTTCCGCTGGATGCGCGCTTCGCCAAGTTCATCGTCATGGAGTCCAAGCGGTTTTCGCCAGCGGCGCAGGCTCTGTTGCTGCCGGGTGGCAAGCCGCTGACCGAAGGCGCGGTCCTAATTCAGCCGGATCTGGCCGAAACCCTGCAGCGCCTGGCCGATCACGGCCGCGACGGCTTCTACACCGGCGCCACGGCGCAGCAGCTGGTCAATGGCGTCCGCGCCGGCGGCGGTATCTGGACCCTGCAGGACCTGGCCGGCTACAAGGCGCTGGAGCGCAAGCCCATCGTCATCCATTTCCAGAATTACCGCATCGTCACCGTGCCGCCGCCCTCGGCCGGCGGCGTCGGCATCGCCGAGATGCTGGACCAGCTCACGGCGCTGCACTGGACCGGCGCCAACGGCGTGCATTCGCAGCAGCAGGTGATCGAGGCGATGCGCCGCGCCTACCGCGACCGCGCCGCCTATCTGGGCGATCCCGACTACGTCGAGATTCCGCTCAAGCGCCTGCTGTCCCCCGCATATGGCCGCGAGATGGCCGCCACCATCCAGCCCGACCATGCTACGCCCAGCGCCGATCTGCCGCCGCCGGGGCAGCCGAAACGGCCGGCCAAGGAAGGGGTGGATACCACCCATTACTCGATCATCGACAGCGATGGCAACCGCGTCGCCGCCACCGTCACCGTCAACCTGGTCTTCGCCTCGGGCTTCCTGGCGCCGGGCACCGGCGTGTTCATCAACGACGAGATGGACGATTTCGCCGCCAGCACCACCGATTCCAATGCCTTCGGCCTGATCGGCTCCTCCGCCAACGCCATCGCGCCGGGCAAGCGGCCGCTGTCGACCATGACGCCGACCTTCGTCGAAGGTCCCAAGGGCGTGCTGGTGATCGGCACGCCGGGCGGCAGCCGCATTCTCACCATGGTGCTGCTGGGCATGCTCGATTTCTTCCGCGGCGCCGATGTGCAGACCATCGTCGCGGCGCCGCGCTACCACATGCAGTACCTGCCCGATCAGGTGCAGTTCGAGAAGGGCGCCTTCGATGCCGACGCGCAGGCGGCGCTGACGCGGATGGGCTACAAGCTGGATGCCCTGAGCAGCCCTTATGGCAACATGCAGGCGGTGCTGTGGCGGCCGGCGCAGAACACGCTGGATGCGGCGGCCGATCCGCGCGCCGTGGGCACGGCGCGGGTGGTGCTGAAGAAACCCTGAAGGCGCTTGCCCGGCCCCGGCAGCCGGCTTACGCCGCTTTCGCGCGCGCCGGCGCCTGTCGCGGGCGCTGTGAGCCGGTGCTGCTTCTTGGCCGGGTCGGCTGTGGCTGCGGGGTGAGGATGATGCGCAGCTCGCGCGCGCCGACCACATGCGGCCGCAGCTTGAGGCCGGCGAAGGAGCCGTCCTCGATCATCGTGCCGATGCGAGCCAGGTTGGCTTCCACGCTTTCGCGGTAGGGGTTGCGGCCGCCGAAATGCGCTTCCAGGTAGTGATGGGCGCCGCCGAAATAACCGTCGAGACGCTCCTCCCACAGCTTGTGGTTGTACTCGGGGGTGCGCGTCAGCAACTCGGCCACCGAGCGGTATACCGGCGCCGGGCCGCCTTCCTTGCGTGCTCCGGCGAGGCCGCAGAATTCGAACTCGCGGTACAGATAGTCGCGGCATTTTTCGAGGTAGCAGCGGTCCGCGGTCTGCGCCAGCACGTCGGCAGTGCCGAGCAGGAAGCCCAGCATGCGGTCGAGCCGATGCGACACGTCGATGCGGTCCAGCGCGATCTCGTAGCCGGTGAAGTGCACCACGCGGCTGGCCAGGGCGGCCTCCGCCGCATAACCGATCTGCGGCAGGTAGCGGGCCAGGAACTCGGCGCTGCGCCGGACGTGGGTCAGGGTGAACTCGGCGCCGTTGCTGGCGGCATCGCCGGCATGACGGATGTATCCGGCATCATGGAACAGGGCGATGACCACGCCCAGCACGGCGCGGCGCGGTCCCAGGTGGCGGCCGGCGTCGACGCTGCGGTCGTGGCCGTCCAGCAGCCTGGCCATGGCCAGGGCGCAATCCAGGCTGTGCTGGGCGTCGTGATACCAGGTGTCGCAGCCGAAATAGCCGGGCAGCCAGCCGGCGTAGAGCTCGCCGAAGGTGGTGAAAGCGTGGTCCAGCGGCTGCAGATCGATGCCCGGGTAGCGCGCCCTGAAGATTGCGGCAACGGCGACGCGCACCTCGGCCGGATTGGAAATGCAGATGCGATCGGTCACATCGTAGTGATTGCGACGATAGGGGAGGGATGAGCCTGACATGGGGGAAGAACGGCGATGCATATCCCGCATATTAGGGGGCTGCGCGGCCGGTGCAAGCACCGGCCTGTGAGGCAAATCACACTACCGGGCCGAACTCCGCCGTAACGGGCGTATGGTCCGATGGACGGTCATTTCGCCGCGGTGCAACATCGATGACGCAGCCCAGGCAGGACTGCGCCAGCGCCGCCGAGGCCAGCACATGGTCGATGCGCAGCCCCAGGTTGCGGCGGAACCCGGCCTGCCGGTAGTCCCACCAGGAAAAGCTCTGCGGCGCTTGCTCGAACAGGCGGAAACTGTCTTTCAGGCCCAGTTCCAGCAGGCCGCTGAAGGCGCTGCGTTCCGGCTCGCTGCACAGCACCTGGCCGGCCCAGGCGGCCGGATCGTGCACGTCCTCGTCGGCCGGCGCGATGTTGTAGTCGCCGGTCACCGCCAGGCGCGGATGCGCCGCCAGCTCGCCGCGCAGGTAGCCGTGCAGCGCTTCCAGCCAGCGCAGCTTGTAAGCGTATTTGTCGGAACCGACCGCCTGGCCGTTGGGTACGTAGACGTTGACCACCCGCACCCCGGCCACGGTGGCGGCGATGACTCGCTTCTGCTCGTCGGCGAAGCCGGGCAGGTCGCGGCTGATCTCGCTCAGCGGATGGCGCGCCAGCAGGGCCACGCCGTTGTAGGTTTTCTGCCCGTTATGGGCGCAGTGCCAGCCCGCCGCCTCGATTTCCGCGGCCGGGAAGGCCTCGTTGGTCTGCTTGGTTTCCTGGATGCCGATCACATCCACGGGGTTGTCGCGCAGCCAGTCCAGCAGCTGCGGCAGGCGCACCTTGAGGGAATTCACGTTCCAGGTGGCAATGCGCATAAATATCCTATCTAATTGAATTTGAAATAATTATGTTCTTTATTCATCGCATATACCCCCTTACATACCCCCAACTTTCGCTTTCAGTTTTCAACAAATCAGGCCATTTCAGCGTTCGTTGAAAGGCGCCAGAGTAGTGAAACTAGCGCCCTCCCATCTTACTACACCGCACCGTTAACGTACCGGGATAATACCGGTTGATTACCGGGACTATTCCGGGTACCATGCTTATGCGACTTACCGGAGCATTGCCATGAGTGTACGTTTGGAACTGACCATCAACGATGAACTGAATCAGGATCTGGAGCGGATTGCGAAAGAGCAATCCACCAGCAAGGCCGAAGTGCTGCGTAAGGCCACCAACCTGTTCCTGCATGCCTATCAGGCTAAGAAGCAGGGCCGTGGCATGGCGTTTACGGAAGGCGGCAAGGTCACGGCGGAGATCATCAATCTGTGATTGATATTGACCCGAACAATCCACCGCCGGGTCATACGGTCAAGCTGTCGCTCGACCGTGAGGAAACGGGGGGCCGAAATCGTACAGCGGTTGCGTATCGAGTTCATCACCTTCGTGCTCGCGGCCGGCTTCTTTGTCATTGTGGCATTGCTGTGTCTTGCCGGCATCCTCGTTCCTGGTGTTGACGCGGAACTGCGCAAGACGGCCGCCAACGGGCTTTGGGTGCTGGGCGGGCTGGTCGGCGGCTATCTGTTGCCGAAGCGGAAATGAGCAACGCGGTGCTCGCCAGTGAACACGTTAGCTGAGGTCTACCGAACCCGCGTCCGTCCTAGCCTCGACGCTGGAATTGTGCGCTAGGTATTGACCCACATATGCACCGAACGCTGATCCAGGTGATGCGCGATGAAATGTCGGCGCGCCGTGCGTTTTTGCTGAATCTGCACGGGTCAGCACGAGGCGCAAACCATGGGTCAATTGCCATCGCACGCTTGCACCTCAGGAAGTTAGGGAATCCCCTTTATTGCGGCGGAATAATCCGAATTTCGCACCACTGACGCGCTGGCGATAAATCCACGACGCGATGGATTCGGGCGGCGGCTGAGTGTTTACAGCTGAGCACAGACCGGATCGCGGAGCAACTGGTTAAAGCGAGGCAATATTCGATGGACGCTGCTGTGGGCCCGAAAAGACCAGCGCCAGAGCGACCGTGCGACGGCATGCGCCGGCCGCTGCGGAGTGGCGGCTCAACCCGGCTAGTGCGCAATGTTGCGAAGATTCTCACAGGTAACTGTGCGTACGGCTACTGCTTCCGCAATCGGCCTGATATGGCTGGCGTCGGTTAGATCGATAGCCATGGGCGAACAGATTGAGCACCCGGGATGTGTCCGAAATGCCGTTCGAGTCAATAATTGACACTATTAACTTAATAGTGTTAATTTTATTCGATGGTAAGACTGGCGATGACGCAACCGCAGATCGAGTTTCGGCGGGAGGAGATTCTCGACGTCGCGCTCGAATTGTTCGAGCGGGGCGGTATAGAGGCCGTAAGCTTCCGTCGCATCGCATTCCGGCTCGATTGCAGCTACTCCGCACCCTACCGCTACTTCGCGAGCAAGCACGAGTTGCTCACTGCCCTGCGCGCGCGCGCATTCCGCTGGATCGAGCAGCGCATGGTCAATGCGATCGCCGGGTCATCGAGCCCGATCGAGCAGCTGCGCAAGCTGGCGCGCGCCTATATGGATGCAGCGCTTGAGCTACCCGACCGCTATGCGCTGATGTTTTTTGACATCGGCGACGACGATCTCGATCCTTCGCCGGAACTCGTCGAGGCCAAGCGTGCTGCACTCGGCATCTGCACGCGCGTCGTCGCCGCCGCGGAGAAGGCTGGGCAGCTCAGCCTGCGCGTCGACCCTCTCAGTGCGAGCCACCTGTTCTGGGGTGGCGCGCACGGGCTCGTGTCGCTGCAGGTCGGGAGCCAATTCGTCATGGGGCGAGCATACGAGACTTTGGCACCAATGATGATCGACACGCTGATCGCCGGACTCAAGGCACCGCCGTAATTGTGTAATACCTGGAGACTCGCGATCACGCGAGCGAGCAACGAGAGGAGAAGCATGGATAAAACTGACTTTGTAGCAAGCAGTTCAATCGTCGTCCGTAGGATTCCATTCGAGTTTCCGGACGACATCGCTCCACACTGGATTCCGGGCGAGCCGGAACTCTCGCACATGATTAACGGCGCGTCACTGACGATGCCCTACCTCGAACCGTTCCTGATTCGGACGACGCGCGAAGCGCTGCCTCTGCTCGCCGATCCGAAGGTGCGTGCCAATGCGGTGGCCTTTATGGCACAGGAAGGCCAGCACTTCCGCGCGCATCGGCGCTTCAATGATTTGCTCAAGCGCAAAGGCTACCCTGAACTGGCAGTCATCGAAGCAGCGATGGAAGCCTCCTATGAGCAGCTAGAGAAACTGCCTCTGGCGCGAAGGCTTGCTTATGCGGCCGGCTTCGAGTCGATGACGATCGGCCTCACGGATTGGGTTGTAGGCGATCGTCGAAGGCTGTTTGCAGGTGCCGATGCGCGCGTCGCTTCGTTCGTACTCTGGCACATGGTCGAGGAAACCGAACACAAGACTGTTGCGTTCGATGTCTATCGGGCTACGCAGAGCAGCTATCTATTGCGCGCAATTGGCGTGTTGCACGCCTCAATCGACGTGATCCGCTTCTCGATGCGCGGCTACAAGCAAATGCTGCGCACAGACGGGCTCTGGGTCAGCTCGCGTTCGCGGCTGCGGCTTGCATACCAGTTGGGCCGTTTTCTCTGGCATGTGATGCCTTCGCTACTGCGCGCGCTGCTGCCAGGCCACGATCCGCGCCGAGAAACCGACAATGCCTGGACGCTCGAATGGATTCGCCGCCACTCGGAATATGGGGGCCGAGGCAATGTGCCGCTGATCGACACGAATAACCCTGAGATGCCCGTACCATTTACTACTATTCCTTCCACCTGAGAACCAGTGATGACACGCTTCGCCAGCTTCAAGCAAATCCAGCGCCTGCTGATCGGCCATGGTGCGCTGCTAATCTTCTTCGCCGGTACGATCGGATTTGGCTTCCTCTTCTTCCTTAATGGCGAAATTAGCCTGTGGCCCATCCCGGGCCGACTTGCAGTCAAGCTTCCGGGTTCGATCAAGGCATGGCGCATGGCCCATCTCGAAGGAGTTATCAACGGTCTGATTCTCTGGCTCATGGCGCTGCTGCTGCCTCTGCTTCCATTCGCGCTGCGCGGTGCACGGCGCATTGCCGTAGGCATGATCATCGTCGGCTGGACATTCACGGTCGCGTCGTTATTCGACGCGCTCTTCCCAGACAGCCGTGGCCTCGCCTACGGTGGGCCACTCACAAATCAGATCGCGTTCTTCATGTTTTATGTCGGCGTTCTGATCGTTATGGGTGTAATGGCAAGCATCGCTTGGCGAACGCTCGTCGGGACACGAAATAACGACTTGGCGTAATAGTGAAATGTCGGGGGCTCATTTGCGATGATGGACTTTCACACTGCGCATGGAAGTCGCCGAGCATAGTAGTGTAAAAGCCGCTCAACACAATTTACGCCCGCCGGCCACTCAAACAGCTAATTGCGCCCAACTGGAAATAGGGCGTTCGAGAAACTCACGAATCTGCTTCGAGTACATTCCTGGATGTGAGAATCGGAACATGTGGCCAGTTCTGGGAATGATAACCTCCTTCGATTCAGCAATACCTTTGAGCATGATCTCTGTAGCGCCGCAGATTATTTGGCGTAAGATTCCGCACATTATCTGGCGCAGCATGAGGGCGGCCGGGTGCGCAAACTTACGGAGATCGAGGAATCGGAACGGGCGGATGCGCTCGATCGCTATCGACTCCTCCAATACCATTTTGAAGGCGGTCTTCCGCTCGCATCCGCAGCCCGCGAGGCCGGAATCCCCCTTCGGACGGCGCAGCGCTGGGTGGCCGGCTACCGCGCGCATGGTTTGCCAGGGTTGGCCCGCCAGCCGCGGGCGGCAGCGCTGGTTGTTCTACCCGGCGGTCGCGCCGGGAAAGCTCATCGAACTGCTTTCACGGCAGCGCGGCCGGCTCTAGCCGGCGCATTCGCCCAGTTCCCGGACCTAGTTGCGCGTGAAGATGCCGATGATCGGCGTGCCGTGCGCGCGCATGATCGGCTCGATGCGGCGGTGCAGCGCGTGATATCGGTAGTACGGCACCCTAGGAAACAGATGATGGATTGAATGCAGGTTCTGCCCCAGCCAGAACCACTCAAGCGGTTTCATCCACTTCGGCATGATCAGACTATTGGTGTTCCGGTAGCGGGCGGTACTCTGGTACGGCGCATGCGGACGGTAGGCAAACCAGTACACCAGGAAAAAAGCCCCAACCAGATAGCCCGCGACCAGCAGAAAGACCGCGTCCCCGCTCGCCATCCACACCAGAAACGTCACGCGCCACCCAAGGGAAACGACGATTTCGACTCCGAACACCGCGCGCTCGCGGAGCGACATCCCGCTCCAGTGGCCAGCAAACAGGAAGCTGTTCTGCGTCCAAAGCATCCTCAGGCCGCCGGTGACGAAGCCCATGAGGCCATCACCCATGCTGCTGACCACGTGGTCCGGATCCTTGCCCGCCTGGTTCGTGTACCGGTGATGTGTGAAATGCTCGATCTTGTGCGAGGCATAAGGAATCAGGATGAAGGGGGCGACTAGGTAGCCGCACCAGTCGTTCAGCCATCGGAGCCGACCGTGTTCACCGTTTATGTTGCCGTGTGCGGCCTCGTGCAGCGGTGTATAGGACAAGTACGTCAGAACGGCATAGATCGGAGCCGCGGCCCAAAGCGGCATCCAGCCCGTTGCAAACAGCCACAGATTGGCAACAAACGCGAACAGCACAATTACGACGAGACTGACCGTGCCCCACGCGAGTGCGCCCATTTCCTCTTGGGCTGCTGCAATGGCCTGACGGTTAAGCGCCACCAGCTCTTGATTCATGTTCCCTTTCCCCTTCCCCTTCACTTTCTGTAGCTTGGAGTCTAGCCCTCGACAAATGGCGCTCACAGGGCATTCGCGTCCTCGTTCAGTGCATTTCCGGCCACGGTGGATCCGACCAGGCGCGCCTGCACCCCGCGACAAGCAGATAGACTGCCTTGGCACAGGAGAGGCCATGTCATCAGCAGCAACGTTCCTTCATCCGGTTGTCATCAGTCAGGTGATGATCAATCTTGCTGCCCGCTACGGCGTCGACATCGAAACCTGCCTGCTCGCCACCGGCATTGACAAAAAAGATCTACACGACGCCGATGCCCTGATTACCCGGCAACAGGAAATGCGCCTGGTCGAAAATTTGATGTTGGCCCTGCCACACGTCCCGGCGCTGGGCTTCGAGTTGGGACTCCAGTACAACGTGTCGACTTTCGGCATCTGGGGTTTTGCGCTGCGCAGTAGCCGCACGCTGCGCGAGGCCATGCAGCGCGCGGTTCGCTACCTGCCGCTGAGCACGGCGTACTGCCGCTTCAGCCTGCTCGACGACGCGGAAGACTTCGGCTGGCTCGTCGACCCCGAGCCCATCCCCCAGCACCTCCGACAGTTTCTGCTGGAGCGAGATACCGCGACCGGCATCAACCTCCTCAAGGAGCTCAGCTTGGCCGGGATCGACATTGAAGCCCTGGAATACAGCGGCCCCGCGCCTGACTACGCCCCGCAGATCGCGGCCCTCGGAGGCATCGCGCCGCTTTACAACCGGTCACGCAATGCGCTGATCCTGCGTCGCGCGGATGCTGAACGCAGGTTGCCGATGTACGACGCGAATCTCGTTCGCTTGCTTGACGAACAATGCCGGTCCCAACTCAAGCTGCGACAGACCTCCGGCGTGACGGGGCAAGTGCGGGCTCAACTGCTGGGGTCGCTGGGCCTGGCGGCCTCGCTCGAGGATGTGGCGCATCAGTTGGCGATGTCCGATCGCAGTCTGCGACGAAAGCTGGAGGAGCAGAACATGACGTTTCGCGGCGTCGTCGAGGAAGAGCGCAAGATGCTTGCTGAACGGTTGCTGCAATCCACCAACATGAAGCTGGACGAAATGGCCCTCCAACTGGGCTATGCGGATACTGCCAGCTTTACGCGCGCGTTCCGGCGCTGGGTGGGGCATTCGCCGGGAGAATATCGCAGCCAGCACCGGCAATGACTGCCATAGGCCTCACTGTGCGTTGCGGGGTAGCCTCGGCAGACACGGTGGACCTCCCCCAGTGTCGTTTGCCGTTTCCAGCCTCACGGCAAGTTGACCTGCCGGCTTTTCTCAGGCCTGTGGAATCTAGAAACGGACTCACTGGTAGGTAGAGCCACCGGGTGCGATTCCAACCAACGAACTCGAGCCCCGCCGGATTCGAGTTCGAGCATTTCCAACCACGGCTTTCGAATACCCAAAAGAAAGCGGATTGATTGGCCCTTGACTCGCGCACATTGCGGGGGGGGAGGGATCGCATACGGACGGAGAGCGCGTCTCGGAGCAATGTCACGGGAAGCATGTACGCGGAACGCGAGTGTCCGCATGACGCACCGGAATCGCGCGGGTCGAGCGTCCGCCTCGGGCTGATAGGGCCGGCCCGGCTTGGTGGAGCATTGAGACCGGCCTGCTGAGCACAGTCGTAGTGGCTCCCCTCAAACTGCGCCAAATAGCTTGCGGAAAAGTCCGCCAGATAATGTGCGGAGTCACAATGATCTCCGCGGCCTGCCGTTCGATCAGGCGATCCTGCTCAAGCGTAATGATCAGAGTAGGAACATTGATGCGGGACAGCTTATTGGTGTAGTCAGTCTTTTCGATCGACCGCAGGCGATTTACATGGGCCCTGTGTGAATGCGTGCATGGGGATTTGACCCATATATGCGCCGAACACTGATCCAGGAAAAGGACGACAAGAGGCACGGGCGCCGTGAGTATCGATGGATTGAGGGTGGGTCAGCACCCAGTGCAATACCTGGGTCAATCGCCAATGCACGCTTGCAGGCTTTGCGGTTTTGATTTTGAGGGTGGAGAGCATCGCGGAGCCCTAGCAAAGTCATACCCCCAATCGGTCAAGATTCCAAGAAATGGCTTTAGGCCGTGTGAGACGTCGTTGGATCGTAACATATTGTTCTTAAATCGAATTATTTAGTATCTGAGATTTCATGAGATCGTCTGAAACGCCAATGCCGACTTCAGGTGGTGATTTTCACGGAGCCGATCCTTGCATGGGCTGGGGCGGTCGCCGGGGGTATGCGATCCGCGGAATTATTGTGAATGAGTACACAATGTTTATTGTGGGGTATCGGCGATACTGGGATGATCCCGAGAGGGAGTGCTGCATATTACTAATGGGGATGGGGACAATCATGCGTTTCGCGCGTTTTTTTGTGTTTATTTCCGCATTCACCCTGGCCGCGCTGGCGCCGGGCGGGGCTCTGGCGCAAAGCGCCCTGGCCGGCAATGTGGGCCTGCTCAACGGGCAGGCACAGGCCAGCGGCCCGAACACCCCGGCGCATGCCCTGGCCAAGGGTGACCCGGTTTATGGCGGCGACATCGTTGAAACCGGCGCCGCCAGCTACGCCATGATCCGCTTCACCGACCAGGGCTCGGTGCTGCTGCGGCCGAACAGCAGGTTCCAGATCGAAAAGTACAAGTACAGCGCCGGCGCGGCATCGGCTGCCGCCCCGGCGCCGCGCGAAGCGCTGGCGCCCCTGCAGGCCGCCACCGCCGCGACCGAGCCGGATTCCACCTTCTTCCGTCTGCTCAAGGGCGGCTTGCGCGCGGTCAGCGGCCTGGTGGCGCATGCCGATTACAGCCATTACCTGATGAGCACGCCGGTGGCGACCATGGGCATTCGCGGTACCGACTATGAAATCGCCATGTGCGAGCAGAGTTGCATGTCCGATACGACGGTGACGCAGGCGGTGCCGGCGGGCAAAAGCCTGGTCGGCGCCGTGGTCAGCGGGGTCAACCAGGGCCAGATCACCGTCACCTCCTTCACCGGCAACTCGGTCACGCTCAGCGCCGGTCAGGCTGTCATCACCCTGGCCGATGGTAGCCAGTATCTGCTCGGACTTTTGCCGGCCTTCCTCACCACCGATGCCGACGCGGTGGTGGTCGAGGGCGGAGTGGCCGCCGGCGGCGCCACCGCCGCATCGGCCGCGGCCGGCGGCAGCCTCCTGGTCGGGGCCGGCATCACCGCCGGCATCGCTGCTGTGATCGGCGTGGTGGTCGGCTCTTCCGCCAACAACAATGGCACCGCCACCTCCACTGCGACCTCGACGGCGCACTGATCGCGCTTGCAGTGCGACTGGAAAACGCCCGCCTTGCGCGGGCGTTTTCTTATGGGGACTTCGGCGCCGTGGCAGTATCGTTCTGTGAATTGGTTGGTGCGGCAGCCTGCATGCCGTGCGGTTTGACGATCACCGTACAGGTCATGCCGGAAGCCAGCACCACGCCGTCGGGAATCTGGTCGAAGGCGATGCGCACCGGCACGCGCTGCGCCAGCCGCACCCAGTTGAAAGTAGGATTGACGTCGGCCAGCAGGCGCGGCCCGCTGGGGTTGTCGCGGTCGGTGATGCCGCGCGCCAGGCTTTCGATGTGGCCATGCAGCGTCGGCCCGCCGCTCATCATGAGGATGCTCACCGCGTCGCCCACCCGCATGTAGGGCAGCTTGGTCTCCTCGAAGTAGCCGTTGATGCGGAACGAATGGCTATCGATCATCGCCAGCACCGCGCGCCCGGCGCTGGCGTAGTCGCCGGCAAAGACGTCGAGGTTGGTGACGTAGCCGTCCACCGGCGCCAGCACCGCGGTGCGCTGCAGGTTCAGCGCCGCCGTGTCGCGCGCCGCCTGCGCCTCCTGGTACTGCGCCGCCGCGGCGCTGGCCGAGGAGGCGGATGAGTCCTGGCTTTCGCTCGACACCACCACGCCGGAGAGGGAAGCGCGCCGCTTCGCTTCGCGGGTCTTCAGCTCGTAGTCGATCTTGCGCGCGGCCACCGCGGCCTCGGCCTGGGCCAGGGCGATGCGATAGCGCTCGGCGTCGACGTGGAACAGCACGTCGCCGCGCCGCACCAGCTCGTTCTCGTGCACCGGCACGTCCACCACGATGCCGGACACGTCGGGCGCCACGCTGATCACGTCGGCCCGGACGCGGCCGTCGCGGGTCCAGGGCGAATACATGTAGTGCCGCCACAGTGCGATCGCCACCACGATGGCGACGGCGAAGATGGCGCCGGTGAGGAGGAAGCGCAGCAGGGATTTCGGATTCATGGGGAGTCTCGGCGGAACGGGCTCAGCGGAACGTCTTCAACGGTAAAAGGCCAGCCCCATCGCGCCGAACAGGCAGACGAACAGGCTGAAGCGGAACAGGGAGGGATGCCATACATGGGTGTAGAAGCCGAGCCGGCCGAGCAGCGAGTCGATCAGCCACTGCAGGGCGAAGGCGAGGATGAAGACCGGCAGCAGGGTCGGCATGTAAAAGCCGAGCAGGTCGATTTCACGCGGCATGGGTGGCTCCGGATGCGGTAGTGGCCGCGGGATTTTCCACCGCGGACAGCGAGGCGAAGGTTTCGTCGTCGAGCAGCAGGGTGCGCAGCAGGTGCAGGCCGACGCGGCCGCGCTTCAGGGCGGCGCGCTCGGCGGCGTCGACTTCGCCGGCTTCCAGCGCCGCCTCGATGCGGCCGGTGGCGCGCGCCACGCCCTCGAGTGCCTGCTCGCGCCGCTGCTGCGTCGGCTTGGCGAACAGGCGCGCCAGGGCGCGCACGCTGGCGTGCAGGGCGGCGCGGCTGCCGACGGCCAGCGTGCCGAGGGCGGCGGCTTCGCGCAGGTCGATGATGGCGTGACCGGCTTCCAGCACCGACAGGGCGCGAGCGAGCAGGCGCCGGTCCTCGCCGGCGGCGCGGTCGGCCCCGGCCAGCAGCTGGCCGAGCAGGTCGCGCGTGCTGTTCTCGAAGCGGTGGCGCAGGCCGGACATCCCGCCGAAGCAGGCCAGCAGCACGCGCCGCCGCAGGCTGCGCACCATGTGCAGGCGCAGGCGGCGCGTTTCGGCGGGCACCAGCAGGGCGAAGACCAGCGCGGCGACGCCGGCGCCGAGCAGGGACGCGAAGCCGTCGTTGAGCACCGGCAGCGGATTGAAGCGGGTGATGTTCTCCACCCCGATGATGTTGCCGAACATGATGTTGTAGCCGGCGCCGATGCCGGCGGTGCGCGGATTGGTGAGCAGCTTGATGCCGACCATGATGAACGGCGTCATGCCCGCCGCCAGCAGGGGGAAGCCGTCCAGCGGCGGCAGCACCACGAAGGCGCAGACGAAGGCGGCGAGCAGGCCCCAGATGAAGCCGACGCTGAGGCCGCGCACCGCCAGCACCGGCGACGGCGCGGCGGCGAACAGGCAGCAGAAGACGCAGGCGATGGTGGCGGCGCCGGCGCCGCTGGGCCAGGCCGAGGCGATCCAGAAGGCGCTGACCGAGAGCAGCGCCACGGTGGCGCGCACGCCGCTGAGCAGCGCGGTGATCCAGTCGGTGTGGGCGACATAGGACGGCGCGCGCCGATGCGCGCGGGTGCCGGGATGGGACAGGGCGACGTAGCTGGTGGTGTACTCGTCCATCTCCTCGGTGAAGCGCAGCAGCAGATCGGCGGCGCTGTCGAAATCAAGCAGCTCGGCCTTGTCGCCGTCGTTTTCGACCGCCCTGCGCGCCGCGGCGATGCGCTGCGGCAGCTGCGCGCGGAATACCGCGATGCGCCGCGCCAGCGGCGCCGCTTCGGCGGCGGTGGCCGGCATCAGGCCTTCCTCCGGTATCAATTCGGTGGCCAGCGCCTGGTACAGCGGCGCCAGCTGGTCGAGTACGCGATGGCGGCCGAGCCGGCGCAGGCGCTGCATCATCTGGTGCAGCATGTGCACGCTGGTGGCGGACGACATGTAGCCGGCGTTGAGCAGGCGCAGGCGGTCGCTGCGTACCCGCGCATCCGGGCTTTCGAAATAGGCGGCGTCGCGCTGCGCCTCGAAGGCGATGACGTTGGCGACGAAGTGGTCGTGCGAGCGTTCCATGGCGTCGTGGTCGAGATGGCCGCGCAGGGCGCCGGTGACGAAGCCGAGAAATTCCCGGTAGCTGCCGCGCACCATCGCCACCAGCGAGGCGCCGAGGGCCCGCGGCAGCACCAGGTCGGCCACCACACCGGCGCAGAGGATGCCCAGCATCACCTCCGACACGCGCGACACCGCGGTGTTGAACACCGTCTCCGGGTGCAGGGCCGAGGGAAAGCCGATCAGGCAGGCGGTATAGCCGGCGAGGACGAAGGCGTAGGCGCGGAAGTTGCGGTACAGCGCCGCGCCGGTGGTGCACAGGCCGACCCATACCGCCATCGCCGCGAGGAACAGCTCGCGCTGCTGTGCGAACAGGCCTACCAGGACAAAGGTGGCCAGGCAGCCCGCCATGGTGCCGATGATGCGGTAGAAGCTCTTGGCCAGCACCAGGCCGGTCTGCGGCTGCGCCACGATGAACACGGTGAGCATCGAGCTGCGCGGCGAGTCGAAGCCGAGGCGGAAGGCGATCCACAGCGCCAGCAGCGCGGCAAAGATGGTCTTGGCGACGAAGATCCAGGCGGGCACCTCGCTGCCCAGCCAGTCGCGCCAGGCTTCGCCCCAGGTCGGGGTCGATGCGGTGGGTTTCGCCGGCAACGGTGTGGCGGACATCAGGCCAAAGTCCGCCGCAGCAGGCTGGTGACCTGCTGCAATTCGGCCTTGCTCAGCTTGCTGTAGAGCTGGTCCATGGCTTCCCAGATTTTCGGCTGGTACTGCTCCACCAGGCGCTCGCCCTGGGCGGTCAGGCGCAGCACCACCCGCCGCCGGTCCGAGGTCGAGGGATAGCGCTCGATCAGGCCCTTGCGCAGCAGCTCGTCGCAGATGCGGGTGACGTTGGTGGGCTTTTCGCCGGTGGCGCTGCTCAGTTCCGAAGGGGTCGAGGTCTGGTCCTCCGAGCCGTACATCATCATCAGCGCGGTATAGGTGACGAAGTTCAGCTCGAACGGCTTCAGCACCTCGTTGCACAGCTCGGTCTGCAGCTTCTGGATATGGGTGATCAGGCGCGCCAGGCGGACGTGATCGAGCGGATAGCCGGGCAGGCGCCGCCGGGTCACTTCGATGCGATGCTCGACTTCGCTGAAGCTGTCGCCGTGCAGATCCGGCGGCATGCCGGGGTTGTGATCGTCGCTGATCATGGCTGTACCTGTTCGCCCTTCGCCGTCCGTGTCTGCGCCGGCTCCTCGAAGCCGCCGCCGAGCGCCTTCATCAGCGCCGCGTAGGCTTGCAGCTGGCGCGCCACGATCTGCGCGCGGTTGCGCTGCTGCACCAACAGTTCCGCCTGCGTGTTGAGCACGCTCAGGTAATCGGTGAGGCCGGCGCGGAAACCCTGCTCGGCCTGATTGTCGGCGGTCTGCGCCGAGGCCAGGGCCGCGTCGGTCCGCTCCAGTTGCCTGGCCAGCGAGCGCAGGCTGATGACCTGGTCCGCCACCTCGCGCAGCGCGCCGATCACCACGCTGTTGTAGGACTCCACCGCGATGTCGTAGCCGGCATTCTGTGCCCGCAGGTTACCGCGCAGCTTGCCGCCCTCGAAGATCGGCAGGCTGATCGCTGGGCCGAAACCGCCGGTGAGGGCGCTGTTGGTGAACATCTGGCTGAAGCTGAGCGTATCCAGGCCGCCGAAGGCGACCAGATTGACGTCCGGATAGAAGCGCGCCTTGGCCACCTCGATGTCCTTCGCCGCCGCTTCCACCCGCCAGCGCTGCGCCACCACGTCCGGGCGGTGGCCGACGAGGCCGGCGGGCAGGGCCGCGGGGATCTGCGCGGCATGCGCCAGCGTCAGGGTCGGGCGCACGATCTTCTCGCCGTCGCCCGGGCCCTTGCCGGCCAGCGCGGCGAGCTGGTTGCGCTGCAGGGCGATGGTCTCGTCGATGCCCTCGATCTGCGCCTGGCTTTCCGGCAGCACCGTCGTCGCCTGGTTCACTTCGAGCTGCGTGCCCAGGCCGGCCTTGTAACGGCGCCGCGCAATATCGAGAACCTTCTGCTGCCGTTCCAGGTTGGCCTGCGCCACATCGCGCAGCGCGTACTGCGCCGACAGCTGCACATAGCCCTGCACCACCGCGGTGGCCAGCGAGAGCTGCGCCGCGCGCACTTCCACTTCGCCGGCATGCACCGAGTCGAGCGCCGCATCGAGGCTGTTGCGGTTCTTGCCCCAGAGGTCCAGATCGTAGGAGGCCTTGAGCAGGACCTCGTTGTTCCAGAAGGTATTGGCCTGGGTGAACGAGGGCGTGAGTTCCTCATGTGTGAAATAGGTGCGGGTCAGGCCGGCCTCGCCATCCACCTGCGGCAGGGTGCCGCTGCGCGCGATGGCGGCCAGCCCCTGAGCCTGGTCGACGCGGGCCTGGGCCACGCGCAGGCTCGGGTTGCCGGCCAGGGCCTGGCGCACCAGCTGGTCGAGCTGCGCATCGCCGTAGGCCTGCCACCACGTAGTATCCGGCCACGCCGCATCCGCGCTCGCCGCGCGCAGCGCGGAGCCGCCGTCGAGCGACTGCGCATCGAGGCGCTGGGCGCGCGTGCCGCCGCCCGGCAGTTCGGCGCAGGCGGCCAGCGCGAAGCTCAGTACGAGGGTGATGGCGCGGCGCAATCTCATACAGTTATTAATATCTCATACAGAAATAATTCATAAATGAAATATTAAAAGGGGCTTGAGGAAAAAGCAAGCCGGCCTTGATGGCACTTCCTTCAACGGGAAAGTGAGACCCGGCGTAAGGGCAGCCTGTGGCCGCCCGCCCGCCTGGCTGCTGCGTGGAACCATGGCGGCCACAGGCCGCCCTGCGCGATGCGCTCCAGCCGGCGTCGTCCGTCAGGACGACGCCGCTGTGGTGCCGCGGTGCCATCGTCTGCTCCCGATATCCCGGTTCGAGGAAGCCACGATGAACACCAATGCCCCCCACGGTGCCGAATGGGGCCTGCAGATCGAGCCGCCGTTGCGGCTGGCCGATCCCGAGCGGCACGCCTGGGACGAGAGCGCCGATCTGGTGGTGGTGGGCCTCGGCGGCGCCGGCGTGGCTGCCGCGCTGGAGGGCGTGGAGCAGGGCCTCAAGGTGATCGCCCTGGACCGCTACGACGGCGGCGGCTCCAGCGCCGCCAACGGCGGCATCTACTACGCCGGCGGCGGCACCGCCGTGCAGCGCGAGGCGGGCGAGCAGGACTCGGTGGAGGAGATGTACAAGTACTTGCACATCGAGGTCGGCGGCGTGGTGCAGGACCAGACCCTGCGCCGCTTCTGCGAGGAGAGCGTGCAGACGGTGGACTGGATGATCGGCCACGGCGTCAAGCTCAACAGCAAGGTGTGGAAGGAAAAGACCTCCTATCCGCCGCTGGATTATTTCCTCTATCACCCGGACAGCTCGCTCGCCGCACCTTATGCGCGGCGGGCGAAGCCGGCGGCGCGCGGCCACCGCGTGTTCGTGCGCAACGGCAAGAAGGCCTGGGGTCTGGGCTTCGGCATCTACGAGCCGCTGCGCGACGCCGCGCTCAGGCTCGGCCTGAGTTTCCAGAAATATGCCGAGGTGCGGCAGCTGGCGGTGGACGCGGCGGGGCAGGTGGTGGGGGTGAAGGCCCTGCAGATTCCCGCCGGCAGCGCCGAGGCGCAGCGCTTCGGCCGCTACACCGCGCAGGCGGCGAAATGGATCGCGGCGCTGCCGCCGAGCTTTCCGCTGGCCTGGTTCACCTATGCCATCGGCAGCTGGTACCTGCGCCGCGCCCAGGCCATCGAGGCGCGGCACCGCCAGCCGCGCTGGTTCCGCGCAAAGCGCGGCGTGGTGCTGTCGGCCGGCGGCTTCATCATGAATCCGGCCATTGTCAGGCACTACGCGGCGCCCTATGCCAGCGGCCTGCCCAACGGCACTCTCGGGGACAACGGCAGCGGCCTGGTGCTCGGTGCTTCCGCCGGCGGCAAGCTCGACCTGATGAACCGCATCAGCGCCTGGCGCTTCATCAACCCGCCCAAGGCCTGGGCCCAGGGCATGATGCTCAACCAGCGCGGCGAGCGCTTCGTCAACGAGACGCTGTACGGCGCTTCGCTGGGCGACGCCATCGTCGAGAAACAAAACGGCAAGGCCTGGATCGTGCTCGATGCGCGCCTGCGCAAGCAGGCGTTCCAGCAGGCGCGCGATCCGAAAATCGTGCCGTTCCAGCGCGACGTGGCGATGCTCAACCTGCTGTTCAACTGCCACAAGGCGCCGAGCCTGGATGCCCTGGCCGACAAAATCGGCTTCGACCGCGACACGCTGCGGCGCAGTGTCGACAACTACAACCGTTATGCGCGCGGCGAACAGCCCGATCCGCTGGAGAAGCGCCCCGATGAAATGGCCGAGCTGGGCGAGGCGCCGTTCTACGCCATCGACGCCTCGATCGACAGCCGCCTGCTGCCGATGGCGACGATGAGCGTTGGCGGGCTGAAGGTCGAAGAGGCGAGCGGGCTGGTGCTGGATGCGGGCGGCAAGGCCATCGGCGGTCTCTACGCCGCCGGGCGCAATGCCATCGGCATCTGTTCCAACATCTACGTCAGCGGTCTGTCCTACGCCGACTGCATTTTCTCCGGCCGCCGCGCCGCGCGACACGCGGCCTCGCTGCTGCCGGTTCGTTAAGAGCGCGGCGCAGGAAGCGGCGGCTGTCTAGGCGTGGCTGGCGCGGCGGGCGTTCCGGCGCTGGGCGCTGCCGCAGATCAGCCCGATCGCTGTCTTGATCGTGGCATTCAGCGCCACGCGGGAGTCTCCGGCGCGCGCCCGCACCGCCAGGGAGTGCAGCACCGCCGAGGCAATGTCGGCCAGCGCGGCCGGATCCGCCTGCGCCTCGATCTCGCCTTCGTCCCGCGCCCGCCGCAGGCGCCGCTCCAGCGCGCGGGTGAAGCCGCTCAATCCGGTCAACAGCTTTTCCCGCACCTGCGGATTGGCTGCCGCCTCGCTTACCGCGGTGCCGGTCAGGAAGCAGCCGCGTGGCGGGCCTTCCTCGGGCAGGTACAGCGCCAGGGCGTAGCGGTAGAAGCGGGTAAGCGTCCTGGCCAGCGGCTGGTCCTGCTCGAATTCCACGGCAATGGCTTGATTCGCCGCGACGATGTAGCGCTCGAGCAGTTCGAGATAGAGCTGCTGCTTGTCGCCGAACGCGGCATAGAGGCTGGGCCGGTTCATCCCGGTGGCGGCGCTGAGGTCGTCCATCGAGGTGGCGGCAAAGCCGGCCTGCCAGAACGCATCGCGCGCCTGCGCCAGCGCCTGCTGCCGGTCGTAGGCGCGCGGGCGTCCGCGCGGCCGCGGCTGAGTGTTTTGTACCATATTGAACAATATTTATGGGGCCGGTATTATTGTATCAACTTGTACAAAAACCGGAGGACCCCGCAATGAAACTGCCAATGAAACTATACTTCTCCCCGCTGGCCTGCTCGCTCGCCAGCCGCATCACGTTCTACGAGGCTGGCGCCGACATCGAGTATCTCTATGCCGACACTAAAACCAAGCGCCTGGAGGACGGCTCGGACTTCCTGGCCATCAATCCGATGGGCCAGGTGCCGACCTTGGAAGTCGACGACGGCACCCTGCTGACCGAGAACAGCGCCATCCTGCAATACGTTGCTGAATGCCTGCCGGCGGCGCAGCTGGCTCCCGCCAGCGGCATGGCGCGGGCGCAGCTGCAGAAGTGGCTGGGCTTCATCGGCACCGAACTGCACAAGGCGGTGTACATGCCGCTGCTCGACCCCAAGGCGCCGGAGGCGGTGAAAGCTTACGCGCGCGACAAGATTCCGCTGCGCATGGATTGCCTGCAGAAACACCTGGCGGGGCGCGAGTTCGTGCTCGACCGCTTCAGCATCGCCGATGCCTACCTCACCACCATCCTCAACTGGTCCGCCGCCGTCGGGCTGAAGCTCACACCCTGGCCTGCCGTCGCCGCCTACTACCAGCGCATGCTGCAGCGCCCGGCGGTGGGGCGGGCGGTGAGCGAGGAGTTCGCCCTGTACCAGAAGGAGCAGGCGCACCAGTCGGCTGTCCGCCAATGAGCGGCCTGCTGCAGGTCCACGGCGTCGTGGTGCTGCTGATCGGGCTGCTAGCCGTTTCAGGCCTGTGCCAGCTCCGCGTCGATGGCGGCGAGCAAGCGCGAATCGTCCGCCGCGATGTCGGGTGAGAAGCGGCCCTTCACCGCGCCATCGCGGCCGATGAGGAATTTCTCGAAGTTCCACAGCACATCGCTGCGGTTCGCCGGGTTGATGCCGTAGGTCTTCAATTTTTCGCGGAAGGGGCCATCGCCGGTGGCGGCGGGCTGCTGCGCCACCAGCTGCGCGTATAGCGGATGCTGATCCTGGCCCAGCACTGAAATCTTCGAGAACATCGGGAAGTGCACGTCGAACTTGAGCGTGCAGAACTCGCTGATCTCGGCGTCGCTGCCGGGTTCCTGCCCGCCGAAGTTGTTGGCGGGAAAGCCGAGCACTTCCAGCCCCTGCGCGCGCTTGTCCTGGTAAAGGGTTTCCAGGCCTTCGTACTGGGGCGTAAGGCCGCACTTGGACGCCACGTTGACGACCAGCAGCACCTTGCCGCGGTAGCCGGAAAGGCTGCTGTTCTCACCGTCGATTCGCTGCAGCGGGATGTCGTATAGCGTGACTGTCACTGTCATGATGTCTTAAAGGTTTATCTCGCGGCCCCATTATTCAACGATGCCGAGCGATCGTTGAATCTTGCAATTGCGGAACACATTAAAGCGTTCGCTGACGTATTTGTTCCGCAACGAGACGGCAAATTACTGAAGCAGTTGATCGCTGACGGTCAGCCGATAGACATCGCTAGAGAGATTGTTTATCAAGGGGATATTAGAGCAATCGGCGCATCGGATTGCTTGGTGGCGGTACTAGATGGACGCACTATTGATGAAGGCACTGCATTTGAACTGGGGTATGCCAGGGCATTAGACAAATACTGTATCGGCTTAAAAACAGATGATCGTTTAATGCTGCCGAGCGGAGATAACCCGATGATTGTGTCCGGCTACTACATTGCCTTTTCTAGTATTTTAGCGACTGTGCTAACTGATCCCTTTCCTTCGGACATATATTGGCGCCCAACGTCCCTGAGATTCCATAGCCCTGAATAAACAATTGATTCCATCGGAGAGCTATGTCCAAGCCACGATAAACTTGGCTTGTCTATAGGTTCTAGATTTTCTGAACACAGAGCAATCAATTGTGATTCTACGGCTGCTCTCATGCTGTCTTTTGAAGGGGGGTCGTCGATGGGAATTACGAATACCTCCAGGGATTTTAGATAGCTGCTTACGCGCAACTCATGAAGTTGCTCTGTATCTCTGGTGTGCTGCGGGGCATCTTGCCCCATTCCCCATGAAGGCAGTTGATGCTCTTGTCCATCAGAAACGAGCATTGCTCGTCCAACGTGTAATCGAAATATTGAACCTCGATTACTGCCGCTGCCTTCTAGTGTGCCCAAGTGGTTTCTAAGGCGCGCTTTTAATGTGGATTTTGATCCAGAGCTAACTGCATGTGTCCCCACCCTCACAATTCTTGGGCCGTCATCGATGAAATTTCTTTCGGACGGGTCCAAAAATATGTACACACCGCGTAACGGCAGTTTCTTCTGACTCAAGTCCCCGAGTCGAAAAGTGTCCCCGCGCAATCGTGCTTCTTCAATAAGAGCATAAAGTTTGCGTAAATCTCTAATTCGGCGAGCAATCGCTACTGCTTGGTCGAGCCATTCTTGGTGAAAGCATTCATCGATTGCGGACCCAGTAGATGGGTGAGCGTTTTGAACCGTCTTTCCCCAAACAAATACCCTTGTAGAGGGGCATTCCCCGTCTTGCTCTCTACCATTCATGGTCCCTTTGTTTGGGGCAGGCAACAATCTACCTAGCGCAGCTACAGTACTGCGCGACGGGGCTGGCAATCAAATTGAATATCTGCTGGCTAACTAGCAGTCAGGCCGGAGTGCCGCAGCAGCGGTTCCACGCTCGGCTTGCGCCCGCGAAACGCGATGAACAAATCCATCGCGTCCTCTGAGCCGCCCTTGGACAGCACGGTATCGCGGAAGCGATGCCCGGTTTCCGGCGAGAAGTGGCTTTCCTCGAATGCGGCGAAGGCGTCGGCGGACAGCACCTCGGCCCACTTGTAGCTGTAGTAACCGGCCGCATAACCGCCGGCGAAGACGTGGGAGAAGCTGTTGGGCATGCGGTTCCAGGCCGGCGGCGGGAATACGCTGACCTCGCTGCGCGCCTGGTTCAGAGTCTCCAGCACGCGGGCGCCGGCCTCAGGTTTGTAGTCGCGATGCAGGCGCAGATCGAACAGCGAGAACTCGATCTGGCGTACGGTGGCCAGGCCGGACTGGAAGCTGCGGCTGGCCTGCAGCTTCTTCAGCAACTCGTCCGGAATCGCCGCGCCGGTCTGCCAGTGATGGGCGAAGCCGTTGAGCGTATCGCGATCGTAAGCCCAGTTCTCCATGAACTGGCTGGGCAGCTCGACGGCATCCCAGGCCACGCCGCGGATGCCGGACACGGCGGCTTCGTCGACCCGCGTCAGCAGGTGATGCAGGCCGTGGCCGAACTCGTGGAACAGGGTCAGCACTTCGTCATGGGTCAGCAACGCGGGGTCATTGCCCAGCGGCGGGGCGAAGTTGCAGGTCAGGTAGGCCACAGGCAGCTGCAAGCCGCTATGCGTGCGGCGCCGGCCCAGGCATTCGTCCATCCAGGCGCCGCCGCGCTTGTCCTGGCGCGCATAGGGGTCGAGGTAGAACAGGCCGATGTCGCTGCCGTCCGCTTCGCGCAGGACGTAGGTGGTGACGTCCTTGTGCCAGGTGGCGACGTGGTTCACGCGCTCGATCTTCACGCCGTAAAGGCGCTCGACCAGGGTGAACATGCCCTTGATGGCCTGCGGCGCGGGGAAGTAGGGGCGCAGCTGCTCCTCGGAGAAACCCAGCTTCTCCTCTTTCAGCTTCTCCGAGTAATAGGCCGCGTCCCAGGGCTGGAAGTCGTTCAGGCCGTCGCGCTTTTGGGCATAGGCTTTCAGCTCGTCCAGTTCGGCCTGGGCAAACTTGCGGGCCTTGCCGGAGAGGTCGAGCAGGAAGCGCTCGACCGCGTCGGGCGATTCCGCCATCTTGGTTTCCAGCGACAGCTCGGCAAAATTCTTGAAACCGAGCAGCCGGGCTTCCTCGTGGCGCAGCGCCAGGATCTCGCTCATCAGAGCGGTATTGTCGTGCTGGCCGGCCCGCGGCCCCTGGTCGGAGGCGCGGGTGGCGTAGGCGGTGTACAGCTCTTTACGCAGCTCGCGGTTATCGGCGTAGCTGATCACCGCGTCATAGCTGGGGAAGTCCAGGGTCAGCAGGAAGCCTTCGAGCTGTT
This sequence comes from Nevskia soli, assembly GCA_026224805.1. Classification (GTDB taxonomy): domain Bacteria; phylum Pseudomonadota; class Gammaproteobacteria; order Nevskiales; family Nevskiaceae; genus Nevskia; species Nevskia soli_A. The sequence goes on from JAMFRN010000212.1 coordinate 31,489, forward strand.
TTGCCTTGGCCCGCTCCGCCGCCTGGGCCTTGCCCTGCGGCGTCATGCCGGCGAGCAGGCTGTCGTCGGCGACGTGCTTGCTGAAGGACTGCACCGAATCCATCAGGTTTTCTTCGAACTTGCTCTGTAGCTCGGACAGCCGCATGGCGATGTCCTTGTAGCGCGCCTTCTCCTCGGGTGGCAGGGCGATGCCGGAGAGGCGGAAATCGCGCAGGGCATCCTCCACCACTTTCTTGCGCGTCGGCGAGAAGGCGGCGAAGCCCGGCTGCGCCTTCAGCCGCTCGTAAGCGTGGAACAGCGCTTCGTTCTGCGACACCTCCAGGCCGTACTCGGTGACTTTCGGCAGGCAGGCGTTGAAGGCCTTGCGCCAGTCGGCGGTGGAGGTGACGCCGAACAGGTGCGACACCGGCCCCCAGGCGCGCGAGATGCGGTCGCCCATGTCTTCCAGCGGCTCGATCAAGGCCTCCCAACTGGGTTCGCCCGCTGCGGCGAGCAGGCTGTCCAGCGCCTTGCGGTTGTCGGCGAGGACGCCGTCAATCGCCGGCTCGGCGTGCTCCGGCCGGATCCGGTCGAAAGCCGGCAGGGCGCCGGGCGCGGCGGGGGCGAGCAGGGGATTTTCCATGGGGCGCGGTTCGCTCAGTATTTCAAGGGATGTCTTACAAGCTATTGTCCGCCAGACTTCAATTCAAGTGTGGCGGCGGGGACGATCAGCTCCAGCCGTGGCCGCACAGGATCGGCAGCAGGCTGAGACTGGCCAGCGCGGCGGTTGCCAGCAGGGCGCGGCCGCGCCGGCGATAACGCTCCAGCAAGCTCTGGCGCGAAACGGCGGAGAGCAGGAATTCACGGCGGTCCGGCGGCTGGCCGAGTACGTTGAGGTCCGGCAGGATCTGCTGCTCGGCACGTTGCGCGCGGATTTCCTCCAGCGCGGCGGCGCGGGCGCTTTCCCACTCCTCCGGATCGATGCGGCCGTTGCGATTGGCGTCGAAGCGGCGCAACAGGTCGTGGCGGTCGCGCTTCCATTCACCCAGCAGGGCGGCCAGATCGCGGCCTTCGTCCGCGTCCTGCACCGCCGATTGGGTGCGGAACCAGCCCTTGGCGGTGAGCAGCCTGTCGCCGGTGACCAGTTGTTCCACGTAACGGTATTTGCCGCGCGTGAAGAACGCCTCCCAGCGGCTACGCGGCAGACGCAGCGGCTTCTGCGCGTGGCCGCGCCAGCGCCGCGAGACATTGGGCTCGACGTTGGCGCCGACCGGGTCGACGATGCAGTCGCCTGTGGTGTCGCTGAGGTAGAACAGGTCTTCGCTGGTCGCATCGATGATGACCGTGCTATAGCGCTCCGAGGTGTCGACGACGCGGCAATGCCACCAGATGCAGGGCGTGCCGCTCAGCGGCGACAGGATGGGCGGTCCGGGCATCAGCCGGGCGCGCCCGAGCAGTTGCACATAGCCCTGCGCGGCGGAGCGGATGCGCGACTGCGGCGTGTCCTCCAGTTCGCGCGCGCGGCGCAGGTCGTGCCAGCCAAACCATGCGGCCACGGCGGCGCCGCAGGCGGCGGCCAGCGCCAGCTTCAGTTCGGGGATGCCGCCAGTGACCAAGATCCGGGGAGAGGGAGTCAGGCGCGGAACAGCGCGCGCAGATCGACGTCCTGTGTATCCTCGGCGCTGAACTGCAACGAAACCTTTTCGCGGAAGCCGCACAGCCGGGCCACGATCAGGTCGGGGAACTGCCCGATGCGGCAATTGTTGTTGGCGACATACTCGTTGTAGAACTCGCGGCGGTCGCTGATCTCGCTTTCCAGCGCGGTGATGCGCGACAGCAGGCTGGCCATCTGCTGGTTGGCTTTGAGCTGGGGATAGGCTTCCACCGTCGCGACGATGCGGCCGACGCCGGCGCGCAGGGCGCCTTCCGCCGCGGACACGCCCTGCACATCGCCCTTCTCGCGCGCCGCCTGGCTGCCGGCGCGGGCGCGCATCACCCCTTCCAGGGTATCGCGCTCGAATTGCATGTAGGCCTTGCACGCCTCCACCAGCTTGGGCAGTTCGTCGTGGCGCTGCTTCAGCAGCACGTCGATATTGCTCCAGGCCTTGGCCACGCCGTTCTTGAGCTGCACCAGGCCGTTGTAGATCAGCACCGCATAGAGCAGCAGCGCCGCCAGCGCGGCCGGAATGAGGTAGTGGAGGGTCATGCGGGTATCCTGTATTTCCAGGTCTTTTATGCGTTCGGCTGCGGCCAGTATTGCATGTGCTGCCCCGGTGCGGTGCGGTACTATTCCACTTTGACCCGCAGTTTCAGCCCAGAGGAAGCCCCGGTGCGCGCCCTGTTACTCGTCATGGCCAGCTTGCTGGCTCTAAGCGCTTGTTCCAGCAATCAATTTCTCAATGCCACGGCGTCGGACTCGGGCTATGCGCTGAGCCAGAACGTAGCTTTCGACGATACCGGCCTGAAGCTGGACGTCTATGCGCCGCAGAACGCGGCGAACTCGCCGGTGGTGGTGTTTTTCTTCGGCGGCCGCTGGAGCGAGGGTGTCAAGGAGCAGTACAAGTTCGTCGGTCAGGCGCTGGCGGCGCGCGGCTTCGTCGCGGTGATCCCGAATTATCGGCTGTACCCGCAGGCGCACTACCAGGACATCCTCAGCGACAACGCCAAGGCGGTGGTATGGGCCCACGAGCATATCGCCGGCTACGGCGGCAGCCCGGCGCGCATCGTACTGATGGGCCATTCAACCGGCGCCTACGACGCGGCGATGCTGACGCTGGACCCGGAATTCCTGGCGCGCGCGGGCGGCAACCGCTCCTGGGTGCGCGGCATGATCGGCTTGGCCGGTCCTTACGACTTTCTGCCGCTGACCGATCCGGACCTGCGCGACCTGTTCGGGCCGCCGGAAAGCTACGAGAAGACCCAGCCGGTCTTCTATGTCGACGGCAACAATCCGCCGCTGCTGCTGATGCATGGCGGCAAGGACGAGACGGTCGACATCAAGAACACCAACAGCCTGTTCGATCGGGTCAAGCGCGCCGGTGGCGCCGCCGACAAGGTGATCTACCCGGATCTCGATCACGGCCGCATCCTCGACGTCACCGCCGTGCGGCTGCAGCGCTATGCCGATGTGATGGACAAGATCGACGCCTTCGTGCGCCGCGTCACCGTGGGCAATGCGCCGACCTCGGCGCAGCCGCCCTCGATCCAGACTTATGTACCGCCCAAGTAAAACTCAGGGAAAGGCGCGCCCATGATCCGGCCGTACCGCGGCGTGCTGCCGCGCCTGGGGCAGCGCGTCTATGTCGACCCCGCCGCGCAGCTGATCGGCGACGTCGAGCTGGGCGACGACGTGTCGCTGTGGCCGATGGCGGTGGTGCGCGGCGACGTCAACCGCATCCGCATCGGCGCGCGCAGCAATGTGCAGGACGGCTCGGTACTGCACGTCACCCATGACGGCCCCTACAGCCCGGGCGGCGCCGACCTGCGGATCGGCGAGGACGTCACCATCGGCCACGGCGTGATCCTGCATGCCTGCCGCATCGGCAACCGCTGTCTCATCGGCATGGGCGCGCGGGTGCTGGACGAGGCGGTGCTGGAAGACGAGGTGTTCATTGCCGCCGGCAGCCTGGTGGCGCCGGGCAAGCGCCTCGTCTCCGGCTATCTGTATCGCGGCTCGCCGGCGCAGCAGGCGCGGCCGCTGACGGCGCAGGAGATTGCGCAGCTCAAGTATTCGGCGGAGCATTACGTCCGGATCAAGAACCATTACCTGGCTGAATCCTAAATGGACCGCGTTAGATTGGTGGAGGTCGGCGCCAGAGACGGGCTTCAAAATGAAGCTGCCCGTGTCCCGGCGCCGGTCAAGATTGAGCTGATCGAGCGGCTCGCCAACGCCGGCCTGCCGGTGATCGAGGCGACCAGCTTCGTCAGCCCGAAATGGGTGCCGCAGATGGCCGACGCCACCGAGGTGCTGGCCGGGCTGAAGCGCAAGCCCGGCGTGGCCTATCCGGTACTGGTACCGAACCTGCAGGGGCTGGAGCGCGCACATCGCGCCGGCGCCGACCATGTCGCGGTGTTCACCGCTGCCTCCGACGCCTTCAACCGCAAGAACATCAATTGCGACATCGCCGCCTCGCTGCAGCGCATCCGGCCGGTGATCGAGCAGGCGCTGGCGGCGGGCCTGCCGCTGCGCGGCTATGTCTCTTGCGTGCTGGGCTGCCCCTACCAGGGCGAGGTATCGCTGACCGACGTGGTGCGCGTATCCGTGGCGCTGGCCGAGATGGGTTGCGAGGAGATTTCCCTGGGCGACACCATCGGCGTCGGCACGCCGTCCAAGGCGCGCGCCATGCTGCGCGCGGTGGCGGAGGCGGTGCCGATGCAGCGTATCGCCGTGCACTTCCACGATACGCGCGGCCAGGCCCTGGCCAACATCTACGCCTGCCTGGAAGAAGGCGTGCGCTCGGTTGATGCCAGCGTCGCCGGTCTCGGCGGCTGCCCTTATGCGCGCGGCGCCACCGGCAATGTCGCCACGGAAGATCTGGTCTACATGCTGCAGGGCATGGGCATGGAAACCGGCGTCGATCTCGATGCCCTGGTCGAGACCGGACGTTGGATGTCGAGCAAGCTCGGCCGCGAACCGGCCAGTAAACTAGGAAAAGTGAAGCGGTGAGGCGCAAGGAGTGGGGCGGGCAGACCAGCCTGCTTTCTCACAGCCCGCGCAGCGGGCGACCTCAGCCCTCACCACAACGGGAGGAAGCGTGAACAAACTTTACCCCAGCGCCGCTGCGGCCCTGGACGGCATCATCACGGACGGCATCACCCTGGCGGTGGGCGGCTTCGGCCTGTGCGGCATCCCGGAGGGGCTGATCGAAGCCTTGCGCGATAC
>JAMFRN010000031.1 GCA_026224805.1 Nevskia soli
CCGCGGCTGCACACGCCGCGGCCCCGCGCCGCCCCCGCCGCGGGACACTGCGGGCTCCGCGCGGGGGCGCCGTGGGGCCGCCGACACCCCCGCCCCTCGGAACCCGGGCGGCCACCGGCCCCCCTACCGGGTTTCGGCTAACATTCCGCTCATGGAAAACCCTCCGCTGCTCCCCGCCAAGACCGTCGCCGCCTCCATCGTGCGCGAGCAGGTCTACATGGTGTTTCCCAACGACCTCAATTCCAACGACACCGTCTTCGGCGGCCTGATCATGGCGCACATGGACCGGCTTGCCGCGGTGGTGGCGGACCGGCATGCCGGCGGCGTCACCGTCACGGTCAGCGTCGACGCCGTGCATTTCATGGCCCCGGCCCAGCGCGGCGACGTGCTGGTGATGCATGCCGCCATCAACCGGGCCTGGCACAGCTCGATGGAAGTGGGTGTGCGCGTCGAAGCGGAAGCGATCGGCGGCGGCGAGCGCCGCCACATTCTTTCTGCCTACCTCACCTTCGTTGCGGTCGACCCCGACGGCAAGCCGCGGCCGGTGGCGCCGCTGTTGACCGAAACGCCGGAGGAAAAGCGTCGCTACGCGGAGGCCGACTTGCGCCGCGCCAATCGCCTGCAAAACGCTGAGCAGCTGAAACAGCTGCGTGCCTTGTCGCTCAAATCGGCCTGACTCGCGCCGCTCACTCAGGCGTGGCTGTGCCGCCCCGGCACATAGCGCTCGCCGCCGCGCCGCTGCAGCTGCTTCAGCCGCAGCCAGCCGCCTGCGGCGCCCAGCAGTGGACTGATCACGATTAGCGCGGTCTGCACCGCCGCCGGATCGTTCGACTTGCCCGAAGCCATGGCGTAAATGCCGAAGGCAATGCACAGGAACGAAGCCAGGGCGCCGTTCAGCACCTCGCCGCGCCTGGCAATCAGTGCCGCGACGTAGCCGCCGAGCACGGTGCAGGCCGCGCCGATCACCAACTGCAGGGCGTACAGGCCGGGGTTGGCATGCAGCAGGCCCAGCATCTGGTCGGGAATCTGCTGCTGCGGCACATGGCTCAGGTCGATCTTGCTGGCCAGATAAACGCCCAGAGGAATGGACAGGGCATTGCTGGCGACGACATCGACCACGCCGCCGACAGCCACGCCGGGTGTGGATACTTTGCTCATCACGCTCTCCATGTGGGCCGGGCGCTCTTCAATGAGCCTCGCCGCATGGAGATGCGACGCCGGACTTGCCTAATTTAGACAGCGCCGGGGCCGAGCGTTCCATCGGATTTCGCGGGTGGTCCGTATGGAATGCATCCCGCAGGATGCAATGAACGAAGGGAATTGCATCAATCGAGCCCATCCAACGAAGCAATGCGCCTCCTATGTCTGGAGGCCTAGCCGCCCACCACCTGGTCGATGGCGCCGAAGATCGACTGTCCGTCCTCGCCGAACATCTCGATGCGCACGCGGTCGCCCTGTTTGAGGAACGGCGTCTGCGCCTGGCCCAACTGGATGGTCTCGATGGTGCGCACTTCCGCCAGGCAGGAATAGCCGACGCCGCCCTGGTCCACCGGCTTGCCCGGCCCGCCGTCCGGCCCGCGGTTGGAGACGGTGCCGCTGCCGACGATGGCGCCGGCGCCGAGCGCGCGCGTCTTCGCCGCATGGGCGACGAGTGTCGGGAAATCGAAAGTCATATCGACGCCGGCATCGGGCTGGCCCAGTTTGCGGCCGTTGATCTGCGACAGCAGCGGCCGGTGCACGCGAGCGCCATCCCAGGCCGCGCCGAGCTCGTCCGGCGTCACCGCGCAGGGCGAGAAGGCGCTGCTCGGCTTGGACTGGAAGAAGCCGAAGCCCTTGGCCAGCTCGTTGGGAATCAGGCCGCGCAGCGACACGTCGTTGACCAGCAGCAACAGGCGGATCGCCTGCCCGGCCTGCGCCGGCGGGCTGCCCAGCGCCACGTCGCCGGTGATCACGGCGATCTCGGCTTCCAGGTCGCAGCCCCAGGCGGCGTCGGCCAGCGGGATCGGCTGCGTCGGCGCCAGGAAAGTATCGCTGCCGCCCTGGTACATCAGCGGATCGGTCCAGAAGCTCGGAGGCATGTCGGCGCCGCGCGCCTTACGCACCAGCTCGACGTGATTGACGTAGGCGCTGCCGTCGGCCCACTGGTAGGCGCGCGGCAGCGGCGACAGGCATTCCCCGGTGTTGAAGGCCATGGTGCCGGCGATCATGCCCTGGTTGAGGCGCGCGGACAGCGCTTCCAGTTCCGGCGCGATGGTGTCCCAGTCGTCCAGCGCCGCCTGCAGGGTTTTCACGTGCGGCGCGGGCGCGGCGTGTGAGAGGTTGCGGCTGACCACGACGAGGCGGCCGTCACGCGTGCCGTCTTTCAGCGTTGCAAGTTTCATGCGGCTCCGGAATCGGTTGGCGGAACGATCGGCTCCGCGATTCCCAGCATTTTACGCCTAGGCCGCGTTCCCGCCGGAGGATGCGGCGACCAAGGGCAGCGACAGCGTGACGCACAAACCGCCGCCGGGTGCATTGACGGCAACGGCCTGCCCGCCGTGGGCGCGGGCTATGCGTTCGACGATGGCCAGGCCCAGGCCATGGCCTTCGGCGCGCACCGCGTTGGCGCCGCGGAAGAACGGCCGGAACAGTTTCGGCAAATCGGCCTCGGGCACGCCGGGCCCGTGATCGCGCACGCTCAGTTCGGCGCGATCGCCGTTGCGCGCGAGCCGCAGCAGCACTTCGCCGCCGCCGGCGTACTTGATGGCGTTGGAGAGCAGGTTGTCCAGCGCCCGCGCCAGCAGCTGCGCGTTGCCGGAGGTTTCCAGCAGCCCGGCGACGTCAAGCCGCAGCTGGATGCCGTGGGAGCCCGCATCCAGCTCCGCTTCGGCCAGGCAATCGCCGGCCAGCGCGGCCAGGTCCACCGGGTCGCGGGTCATGCCCGGCAGATCCCCTTCCATGCGCGACAGGGCCAGCAGCTCGCCGATCAGCACGTCGAGCCGCGCGATCTCGTGCTCGGCCCGCTCGAAATGCCCCACGGCGCCGCTGCCGGATTCCTGCCGCGCCAGCTCCAGGATCAGCTGCAGCCGCGCCAGCGGCGAGCGCAGCTCATGCGATACGTCCTGCAGCACGCCGCGCTCGTGCGCCACCAGCGCCTCGATGCGACCCGCCATGTGATCGAACTCACGCGCCAGCAGGCCCAGCTCGTCGCGCGCCTGCGGAAAACGTCCGCCGACGCGGGACGACAGGTCGCCGGCGGCCATGCGCTGCGCCGCCTGCTGCAAGGCCGCCACCGGCTGCGCGATACTGCGCGCCACCCACCAGCCGACGCCGCCGATGACCAGCATCGACAGCAGAATCTGCACCAACAGCAGCATCTCGATCCTCGCGTGCTGCGGTTTCGGCCCGCGCAGTACCACCAGCTGGCGCGGCACACCGTCGCTGCCCACGATCTTCTGCCCCACCAGCAGCATTTCCGGCACCGGACGCAGCACGATGCTGTCGCTGGCCAGCAGCTGCGGCAGGTGATGCATCAGCGGCGGAATCGGCGGCCAGTCCAGCACGTTGACGCCGTTTTCGAACAGCGTCACCTGCACGTGTTCCTCGCGCCGCATCATCGCGGCCCAGTCCTCCAGCGCCGCGCGGCCGCCCTTGATGTAGGTGGCATCGGCGGTTTGCGCCAGCGCTGGCCAGTCCAGCTCGACGCCGTAGGCGCGGCGGGCGATGCGCTCGGTGACCAGCACGCTGACCAGCAGCGTGGCCATGTTGGCCACGAAGAACCACAGCAGCAGGCGGCGGTAGAGTGGGCTCAAATGGGTCTTTGACGCAGCGGCTCAGGGCCGCTGCGTCACCAGCAGATAGCCGGCGCCGCGTACCGCCTCGATCGCCGGCGCGCTGGACGAAGCTTCCGACAGCTTGCGCCGCAGGCGGCTGACGTGAACGTCGACGCTGCGGTCGAAGCGCTCGATCTCGCGGCCCAGCGCCAGGCGCGTCAGCGTGGCCTTGCCCACCACTTCGCCGGCGTGCTGGGCCAGCGTCAGCAGCAGGGCGAACTCAGCGCCGGTCAGGCGCAGCTCCTGGCCTTCCACCGAGGCGCGCCGCTCCGCCGGATGCAGGTGCAGCGGGCCCAGGTTCAATTCATCCGCCGCCGGCAGGGTTTGACGGCGCAGCTGCGCGCGCACCCGCGCCAGCAGCTCGCGCGGCAGGCAGGGCTTGGACAGGTAGTCGTCGGCGCCCAGTTCCAGGCCCACCACGCGATCCACCGGCTCGCCGCGCGCCGACAGCATGATCACCGGCAGGCGATGCTGCTGGCGCAGCTCGCGCAGCGTCTCCAGCCCGTCGCTGCCGGGCATCATCACGTCGAGGATCAGCAATTCGGGGCGCAGGCTGGCGTCGCGCAGGCGCGTCAGCACCGCTTCGCCATCGTGTACGGTATCGACTTCAAAGCCCTCGCGGCGCAGGTAATCGGCCAGCAGGGCGCACAGCTCGCGGTCGTCGTCGGCTATCAGGATGCGTGACATCCCCCTACTGTCGGGCCGCGAGCCCTTCTCCGCAACTTCGGACGACTTGGTTTTACCCATCTTTACGTACGCGGGGCGCCTCCGGCTTGCAGCGGATCTGCGCGGCCGCGTCCGTCTGCAACCACACAAGACCAGCTTTCGGCGCCGCAGTTCCCTGAAAGCCGATCGCGGAGCGATCGGCGGGATGAGTTTCTTGTAGGGTGGGTGGAGCGAAGCGCAACCCACCACCTCTTGCGCAGCGGTGGATTAGGCGCCCGCAGGCGCTCCACCCACCTTACGGGTGCTGCGTACTCGTCGGTTCGGATCTGGTCCGCTGCATGCTTGCGCGATGGATGCGCTTCGCTGCGTTTATCCCGGGCGCAGCCGAGGGACTCAGCACATCTTGCGATTACTGCTGCAATGGCAAGCCTGTCAGCTTGCCGGGCACTCATCCTGAAACGGCGCCGGCCTGTGCGAGGCTGCCTGATCGGGCTGTGGATATGCTTCGCGAAAGGTGAAGGCGAATCGTGTCGGGCCATGCTCGCGCAGATGTGCCAACTTCGACAGCGCCTCTTCGATCGACGGACGGTGTCCGCGCGGCACCCACCACAACACCATGAAGGCTTCCGCCATGCGGCCGAACCATTCCCGCCGCCGCCGCATGATCTCGACGTGGCCGGATTTGTAGACGTAGGCGTTCAGCGCCGCCACGCTGTCCCACACCGAAATATTGATCAGCGTGTTCTCGCCCAGCGGGCGGAACGCCGTGGCGTCGCCTTCATCGCCCTTCAGGCGCCAGACGTAACCGGGCGAAGCCTCGGCCAGCGCGTTGATGCGGTCCAGGTTGGCGACGAAGTCGGCCATTACCGGCGACTCCAGCGGCGCCTTCATTTCCGCGATATTCAATTCCGCCAACTCGTAACCGGACATCATCCTCTCCCTTTCAGAGCAGAAGCCGCTGGCGCGCAATACGCCGGATTCACGCCACCTCTTTGCTCAAAACGCCGCGCCGGATCTGGTCTTCCTCGATGCTCTCGAACAGCGCCTTGAAGTTGCCTTCGCCGAAGCCCTCGTTGCCCTTGCGCTGGATGATCTCGAAGAAGATCGGGCCGATCACGGTGGAAGTGAAGATCTGCAGCAGGATGCCGTCCTGCACGCTGCCGTCGATCAGCAGGCGCAGCTCGCGCAGCCGCGCCACGCTTTCCTGGTGGCCGGGCACGCGGCCTTCGATCTTCTCGTAGTAGGTTTCCGGCGTGTCCATGAACACCACGCCGCGCTGGCGCAGGGCCTGCACCGTAGCGTAGATGTCGTCGGTGCCCAGCGCCAGGTGCTGGATGCCCTCGCCGCGGTAGTCGCGGATGAATTCGGCGATCTGGCTCTTGTCGTCGGCGCTCTCGTTGATCGGGATGCGCAGCTTGCCGCAGGGGCTGGTCAGCGCGCGCGACACCAGGCCGGTCTGCTTGCCCTCGATGTCGAAGTAGCGGATCTCGCGGAAGTTGGCGATGCGCTCGTAGAAGCCGGACCACACGTCCATGTTGCCCTTCTCGACGTTGTGGGTCAGGTGGTCGAGCAGCTTCAGGCCGACGCCCTGCGGCTGCTGGTCGGCGCCCTCGATCGGCACGAAGTCGACGTCGTAGATGGTCTTGTCGCCGTAGCGGTCGATGAAGTACAGCACGCTGTTGCCGATGCCGTACACCGCCGGCAGGTTCAGCTCCATGAAGCCGGGCTTGGTGTCGAACGGCACCGCGCCCTGCGCCACGGCATGGGCATAGGCCTTGGCGGCGTCCTTGACGCGCCAGCCCATGGCGCAGGCGGAGGGGCCGTGTGCCTGGGCGAACTGGGCGAAATGCGTGTAAGGCGTACCGTTGACCAGGAAGTTGTTGTCGCCCGGGCGGAACTGCGTCACGTCCTTGCTGGGGTGGCGCGCCACCGCGGTGAAGCCGAGCAGCCCGAACAGCGTGTGCAGTTGCTCGATGCCGGCGCGATTCGGCGCGGTGTATTCGACGAACTCGAAGCCGTCGGTCTGCAGCGGATTGGTGGTGTTCTTTTCCATCGTGAATCTCCAGGGGTCGCGGCTGTGATCCGCGCATGAAAACTAGTGATTTTGTAATACGCCCAAATTACAGACCGCTCAAGCGGTCTGTTGTTTCAATATGCGGTTGCCGCCGTTGCCGGCAAGGGTTCAGCCTTCGGCGGAAACAGCGGCGCATGCAGCCCCATGTGCTTGGCTTGCTGCACCAGGTCCATGATGTCGCGCTGGGTCATCTCGAACAGCTGGCGCAGGTCTTCGATGACGTAGTACAGCGGCTGCATGATGTCGATGCGGTAGGGCGTACGCAGCGCGTCGACGATGTCGAAGGGCCGGCGCAGCGCCTTGCCGCTGTTGTAGGCGTACTCGGTTTCGCCGATGGAGGAGAGGATGCCGCCACCGTAGATGCGCAGCGCCTCGCCGGGTTTCTGCATCAGGCCGAACTCCACCGTGAACCAGTACATGCGCGCCAGATACACGCGATCCTCGCGGCTGGCGGCCAGGCCCAGCTTGCCGTAGATGTGGGTGAAGTCGGCGAAGTATTGATTGGTCAGCAGCGGCGTATGGCCGAAGATCTCGTGGAAGATGTCCGGTTCCTGCAGATAGTCCAGTTCCTCGCGGGTGCGCACGAAGGTGGCGGCAGGAAACTTGCGGTCGGCGAGCAGGGCGAAGAATTCGGAAAACGGGATCAGCGCCGGCACCAGCGCCACTTCCCAGCCGGTTTCGCGCTTGAGCCGGCGCGACACCTCGCCCAGCTGCGGGACGCGATCCTCCGGCAGCCCGAGCAGATCCAGGCCCTGCATGAACTCGTCGCAGGCCTTGCCGCGGATCGCCTGCTTTTGCCGCGCGAACAGCTCCGCCCAGATGGCGTTTTCCTCGTCGGAATAACGGATCTGGCCGGATGCGTCGGGCAGCGGCGAAACGTACTTGGTTTGCTTTGGGGTCTGCTTGGCCACGGGCTCCTCCAGCGGCATGCCGCTAAAGACTCACTCTAGCGTGAACCAGCCGCGCTTTCCTTGCCAATTCACACCATCAAGGTACTATTTGTGCAGCTTTTCACTATGAAAGTGCGAAATCGTAGGTAAAACATGCAAACCGATCTGGACCGTACCGATCTGCGTATGCTGCGCGAGCTGCAAAGGAACGGCCGCATGCCGGTGGTGGAGCTGGCGGACAAGGTGTCGCTGTCGCCCACCGCCTGCCAGCGGCGCCTGCGCCGGCTAGAGGACAGCGGCGTGATCGAGCGCTACGCCGCCGTGCTCAGCCCGTCCGCCCTGGGCCAGCGCATCCAGGCCTTCGTCCGGGTCAGCATCGAGCGCCAGTCCAAGGACGTCGCCGAGGCTTTCGAGCACGCCATCAAGCGCCAGCCCGAGGTGCGCGCCTGCTACGTCATGACCGGCGACCTGGATTTTCTGCTGCATGTGATGGTGCCCGACCTGCAGGCCTTCGCCGAATTCTCGATGAAGGTGCTGATCGGCCTGCCGGGGGTGAAGGACGTGCGCTCCAGCCTGGTGCTGGACGCGGTGAAGCAGGACGAGGGGATTCCGTTGAAGTGAGCGTGGCCTGTTCTGTCATCCTTCGCGGGGCTCAGTTCGTAGGGCGGCCTGTGGCCGCCGTCTTTGCCGAACCGGGAAGACGCGGCGGCCACAGGCCGCCCTACGATTGCTCCGCTAGGGCTTGACCGAATCAGCCGGCATCCAGCACATAAGCCCGCGCCAGCTACTCCTGCGTCTCCGCGTCGATGTCCGTCGCCGAAGCAATGGCGATGCGATGCGTGATGCGATCCTTTTTGGCGTAGCCACCGGTATCGATCAATCTGCCCTTGGCCTTCAATGCGCCCAGCGCCAGGCCCAGGTCGAGCCGGGTGCGGGTGGCGAGCTTGAGCTGGGCGAAGACGTGCTGGCGGTACAGCGGCACCATGGTCCTGGTCGGGCTGAGCTTCACATCCCGGCCCAGCCGCAGGGCCAGGTCCACCAGCTCCTCGTAGAGCGGGCGCAGCGCCGCCTTGGGCCCGGCAAACAGCGCCTCGACATAGCCGGGAGCGGCGCGCAGATAGCCCTCGGCGCCGAGCGAGTCCGCGCCCCCGGTCGCCGCCTCGGCGATCAGCATGGCGGACGACATTCCCAGGCTGTGCGTTTCCTTCAGCCAGGCCAGGATCGCCCGGCGCTCATCCAGACTTATGCGCCGCCACCAGCTTCAGCCACTGCGGCAGGGAGCGGCCGGTGCTGTCGGCCAGCCCGGCGATGATCGCCTGGCCGTGGGCCACCGCCGGGTGGACGGCGTACTGGACTGCGCTGCGGGCCATGCCGGTCCTCCGGGCGTGCCTTGATGTCAGGCCCTAGAGCCGGGCGAAATGATCCGCGGCTTCGATCAGCCGGTTGAGGATGCCGTGCTCCGAGGCGGCGTGGCCGGCGTCCGGCACCACGGCGAAGCTGGCTTCCGGCCATGCCCGGTGCAGGTCCCAGGCCGATTTCATCGGGCACACCACGTCGTAGCGGCCCTGCACGATGACGGCGGGGATGTGGCGGATCCGGTCGATCTCTTCCAGCAGCTGGTTGGGCGAGTGGAAGAAGCCGCCGTTGACGAAATAGTGGCACTCGATGCGGGCGAAGGCCTCGGAGAAATGGTCGCCGCTGTAGCGCGCGATCATGTCCTCGCTCTGCAGCAGCTTGCTGGTAGCGCCTTCCCAGGTGCTCCAGGCGCGGGCCGCCTCGCGGCGCACCGCGGCGTTTTCGCTGGTCAGGCGGCGGTGATAGGCCGCCACCAGGTCGCCGCGCTCGGATTGCGGGATCGGCGCTAGGTAATGCTCCCAGGCGTCCGGGTAGATCCAGTTGGCGCCTTCCTGGTAGAACCAGCGGATCTCCTCCGGCCGCAGCAGGAAGATCCCGCGCAGCACCAGGGCGCGGGTGTGCTGCGGCTGGGCCTGGGCGTAGGCCAGGCCCAGCGTGCTGCCCCAGGAGCCGCCGAATACCACCCACTGGTCGATGCCGAGCAGTTCGCGGATGCGCTCCATGTCCGCCACCAGGTCGCCGGTGGTGTTCTCGCGCAGCTCGGCGTTGGGCGTGCTGCGGCCGCAGCCGCGCTGATCGAACAGCACGATGCGGTAGCGCTTCGGATCGAAGAACTGGCGGTGCCAGGGCTCGCAGCCGCCGCCGGGGCCGCCGTGCACGAAAATCACGGCGCGGCCGCTGGGATTGCCGCACTCCTCGACGTAGATCTCGTGCAGCGCCGAGACCTTGAGGCGGTGGGTGCGATACGGCTCGATCGGCGGGTGCGGCTGGGCCATGGCGGCTTCCATCGGAGGATGCGCCAGCTTACCGGATTCGCCGCCGCTTCAAGGCGCCGCTGTCCGGCCTGATTTGCACCCGGCGGCGCGATTTATGCACGTCCTGATGCGGACCGGGAAGCAGGCTCTAAACATTTTCAGCTATGCGTCATAATCCATTGAAGCGGCTGGACACTGCGGCTAATATCAATTCGAGATCGGCGCAAGCGTTCTAGTCCCCATCCACGGCGAATACGGGGTCCGGGCCCTAGTCTTCGCCGGGGGGCGATGATCGAGACCATGATGACGAAGAAACTGCTGTGCCTGTTTGCATTGCTTGGAGCCGGGGCAGCTGTTGCCGATCCCGCAGCCGCCCCCGCGGCTCCCGCGCAGCAGCAGACTTCCGCGGCGGCCACGGCCGCCCCGCCGGTGAGCGCGCCGGCCCTGCATCTGGTTGACGGTCTCGCCCCCGCCGTTCCCGCCCAGCCGGCTCCGAACGGCACGGCCGCCCCCGCTGCTGGCCCGGCCCCGGCGGCCGACACGGCCGGCTCCGGCCAGGCCCTGCCACCCGGCGTGGTGGCACAGCAGGCGCAGGACGATCCCAATTTCCCGCACCTGACGATCCTGCGGCCGCAGGTCGAGTTCTGGACCCGGGTGTTTTCCGAATATTCGGAAAACCAGAGCATCGTTCATTCCATCGACGATGTGCGCAAGGTCTACGAGGTGCTGGATTTCAGCCAGCAGGCCGAAACCCTCGACGCCGTGCAGCTGAGCCTGCTCAAGGGCCGCGCCGAAAGCCACGCCAAGGAGCAGATCGACGAGCTGCTGAAGCGGGTCGACGAGTTGCAGGCCACGCCGGAGAAGATGGATGCGGAAGAGCACCGCGTCTACCTGATGTACGCCGACAGCACCGACCCGCATCGCTTCCGCGACGCCATCGGCAGCTTCCGCGTGCAGCGCGGCCTGCGCGAGCGCACCGCCCACGCCTTGCAGGTGTCCGGGCGCTACCTGCCGCAGATGGAGCAGATCTTCGCTTCCTACGGCCTGCCGACCCGGCTGACCCGGCTGCCGCTGGTGGAGTCCTCCTTCAACCTGCAGGCCTATTCCAAGGTCGGCGCCGCCGGCCTGTGGCAGTTCATGCCGTCCTCGGCGCGCATCTACATGCGCCTGGACGAGATTACCGACGACCGCCGCGATCCCTGGTTCTCCACCGACGCGGCGGCGCGCCACCTGCGCGACGACTACAACGCCCTGCAAAGCTGGCCGCTGGCGGTCACCGCCTACAACCACGGCCGCGGCGGTGTGGCGCGCGGCCTGGCCATGGTCAACGGCACCACTCTCACCGACCTATTGCAGCGCTACAACGGCGACAGCTTCGGCTTCGCCTCGCGCAACTTCTACGCCGAGTTTCTCGCCGCCAGCGATGTCGAGCACGACTGGCACAAGCATTTCGGCGACCTGCAGCGCGACGCGCCGACCCAGTTCGAGACGGTGGAAACGCGCGACTACATTCCCTACAGCACCCTGCAGCGCCTGAGCAACGCGGACGACACCACCTTCCGCACGCTCAATCCGGCCTACAACGACGAAGTGATGGACGGCCGCCTGTACGTGCCGCCGGGCCACCTGATCCGCGTACCGGCCGGCGCCGCCGACCGCTTCAAGCTGGCCTATGCCTCGCTCGGCCCGGAGCAGCGCTTCGAGCACCAGCGCCAGTACTACACGGTGCACCGCCTCGAGCGCGGCGAGTCGATCGCCAGGCTGGCCCACCGTTTCGGCGTCAGCCAACAGGCCATCCTGGCCGCCAACGGCCTGCGCGGCAATGCCCGCCTGCGCGCCGGCACCAACCTGAAGATTCCGCCGCACGATGCGCCGTCTACCGTGGTCGCCTCCGCCGATACGCCGGAGCCGCACGTGCTGAAGACCTCGGCCCACAGCAGCGCCTCCGAGCGCAAGGCCGCCAAGCTGCGCCTGCACAAGGTGCGTTCCGGCCAGACCCTGGGCAGCATCGCCAAGCGCTACCAGACCTCGGTCTCGGCCCTGCGTCGGGTCAACGGCCTGGACTCCGCCGACCGCCTGCGGGTCGGCAGCATGCTGAAGATTCCGGGGAACTGAACGCAGGATGCGTTCATCCCGGCCAGCACATGGATGTGCGTTGAGCCGGGATCCAGTTCTGTAGCCTGGGAAGTGCGTAGGCTGGGTTGAGCGAAGCGAAACCCAGCACTGCCGCCCCGCTCGGGATGGGGATGCCAGGATTCGCTTCGCTCATCCCAGCCTACGTCCGCGATTCGGGCAGCGGCGCATGTCGGGTCCGCTGCGCTTGACCCGACCTACCTCAATGGAAGTGAATCAGTCCCAGCGCGCCCACCGCGATCAGGTAGATCGCCACGATGTAGTTGAGCAGCCGCGGCATCACCAGGATCAGGATGCCGGCGATCAGCGACAGCAGCGGCGTGATCATGACGTGAAAGTTGAGCATGGTGAATCCTTCCTCGTTGGTGGTATCGGTTTGACTGTCGGCTTCGTTGGAAGTTTGTTCGCCTGAAGCCGGCCCGGCGTCCGCCACGATCGGCAGCTTGGCCACGCCGAGGATTTCCTGCGCCAGTTTCCGGTAGTCGCCGCCGAAGTGGTGGCCGCCCGGCAATTCGACCACGTGCACCTTCTGCGGGTTCAGCTTCGGGCACAGCGTATCGGTCTCGCCCTGGCCGTAGATGCACAGCATCGGGATGTCGCTGGGCTTTTCCATTTCCGGCGCGGTCGGCAGGCCCTGGTCCTGGGTGGCGTTGACCCAGTTGCCGACGTGAAATTCGAACAGGGCGTGCTCGGACAGGCCCATCACCGCGCCCAGCGCCACATGCTTGCGCGTCTCCGCCGGCAGGCGGTTGATGATGAAGGGCATCACGTCGGCGCCCTGCGAGTAGCCCACCAGCAGCACCTGCTGCTTGTTCAGGTGGCTCAGGTAGTAGCGGATGATGCGGTCGATGTCGGCCGCGGCGGACTCCGGCGTGCGCGGCGTCCAGAAATAGCGCAGCGAGTCCACGCCCACCACCGGAATGCCTTGGGCCGACAGCGCGCCCGCCACCTCCTGGTCCAAGCCGGCCCAGCCGCCGTCGCCGCTGATCAGGATGGCGAAGGCATCGGTTTCCGGCACGCCGGCCTTGGCCGGCACTTCGATCACGGGTAAGCCGCCAAGGTCGGCTGGTGCCGCCGGGGCGCTGGGCTTGAGCGAGGCAGCGAGCTTGTCGAAGGTGTCGAGGAAGGGCTGCGGCGCGGCGGCCGCGCCCTCGGGCAGGGTGACGGCGCTGGCCTGGCCGAGCTGGCCGGCGAAGCTTTTCGCCGCCGTCTCGCCGCCGGCATCGGTGAACAGGGTGACGGGAATCGTCACGGCCTTCGCCGCCAGCACGTCGAAGCCCTTGCCGTCGGCGCGCCGGTCGGTGGCCAGGGCGTAGCCGGTGCACAGCGGCTTGTGCTGCTGCAATCCGGGCTTGAAGCCGAGCAGCAGCCCGCCGCCGGTGGCGTCGGCGAGGCCTTCGGCCAGTTCGGCGTAGCCGAGCGCGCCGCCGGCGCCGAGGCCAACCACCACCGGCGGCAGGTAGTCGGACTGCTTGTAATAGGCCTGCACGAAGTGGCTAAGGTTCTCGAAGTCGCCGGCGATGTATTCGCAGTTGGTGCCGGGCTGCGCCTCGAGCATGCGCTGGAAGCGCGGCAGGCTGATGCCGGCGACCATCGCGCCCTTCTGCACCAGCGCCTGCACGGTGGCCACCGCCTGCGGCGTCCAGCCCTCCTCGCCAGTGAGGAACAGCACGAAGCTGTGCGGCTGCCCTTGCGGCTTGTACACCACCACCTCGCTGAAGCGGCCGTGGACGATGCGCTCGGCGTTCGGCGGCAGCGGCGTAGTGTCGGGCTTCTCCAGCGGCGCCGGCGCAGCCGGCTGCGCCGCGGCCTTCTGCACCGGAACGGCGGCGTTCGCCGCGGCAGCCTGCGGTGCCCAGGCGGCAAGGCCGCCCATGGTCAGCGCCAGCAGCAGGGCACCGGCGTCTCGAGTCAGTCGATTCATTTCCACACAACCTCCCGCATGCCGCCGGCGATCAGCGCCGCAGTGTCGAGCAGCACCCGCGGCAACACCAGGCCGCCGGGCGAGGCCATGTAGCGCGGCCGCCACTGCGGCCCGAACTTGTCCTTGTAACGACGCAGACCCTCGAAGTTGTAGAAGGTTTCGCCATAGCGATGCACGATCCGGCCCAGCTTGTGCCAGAACGGCGCCAGCGGATGGTTCTCCAGCCCGGCCAGCGGCGCCATGCCCAGATTGAACCAGCGGTAGCCTTCTTTCTTGCCCCACAGCATCAGCTCGATGAACAGGTAGTCCATCACGCCGCGCGGCGCCTCGCTGCCGTAGCGCATCAGGTCGATGGAGAACTCGTCGCGGGTGCGCGACAGCCACAGATTGGTGAAGGCCACGATCTGGCCGTTGCGGTAGACGCAGGCGCATGGGAAGCGGCGCAGGTAGTCGGCCTCGAAGCGGCCCACCGAGAAGCCCTTCTCCGCCGCCGACTTGCTGTGCAGCCACTGGTCGGAAATCTCCTGCAGCCGCGGCATCTGCGCTTCCACTTCCTGCGGGCTGAGTACACCGAAGCTGGCCCCTTCCTTGGCGCCGCGGCGGTATTCGTTGCGCAGGCTGCTGCGCTTGGAGCCTTCCAGGGAGAATTCCGGCAGCAGCACCCGCGCTTCCTCGCCCAGCTTGGCCAGCTCCAGGCCCAGGTCCAGGTATAGCGGCAACTGCTCCGAACTGACTTGGTAGAACACCGGCCAGCTCGAATTGCGGTCGCACAGCTCGCGGAATTTCCAGCACAGCTCCTCGAAGCGCGCCGGATTGCCGGCCGGGTCGCCCAGCACCACCATCGAGCGGCCCGAGCGCTGGTACATGATGAAGGCGTCGCCGGCCTCGCTGAACAGCAGCTGCTTGTCGCCGAGCAGGGCCAGGTAGGACAGCGTGTCCTGGCTGCTCATGGCGATGGCGGCGGCCTTGGCCATGGCCTCGGCGTCCGGCAGCACCGGCTGCTCGCGCTGCGGGCTGAGCAGCAGCCACAGCACATAGCCGGCGGCGAGCAGGATGGTGAGCAGGCCGGCGCGCATCACGCGCGGCGCATCGTCGTCGAAGGCGAACTGCCACCACAATTCGTGCGCATACTGCACGTCGCGGTAGGACACCATCGACACCCATACCGCCGCGCCCACCACCAGCAGGAAGCACACCACCCAGGCGCGCGAGGAGCGCAGGTCGAGCATCGAGGCGCGGCGGTAGAAGCGGTCGCGCGTCGCCCACAATCCCATGCCCACCGCCGACAGGATGATGGCCTCCTCGTAGTCGAGACCCTTCAGCAGCGAGGCGGCGATGCCGCCGGCGAGCAGCACCATGGTGGTCCACCAGGCGCCGTCGAGGCGCTGGTACAGGCCGCGAGCCAGGATCAGCAGGCCGACGCCGACGGCGCTGCCGATCAGGTGCGACAACTCCAGCACCGGGTCCGGCACCAGGCCGCGCAGCCATTCCATACGGCTGTCGATTTCCGGCGTGGCGCCGGACAGCAGCAGGATCACCCCGGCTAGGAACACCCCGCCGGCCGCCACCTGCGGCGCGAAGCGTTCGACCCAAGGGCGCAGGGCATCGCCCACCTGCCGCGCGTACCGCCACTGCTTCATCGCATCGCCTCGCGTCCGGCGAACAGGCCGACGCCGAACACCAGCGGCACGAAGTAGTAGATGAAGCGGTACAGCAGCACCGCGCTGACCAGTTCGGCGGTGGCGCCGCCCGGCAGCAGCTGGATCAGCACCGACTCGAACACGCCGACGCCGCCCGGCACATTGCTGATCACGCCTGATTGGAGCGCCAGCACATACAGGCCGACAAAGCTGAAGAAATGCAGCGGGATGGTGTCCGGCAGCAGCACGTAGAGCGAAGCCGCGCAGAAGCACAGGTCGATGCTCGCGACCACGATCTGGCGCACGCTGATGCTGAACGAAGGCAGGCGGAATTCCCGGTCGCGGATGCGCAGGGGGGTCTTGATCCGCTGCGTCAGCCACAGGTAGCCGAGGATCACGACGAAGATTGCCGATCCCAGCACGCGCGCCTGCCAAGCGTGATCAAGATGCAGGATATGCGCGGCCTGGTGCGATTCGAGCAGCAGCGACAGCCCCAGCAGGGTGCCGATGCCCAGGGTGAAAGTGACCGAGATCAGCCCCACCACCCCGGCGATCTCGAAGGCGCTGAGCCCTTGCTTGACGTAGCCGCGGTAGCGCACCGAGCCGCCGGACAGCATCGACAGCCCGGCGCTGTGGCCGATGGCGAAGGCGATGAATGAGGTCAGCGCGGTGCGGCGCCAGGGCAGCGGATGGCGCACGCCGCGCACCGCCAGGTAGTCGTAGAAGGTCAGCATGCCGTAGCTGCAGGCGCTGAAGAAGGCGCAGGCCGCCACCCGCGTCCACGGCTCCGCCTGCACGCTGGCCAGCACATCGGCCAGCCGCAGCTTGGCCAGGCTGTGATGCAGCACCCAGATGGCGATGATGAACACCGCCAGGGTGACGGCTGCGAGCAGCAGTGATTTATAGTCGCGGGCGGCTTTCATGGAGGGTCGATTTGCGAACCCCCATTCTAGCGGGCGCGCGTGCCTTTGTTTTGACAGGGAAAAGTCGCCGTTGACTCCCCCTTGGGTGGTTATTATTGCCTGTGCCGCCGCAAATCGCGCGCAAGCCGCACCCAAGCCGCTACACTGCCTGCCGCCGCCATGTCCAAAAAGCTGATCGCCAGCCGTCTCAGGGATCTCGACAACGCCCAGGATTACCCCGCCTGGAGCGAGATCGCGCTCGACCTGGACCGACTCGAGGGCGGCGACGCCTGGAAACAGGACGAGATGAGCGACGATTACGATTACCTGCTGATCCGCGAGCGGCTGGCGCGGATGCGCGAGCTGCGCCGCGCCGGCAACGTGCGGCGGCTGGTGCATGACCTGGCCGAGGGCCTGCACGGCAACCTCGCCAACACCGCCAATCCGCTGCTCTACGCCTATAGCCGCATCGGCACCAAGCGGCTGATCGAGGAATACCTGGAAGAGGCGGCGCGCTGCCTCGACTACATCTGCGTCGGCGACTTCCCCGATTTCAGCGCCACCGAGAAGGTGCTGTTCTTCAAGCGCACCGGCACCAGCTTCGGCCGCTCCGCCCTGCTGCTGTCGGGCGGCGCCACCCTGGGCATGTTCCACCTGGGCGTGATCAAGGCCCTGTTCGAAAGCGGCAACCTGCCGCGCGTCATCTCCGGCTCCTCCGCCGGCTCGATCATCGCCTCGATGGCCTGCACCCGCACCGACGAGGAGCTGCCGGAGATTTTCGACTCGCAGAACCTCAACGTGCAGGCCTTCCAGAGCGTCAGCCTGCGCCAGATCCTGAAGCAGAAGTCGCTGATGGACCCGACCCAGCTGCAGGATTGCCTGACCCGCAACGTCCACGCCGGCAGCTTCCTCGAATCGTTCGAGCGCACCCGCCGCATCCTCGGCGTCACCGTGTCCCCGGCCGAGCCGAACCAGCAGCCGCGCCTGCTCAACTACCTGACCGCGCCCAACGTGGTGGTGCGCAGCGCAGTGCTGGCCTCCTGCGCCGTGCCGGGGGTGTTTCCGCCGGTGATGCTGGAGGCCCTCGACTACAGCGGCGAGACCGTGCCCTACATGCGTAGCAAGCGCTGGGTCGACGGCTCCATCGCCAACGACCTGCCGATGCTGCGGCTGGCGCGCCTGCACAACGTCAACCACTACATCGTCAGCCAGACCAATCCGCACGTGGTGCCGTTCATGCGCGATCAGGAGTCGCGCAAGCGCGGTCTGCTCGGCTTCGCCCGCGAAATGGTCTCCGTCACCGGCCGCGATGCGCTGAAAGTGGCGCGGCAGTACAGCCACAGCATCGCCGGCGGCCGCATCGTCGACGCCCTCAACGACATCCTGCAGCAGCGCTACAGCGGCGATATCAGCATCTTCCCGCGGCAGAGCCCGGCGCAGCTGATGCACATGTTCGCCAACCTCTCGGCGCAGGACCTGCAGCGCTACATCCGCGACGGCGAGCGCGCCACCTGGCCCAAGCTGGAGCGCATCCGCATGCAGACGCGCATCTCGCGCGCCTTCGAGGACTGCCTCGCCTGGCTCAAGGACAACGGCGTGCGCCACCCCGGGCAGCACGGCGCGCCCGCCCAGGATGCGCCGCGGCAGCGGCTGCGCGCCGCATCCTGAAAATCGCGGCCCGGACGTGATCCGCCTGCAGGAAAGCATCGACTCCCCCCGCAGCCCGCAGGACTGTTTCCGCTTCGCCGCCGATTTCCGCAATCTGCCGGACTGGGATCCCACCACCGTGCGGGCGCGCAAGCTGACCCCCGGAGCCCTCGGCGTCGGCAGCGAGTTCGACCTGCTGGTCGCGTTCGGGCCGCAGCGCCTGCCGCTGCGCTACCGGGTGGTGGAGTTCCAGCCGCCGCACCGGGTGCTGCTGCACGGCGAGGGAGAGCGGCTCCAGTTGGTGGACGAGATCCGCTTCGAGCCGCTGGCCTCCGGCACCCGCGTCATCTACACCTCCGACCTCACCCTCAAGAGTGTCGGCCGTCTCACCGAACAGGCGCTGAAGCCGGCGGTCAGCCTCAACAGCCGCCGCGCCATGGCCGGCCTGCGCCGCGCGCTGGCCGCGGCCGAAGCGGCGCCGGCGCCCAGCGCCTGGCGCAACCTGCTCGACCGCGCCGTGCTGCCCGGCGCGGCGCAATTCACCGCCTACGGCTACCGCAGCGCCCACCTGCGGCCGGTGGTCGACCGGCTCGACGGCAAGACCGTGGTGCTCACCGGCGCCACCTCCGGCATCGGCCACGCCGCGGCCCTGTGGCTGGCGCGGCTGGGCGCGCGCCTGGTGCTGGTCGGGCGCGACGCCGGCAAGCTGGCCGACACCAAGGCCGATATCGTCGCCGACTGCGGCAATATCGACCTCGCGGTGCAGCGCGCCGACCTGTCGCTGATCGGCGAAACCCGCGCCCTGGCGCGGCGCCTGCTGCAAACCGAGGCGCGCATCGACGTGCTGGTCAACAATGCTGGCGCCCTGTTTCCGCGGCGCGAGCTGAGCGGCGAGGGCCTGGAGCGCAGCTTCGCCCTCAACCTGCTGTCGCCCTATGTATTGACCGAGGCGCTGCTGCCGGGCCTGGCGCCGGGCGGCCGCATCATCAACGTCTCCTCCGGCGGCATGTATCTGCAGCCGCTGCTGGTTGACGACCTCAATTACACCCAGGGCCGCTACAGCGGCAGCCGCGCCTATGCCCGCGCCAAGCGCGGCCTGGTCGCCCTCAGCCTGGACTGGGCCGAACGGCTGCGGCCGCGCGGCATCGCCGTCCACGCCATGCATCCGGGCTGGGTCGATACGCCGGGCGTGGCCGCGGCGCTGCCCGCATTCCACCGCGCCATGCGCCCCTTCCTGCGTACGCCGGAGTACGGCGCCGACACCATCGTCTGGCTCGCCGCGGCTGCGGAAGCCGCCGCATGCAGCGGCAATTTCTGGCTCGACCGCCAACCGCATCTGACCGATATTCTGCCGGGAACCACCGTGCATCGGAAAACCCGCCTGCGCCTGCGCCAAGTGCTTGAAGACGCCGCCAAATCCGATAATTCATGATTTAAGCTGCGACCTTCAATGAATCAATGGAGTTTGCGCGGCTATGATGCCGAAGGCCCAGATACTCAAAGAGCTGGTGCCGGTCACCGCTCGCGGTGAAGCGACCCGGCGCAAGCTGCTCAGCGCCGCCGAGGAGGAGTTCGGCGGCAAGGGATTTCACGCGGCTTCGGTGAGTTCCATCACCACCCGGGCCGGTGTCGGCCAGGGCACGTTTTATCTCTACTTCCACAGCAAGGAAGAGATTTTCGTCACCCTGGTGCGCGATATCGGCCGCAAGCTGCGCAAGCAGATGCTCGCCGCCACCGGCAACGCCGTCGACCGGCTCGAAGCCGAGCGCTACAGCCTGCAGGGCTTTCTGGAGTTCACCCAGAAGCATCCCGGCCTGTATCGCATCGTGCAGGAAGCCCAGTTCGTCGACGAGGCGGTGTTCCGCGAATACTACGAGCGGCTGGCCAAGGGCTACAGCGAAGGCCTCAGCGAGGCCGTGCGGCGCGGCGAAATCGGCCCCGGCGACGCCGAAGCGCGCGCCTGGGCGCTGATGGGCATCGGCCATTTCCTCGGCATGCACTGGTGCCTGTGGCAGGGCAAGCTGCCGGAGCGCCAGGTCATCGACGACGTTATGAAGATGGTGTCGCACGGATTGGCCTTGCCGGCCTGAACGAGCCGCAGGGCCTCTTAGCCGGGGCGTAAAGTAAGGTATTCCGCGGTCTGAGGCCTGCGCCGGTAAAATCCGGCGCAGGCTTTGTCGTTTTCGACCCCCCACTTAGACCGGGAATCCGTCCATGATCGTTTTCGTTACCGGCGCTTCCGCCGGCTTCGGCGCCGCCATCGCGCGCCGCTTCATCGCCGATGGCGCCAGGGTTGTCGCCACCGCGCGCCGCCTGGATCGCCTGCACGCCCTGCGCGAGGAACTCGGCCCCAAGCTGCTGCCGATCGAACTGGATGTGCGCGACAACGCCGCGGTGGAGCGCGCCGTCGCCGCGCTGCCGGCCGAATTCGCCGAAATTGACCTGCTGGTCAACAACGCCGGGCTGGCCCTGGGCCTGCAGCCGGCGCACAAGACCGATCTGGCGGACTGGGAGCGCATGGTCGATACCAACATCAAGGGCCTGATGTACTGCACCCGCGCCGTGCTGCCCGGCATGGTGGCGCGCGATCGCGGCCATGTGGTCAATCTCGGCTCGGTCGCCGGCGAATGGCCCTATCCGGGCGGCAACGTCTACGGCGGCACCAAGGCCTTCGTGCGCCAGTTCAGCCTCAACCTCAAGGCCGACCTGATCGGCACCCAGGTGCGGGTCAGCGAGATCGAGCCGGGCATGGCCGAGAGCGAGTTCTCCCTGGTGCGGTTCGGCGGCGATGCCGAGAAAGCCAAGGCCGTCTACGCCGGCATGCAGCCGCTGACGCCCGAGGACATCGCCGATACCGTGCACTGGATCGTCAGCCGGCCGGCGCACGTCAACATCAACACCATTTCACTGATGCCGACCTGCCAGGCGTTTTCGCCGTTCGCGGTGAAGCGCAGCTGAGCCGCCTGCCGTCCGGCGCGCCGGACCACGGGCGGTCCTGGCGCGCTGCCGCTGCCTCCTGGCTTGAATTTATCGATAATTGTTATCAATAATCGGGCCTCAGGGGTGGAGCATCCGCCCGGGGATGCGGCGCGGCGCCAGGCGCCACCGCCGCGCAGTTCCAGGCCTGCATCAAGGTCCGCTTCAGGGCCCGCAACCAGGGCAATCAGGGATGAATACGCCAATGGATGATCGCCACCCCAAGCGGGACCGGCCGGACCGTTCTTCCGGGGCCGCCTCCAAGGAGTCCCCCGGCGAGCCCACGCTCGACCGGCAGATCGCCGACCGCATCATGCAGGACATCATCGACTGGCGCCTCGAACCCGGTCACTGGATCCGCGAACGCGAGGTCGCCGAGCGCTTCGGCGTCTCGCATGGCCCGGTGCGCGAGGCGTTCCGCCATCTGTCGCGCGAGGGCTTCGTCGAAATCGTGCCCTGGCGCGGCGCCCGCGTCATCCAGCTGGACCTGCGGCGCGTCCACGACGCGCTCGAATTGCAGAAAGTCCTGTTCGGCACGGTGTGCCGTCTCGCCGCGGAGCGCTTTCGCGCCGAGGACGGCCCCGGCCTGCTGGCCCTGCTGCAGCGTTACGAGGATTGCGTGCGCCAGACCAACGATACGGTCGAGCACAACCGCGCGGCGATGATCGTCGGCGCCTATATCTGCGACCGCTGCGGCAATCCCCTGGCGGTCGAGCTGCTGACGCGGGTGTCGCGGCTGGGACACTGGCAGCATCACCTGATGCGGCACCAGCTGGTGGCCCATCTGCAGCCCGGTCTTGGACTGATTTCCGCCTCGCAGTTCCGCAAGACCGGCCTGGCCATCATTGCCGGCGACGGCTACGAAGCCGAAAACGCGGCGCAGGAGATGATCGCCGCCACCCAGTTCTACATGGACCTGGTGATCGAGGCGCAACAGGCGGCGCGGGCCCAGAAGCCGAAGCGCCGCCGCCGCGTCCTGGCTGCCGCCGGCGGCTGAAGCCGCGGTGGCGCCGGCCCTTCCCCGCGCCCCTGGTGGAGCGGGGCTGACTTACTGCAGGTGCGCTTCCAGGAACCACAGGCTCTTGTCGAGCCCGCGCGACACCCCGGTGAACAGGTCCGAAGTATCGGCGTCACCCAGGGCGCCGGAGGTCTCGATGGCCTTGCGCGTGCTGGATGCCAGCAGCGCATAACGCTCGACCAGGGCTTCGACCGCCGCCTTGCCCGGAACGCCTTCCAGCGGGAACTCCGGCAGGCGCGACACCTTGCCTGCCGCGCGCGCGGTGCCGATGGCCACGCCGCCCAGGGCGGTGGCGCGTTCGGCGATGTCGTCGACATAGTCCTCGGTCTCTTCCGCCAGCTTGTCGAACAGTTCGTGCAGCGCGATGAAGTGGATGCCCTTGACGTTCCAGTGCGCCTGTTTGATCTGGCTGAACAGGTCGAAGGTGTCGGCGAGCTGCTGGTTGAGCAGCGCGATCACCTTGTCGCGGGTGGCGGCGGGAAGGTCGATCTTGGTGGCATAGGCGGACATGACGCACTCCTTGTGGTTGTCGGTGACAATGACTCAGGGCGCCAACTCTAGCGCCCTCCAGACAATAAACAAAATCAAATCTTGTTTGCGTATGGATTAACTAAAACTATCACCTGGCGGACTTCGCCGCCAGCTTCTGCTTACGGTAGTAACTGAAGATGTCGTTGAGATTGCGCTTGGGTTTCCAGCCGAAGGTCTGGCTGAATACCGTGCCGTCCAGGATCACCGGGTATTTGAAGTAGCTGATCATGTAGGGCGGGAAGAAGGCGTTCCAGTTCAGCGCGGTGCTGATGCTGCGCGGCAGCAACGGCGGAATCGACGGGATCGGCAGCTTGCGGCAGCCGCATTCGGTCACCGCCTGCTGGTAGGGCACGTAATCGTCCGGGGCAACGTTGTAGATGCCCGGCTGGTTCTTCTCGAACGCCAGCACCATCGCCTCCGCCATGTCCTCCACATGCAGGAACTGCATCATCGGCGAAAAGCCCACCAGCACCGGCACCAAAGGCCGCGCCAGCAGGATCGACATGGTGTTGCGCACGCCCGGCCCGAGCACATTGCAGGGGCGCAGAATGGTGATGTTGAGGTCTGGATGTTTCCACAGGTAGATGTTGGCGAGGCTTTCCACTTCCACCGAATCCACCAGGTCCTGCGTCACCTCGCTGGCCTTGAGCGGCGCTTCCTCGTCGATCAGCGCTGGGTTGTAGGCCGAGGCGCCGTAGACCATGTAGGTGCTGTGGATGATGACCTGGCCGACCTGGTACTTGCGCGCCAGGTCGAGCAGGCGCTTGGTGCCGAGCACGTTGGCGTTGTAGCGCTGCAGCCGGTCGCGCTCGTGCGCGAACATGCGGCCGATGTGGATCACCGCGTCGATCTTGTGCTCGGCAAAGATGTCCTCGAAGCCGCGCTTGTGCAGTTCCACCAGGTAGCTCGGGATGCCGGCGTCGGTCTCCACCTTGCGGCGGAAATCCACGGCGATGACATCGTAGCGGCCCTGCAGCCGGGCGATGACGCGCTTGGCCAGGGAGCCGGCGGCGCCGGTGATGAGTACGGTTTTCCTGCTGGGAGTGGTTTTGGCCATTAGCGGTAGATGCTGGTGCGTTCCTGCAATCCCTGGTCGATGAGTAGGCGCAGTTCCGCCTTCACCTGCTCGACACGTTCCGTCACTTCGGCCTCGTTGGCGCAGGAGGAAAACTGCATCGGCTTGCCGAAATTGAGATAGACCCGCGCCGGCAACGGCAGCAGCGAGGGCACCAGCGGCAGGTAAGGCAGGCCCAGCATCCTGGCCAGCGGTTTCAGGTTGACCAGCGCCGGCATGGTCTCCTCGCAGCCGACGATGCCCACCGGCACGATCGGCGTCTTGTGGTTCATCGCCAGGTGCATGAAGCCGTTGCCGAAGCGCTGCAGCTGGTAGCGCTGCTTGTAGAGCTTGCCGGAGCCGCGCACGCCTTCGGGGAAGACGATGATGGCTTCGTCCATCTCCAGCATCTTGCTGCAGTTGACCGGGTCGCCGATCACCCCGCCGAGGGCATTGAGGTAGTTGCCGAGCCAGGGCACGGTGGGGAAGAAGCGCTCGATCATGGCCCGCGCCAGGCGCGGCCCGTCGGGATTGGTGGCGGCGGCCACGCCGACCAGCACCCCGTCCATCGGCAACTGCCCGCTGTGGTTGCCGACGATCAGTACGCGACCGCTGCGGGGGATGTTCTCCAGGCCGTGGGCGGTGACGCGGAAATACTTGTCGTAGAGCCATTTGGCGGCACCGAGGGCAGCCTTGAACTGGTCCTCGTTGTAGCCCCAGGGGTCGTAGCCGAAGCTACCCACCGGCTTGGGAATGCTGGCGACGAGATGCTCGATCTCGGGCGTCACCAGG
The DNA here is from genome assembly GCA_026224805.1 of Nevskia soli. Lineage (GTDB taxonomy): Bacteria > Pseudomonadota > Gammaproteobacteria > Nevskiales > Nevskiaceae > Nevskia > Nevskia soli_A. Next base: position 24,390 of record JAMFRN010000031.1, read on the forward strand.
TGCGCCAGCGCCTTTTCCTTCAGGTCCAGCTTGCCAAAACTGAGCATTATTTATCGACCGCCGAATCGTATCGGGGTTCTCTCCTATCGCCTTTACAAATTAGACGAAAAGCCCCGGCGGTGGAAGGCGCGGCGCAGGAATATTTTTTGAGTGTGGGCCTCTCTGTGCGCTACCGCACAAATAACCTTCACTCCACCGGCAACGGCTCCGCCGGCACGGCGGCCGCGGCGCCGTCCTGCGTCTGCTCGCGCTGGTGCGCCCACAGCCTGGCGTAAGCCCCCTGGCGCGCCAGCAGCTCGAAGTGGGTGCCGCGCTCGACGATGCGCCCGCGGTCCAGTACCACGATCTCGTCGGCATCGGTGATGGTCGACAGGCGGTGGGCGATGACCAGGGTGGTGCGCCGCTCCGTCGCCTCGCGCAGCGCGCCGAGGATGGCCTGCTCGGCGGCCGAGTCGAGCGAGGAGGTGGCCTCGTCGAGAATCAGGATCGGCGGGTCCTTGAGCAGGGCGCGGGCGATGGCGATGCGCTGCTTCTCGCCGCCGGAGACCTTCAGCCCGCGCTCGCCCACCAGGGTGTCGTAGCCCTCCGGCAGCAGCGCGATGAAATGGTCCAGGTGGGCTTGCCGCGCGGCCCGCTCCACCTCGGCGCGGCTGGCGCCGGGACGGCCGTAGGCGATGTTGTACTCGATGGTGTCGTTGAACAGCACCGTGTCCTGCGGCACCACCCCGATCAGGGCGCGCACGCTATCCTGAGTCAGCTCGCGCAGGTCGCGGCCGTTGATGCGGATGTGGCCGGCGTCCGGATCGTAGAAGCGGAACAGCAGCAGCGCCAGGGTCGACTTGCCGGCGCCGCTGGCGCCCACCACGGCCAGTTTCTTCCCCTCCGGTATCTCGAAGCTGACGCCGTCGAGGATGCGCCGTGCCGGGCTGTAGCCGAAGCTGACCCGCTCGAAGCTGACCCGCGCCCGCTGCGCCGTGATGGCCGTCGCGTCCGGCGCGTCCTGCACCCGCGAGTGCTGGCCGAGCAGGCCGAACATCTTCTGCATGTCGGTGAGGGCGCGGCGGATCTCGCGGTAGACGAAGCCGAGGAAGTTGAGCGGCACGAACAGCTGCACCATGTAGGCGTTGACCGCGACGAAGTCGCCGATGTTCATGCGCCCCTGCGTCACGTCCTGCGCCGCCAGCCACATCATCGCGGTGATGGCGCCGGCCACGATCAGCGACTGGCCGGTGTTGAGCGAGGACAGCGACAGACGGTTGCGCGCGGTGGCCTTTTCCCACGAAGCCATGCTGTCGTCGTAGCGCTGGGCTTCCCAGCGCTCGTTGCCGAAATACTTCACCGTCTCGTAGTTGAGCAGGCTGTCGATGGCGCGGCTGTTGGCCCTGGCGTCCATGGTGTTGGCTTCGCGCACGAAGGCGGTGCGCCATTCCGTCACCCACACCGAAAAGCCGATGTAGAGCAGCACCGACACCAGCGCCACGCCGGCGAAGCGGATGTCGTACTGCTTCCACAGGATCGCCGCGACCAGGGCGATTTCCAGCAGGGTCGGCAGGATGTTGAACAGGCTGAAGCGCAGCAGGAAGCTGATGCCGTCGACGCCCTTCTCGATCTCGCGCGCCAGGCCGCCGGTGCGCCGCGACAGGTGGAACTCCAGGTCCAACCGGTGCAGGTGCTCGAACACGCGCAGGGCCGCCCGCCGCTGCGCCCGCTCCGCCACCTTGCCGAACACCACGTCGCGCAACTCGCCGAACAGCACGTTGAGAAAGCGCACGAAGCCATAGGCCAGCAGCAGCCCGAGCGGCACCGCCAGTACCGCACCCGCAGCCAGCCCCTTGCCCGACATGGCGTTGACCAGGTGCTTGAGCAGCTGCGGCAGCCATACCCCGGCCAGCTTGGCGCCGATCAGCAGCGACATCGCCAGCACCACCCGTCCGGGGAATTCGGTCAGGTACGGCCACAGCGTGGCCAGGGTGCTGCGCACCGTCAGCGGCGGAGCGGAGTCGGCGCCGGTGTCGGGCGTGGTGCGGCGGTGGGTGCGCAAGAGGTGCTGCCGGTGGGAGGACTTTCCCTATTTTGCGCTTTTGCGGGGCGATTCAAGGACAAAGGCGTAAAAGCTGCTCGCGCAAAGCCGCAAAACCGCAAAAAAAGCTGGAAGCAAATGTGTTCCCGCGGCTTTGCGCGAGATCGTTTTTGACCGAAAAACCTACAGCGCCCAGTTCTCTTCCCGCACGATCTTCCACGCCCCGTCCGCCCCGCGCCGCCAATACTGTTCCTTGCGCGTGCTGGTGGCGTAGTTGTCGCTGCGGTACTCCTGGGTGAACTCGGCCAGCACCAGGTTCTGTTCGCCGGGGTAGCTGAACAGGTCGAGGTCGCGCAGCTGTACGTCGATGTGGTGCTTGCCCTGGTTGACGCGGCGCTTGTAGATATCGAACTGCGCCTTGTTCATGCCGTCGTCGGTATGGAAGTCGTCGCCGTAGAACGACAGGTAGGCCTCGGTATTGAGGGCCGACCACTTGCTGCGCCAGCTTTCGATGCGCTTGATCAGTTCGTCGCGTTCCCTGCCGACGGCATCGGCAGGCAGCCAGTCCACCTTGTCGCTAAGCACCACCGGCGTTTTGCCCGGCACGATCAGCGACTTCAGGTCGGTGAGGTCGGCGTTGGCCAGCACCACGCAGCCCTCGCTGGCACGCGGCGGCCGCACGTAGGTGGTGGTGGGCACGCCGTGCAGCCAGATGCCGGAGCCGGTGCGGCCATGCACGCGATCCCAGGCATTGGGGTAGTTCAGCGGATAGGCGCCGGCACCGTAGAAGGGCGGCAGCTTCACGCCCGGGGTGAAGCCGGTGACGCGGTAGATGCCGACCGGGGTGCGCAGGTCGCCGGAATTCTGCTTGCCGTAGCCGTTGCGCGCGATCGAGGCGTAGTAGTCGCGCACCTGGTGCAGATGGCCGTCGACGTTCTGCAGCACGTAGACGCGCGAGCGCGGCAGGTCGGCGACGATGGCGTACTTGTGGTCGGACGACAGGCGCAGGATCGAACTGGGCAGGCTGTCGGCTGGCGGCCCGTTGCGCTCCTCGGCGACGCGCGAGCGGTACTCGTCGAGCAGCTCGCGCACATGCGGGTCCTGGTCATCGGCCAGCGGCGATACCAGGCCGCTGGCGCCGGAACGCTCCGCCAGCACCTGGCCGTACAGCAGCTGCGCCAGGCGGAAGTTCGGTTCGCGCTGCACCAGGGCCTGCAGCTCGCGCAGCGCCTTGCCGGAATCGCCGCCGCGCAGCGCGTCCACCGCTTCCAGCAACTGATCCTCAGGCTTGCCGGCGTCAGCGGGCAGTTCGACGGCGCGGCTCAGCAGCGGCAGGCCCAGGGCGAGGGCCAGCACGGCGACGATGGTGCAGCGGAGCCCGGGCCGTCGCAGGATGCGCGCGGCGGGGGAAACTGTGGGCGACATTAGCGGATGGTTTCGCGGACGATTTTCCAGCTGCCGCCGCTGTTGCTCAGCTCGACAGTCTTCCTGGCCTTGTCGTTGACGGTGTCCGACGCATAGTCCTGGATGAAGTTGACGCGCACATGGTGCGCATCAATGCGGCTGAGCTGCGGGTTCAGCACGCGCACGCTGATGCGCGAGGGCTTGGCCACGCGCTCGCGCCGCTGTGCTTCCCACAGGGTGCGGCTGCCGCTTTCCGGCTGGAAATCGGCGGCGTAGAAGGACAGGTAGCCGTCCACGTCCTTGGCGGCCCAGGCCTTGGCCCAGGCATTGAGGGTGCTGGTGACGGCGGCGCTGTCGGCATCGGCGGCCGGGGCAGGCGGCGCCGGGGTGCTTGCCGGGGCCACGGCTGCGGCGGCCGCTGGCGGCGGCGCGGCGCCGATGGCCTCGGACTTGGGATTGCCGGCCGGGACGCTGGTGGTGCCGGCGGCGGTGTAGGCGCCCGGGCCGTTGCCGAGCTGGTTGATCAGCGACAGCTTGTATTGCACCGCCTGGTTGCCCTTGTCGAGCTGCAGCGCGCGGTTGTAGGCGGCACCGGCCAGCGCCGAATAGATGTCGCCGAGATTTTCGTGCGCCGTGGCGTAGGCCGGATGGGTGGCCAGGGCCGCTTCGAGGGCGTCCCGCGCCTTTTCGTAATCGCCCTTCTGCGCGTACAGCACCGCCAGGTTGTTGTACGGCTCGGGCAGCTGCGGGTAATCGCGGGTCAGATCGGTGAAGACCTTGATGGCCTCATCGGTGCGGTTCAGCTTGACCAGCACCAGGCCGCGGTTGAAGCGCGCCTCGGCATCCTGCGGCGAGGTGGCAAGGTAACGGTCGAGGCGGTCCAGCGCGCCCTTGGAGTCGCCCTGCGACAGCAGGGTTTGCGCTTCCTGGACGGCGGGAGCGCTGGCCAGCGCGGGCAATGCGGCTCCGGACAGCAGGAGCATAATGGCCGCGGCGCGGCGTGCGTTCCGATTCACTCAAACTCCCTCGTGTCGCGTTAACGTTTCAACTGGGAACTAATATATCAGCAAGTCCCCCGGCGGCGGAGTCGGCGCCACCGGGAAGTCCGTACATATGCCGTCTCAATGTCATGCGGTCATGCGCCAGCCCCCGAACATCCTGATCGTCAAAACCTCCTCGCTGGGCGACCTGGTGCACACCCTGCCGGCGCTGACCGATGCCGTGCGCGCCCACCCCGGCCTGCGCTGCGACTGGCTGGTCGAGCGCGCCTTCGCCGAGATCCCGCCCTGGCATCCGGCGGTGGCGCGCGTCATCCAGTGCGATCTGCGCGGCTGGCGCAAGCACCTGGGCCGCACTATCTTCGGCGGCGACTGGGCGCGCTTCCGCGCGGAACTGCGCAGCACCGAATACGACGTCGTGATCGACGCCCAGGGCCTGGTCAAGAGCGCCTGGCTGGCCTGGCAGGCGCGCGGGCCGCTGGCCGGCCCGGATCGCGGCTCGGCGCGCGAGCCGCTGGCCGCGCGCTTCTATGACCGCACCTATGCCGTTCCCGGCCACGACGCCGCGCATGCGGTGGAGCGGGCGCGGCGGCTGTTCGCGCAGGCGCTCGACTATGCCCTGCCCGATGCGCCGCCGGACGCCGGACTGGAGCGGTCGCGTTTCCCCGATCCCGCCCAGCCGCAGCCTTATGTGCTGTTCCTGCACGGCACCACCTGGAGCAGCAAGCGCTGGCCGCTGGCGCACTGGTGCGAGCTGGGCGCCTGGGTGGCGGCGCGCGGCCCGCGCGTGGTGCTGCCCTGGGGCAGCGACGCCGAGCGCGTCGACGCCGAGGCCATCGCCGCCGCCTGCGGCGGCCTGGTGCTGCCGCGACTGGGTTTGACCGCCATCGCCGGCTGGCTGGCGCATGCGCGCTATTGCGTCGGCGTCGATACCGGCCTGGCCCATCTGGCCGCCGCCCTCGGCACGCCGCAGCTGAGCCTGTACGGACCGACCCTGCCGCAACTCACCGGCGCGGTCGGCGCCAACCAGGTCTGGCTGACCTCCGGCGAGCACCACACCATCGACCGCGAGCGGCCGAATACGGTGGAAGTAGCGCGGGTACGTGAAGTGTTGTCCGGGGCGCCGATCAGCGCCTGACACGACAAGCGGAGGGAGCGGAAGCCCCTATGCCGCCGGCCGCTCCCGGCTGATGCCCAGCACCGCCCGGGTCCGCTGCGCCGCCAGCACTTCGGCCAGGCGCTGCTCGTTGCTGCTCAACTCCTGGCGCGCCGCCGCCGCATGCCACAGGTGCAGCACCGAGGCGCCGAAACGGCCTTCCTTGCGCAGGATGCCGCTGCGGATCAGGCGTACGGCCAGGTCGGCATCCTCGTGGCCCCAGCCGACATAGCTCTCGTCGAAGCCGTCGATCTTGAGGAAATCCTCGCGCCACACCGCCAGGTTGCAGGTCTTGGCGCCGCGCCACTCGCGCGGCCGGTTCTTGCGCTGCCAGCCGGGCGGCGGGTGCAGCATCGGCGTCAGGCGGTTGATGTCGCCGCGCAGCCGCGCGCCGAGCCAGCCGCCGAGCGGGCGCGCCGACCAATCGGCCACCGCCTCCGCCGAGGGCAGCAGCCGCGCGGTGAAGCGCTGCGACAGCAGGGCGCGATTGCCGGCGACGAACCAGCCCGGCTCGGCCAGCTCGCGGTGGGCGCTCAGGAAATCGGCCCGCGCCAGGCAGTCGCCGTCGAGGAAGATCAGGTAGTCGCCGCGGCTGGACAGCACGGCGCGGTTGCGCGATTCGGCGGCGCGGAAGCCCTGGTGCGGCTGCCAGGAATGGCGCAGCGGCACGTGGCAGCTTCGCTGGAACTGGTGGATCGCCTCGGCGGTGGCCGCCCCGGAGCCGTCGTCGCCGACGATGATCTCGAAGTTGTCGTCGCGCTGCCGCGACAGGCATTCCAGCACCCGCAGCAGGGCTTGCGGCCACTCGTAGGTGGTGACGATCAGTGAAATCAGACCGGGCTTCTTGCGCATGGCGGCGAGCATCATAACCGCGGTGCGGCAGCCAGGCCCATGGTCACGGCCCAGTATCAATCCCCCGATCAATCCGGGGTCGTATCCTCGATGTGGTAGCGGTGCGGTTCCAGCCAGCGCTTCATGCTCAGGCCCCACATGAATTTCAGCGCCAGCCGCAGGCGCAGCCCGCCGCCATCGCTGCTGAAGGCGAACAGCCGCTGGCGGTGCCGCACCATGAACGCCGCCAGGCGCAGCGAAAGGATGTCGTTCTTGCGCGCCCGCCACAACCCGAGCAGCTGGCGGAAGAAATCCTGCGACGGCGAGGCGAAGGCCGCGAACTGCGCCACGCGCTGCTCGGTGACCTCCAGCTCCCGCGCGCGAAAGCCGGGCCGGCGGTCCGCCGGTGCATGGTCGATGCGGAAGGTCACCGAATCCTGGTGGCGGCGGTGCTGCACCAGGCACTGATCGACATAGGCTACCGGCCCGAGCGATGCGGCGGCGAAGGCCAGCCACCAGTCGTGGAAGGTACCTTCGGGAAACGGCAGCGCCCGCTCCACTACCGCGCGGCGGTACAGCGTGGCGTGGCCCGAGCAGGGATTATCGAAGACGAAGGGCGCCGGATGATCGATGTCGCGCCTGGCGACGGAGCCGTCGAGGCGGCGGCTGAAGGCGCGCCCGTCGGCGTCGGTCAGCCCGGAGTTGCAGTACACCATCACCGCCTCGCGCCGGTTCAGCGCCTCGAGCAGCACTTCGAGTTTTTGTGGCAGCCAGATATCGTCCTGGTCGCACAGGGCGATGAGTTCGCCCCGGCAGAGCCGGATGGCCTGCTCGAAATTGCCGCTGAAGCCGAGATTGTGCGGATTGCGTCGGCAGCGCAGGCGCGCATCGCGCTGCGCGTATTGCGTCAGGATCTCGAAGGTGTCATCGCTGGACGCATCGTCGCAGGCGACGATCTCGATTTGCGGGTAGGTCTGCGCCAGCAGCGAGTCGAGCTGCGGTTTCAGATTGCGCCGGCCGTTGTAGGTGCACAGGGCGATGGAGATGAGCGGCTGCGTGTCCATCAAGCCTTGGCGAGCGCGGCCGCCACCTGCATCACTTGCAGCGTCTGCCGCGCGGTTTCCGCCCAGGTCTGGGTGGCGGCGTAAGCGCGCGCCGCTTCGATGCGTCCGGCGTCGACCTGCACCACCGCCTCGATGCCGCGGGCGATCTGTTCCACCGAGGCGGGATCGACCAGCACGGCATGGCCGCCGGCGGCTTCCGGGCAGGCGGTGGTGCTGCTGGTCAGCACCGGCGTGCCGCTGGCCATCGCCTCCAGGATCGGCATGCCGAAACCTTCATGCAGCGAGGGAAACAGGTAGGCGCGGGCGCCGGCGAACAGCGGCGGGATGTCGCCGTCCGGCACATAGCCCAGCAGCCGCACGCGCTGTTCCAGGCCCAGCCCGGCGATGTCGCGCTGCAAGGCGGCGCGCTGCTCGTCGGAGTGATCGCCGCAGATCACCAGCTCATGATCGGCGGGCAGGGACGCGGCGGCGAAACCCCGCAACAATCCGCCCAGATTCTTGCTCGGGCGCGGCATGCCGGTCCACAGGAAATAGGGCCGCCGCAGGCCATGGCGTTCGCGCACGGCCGCGATCTCGGCTGCCGCATGCGGCCGGAATTCCGGCCCCACGCCGTGATGGATCACCGCGCCGCGCTCGGCCGGGAAATCGAAGTGGGCGAGAAACTCGTCGCGGGTATAGCGGCTGACGAAAATCAGGTAGTCGGCCTGCGCCACGTAATGGCGCAGCGCGGCGACGCTGCGCTGCAGCCGCTCGCGGTCCTCGCTATTCAGGCCCAGCACCGGGTGGATGTCGTGGATTACGCCGACCCGCGCCACACCCGGCCAGCCCGGCATGCGGAACTCCGGGCACAGCACCGCGGCGTAGCGCGGCGCGCGCGGCAGCAGGGTCTTGTGCCAGATCTGCGGCCGCAGGTGCTCGCCCCGGGGCAGCAGGCGCCGGTTGCGCCATTGCCCCGCGCGGTAGGCCAGCACGATGCGCGGCGGCTGCGGCAGCTGGGCGCACAACTGGTCCAGCGCCACCACCAGGTTGCGGGTGTAGTGGCCGACGCCGGTTGCATGGGGATTGAGGACGCAGGAAGCGTCCACGGTGTAGCTGGGGGTCATCGATGACGGATCGAAAGAATGCGGCGCTGCAGTAGCGATCTGGCCGGAAACATACACCAAGGCGCCGGGTGCCGCCATTCGCTTTACGCTTCCTTTACGCTCGTGCTGCCCGCGACGATCTGGCGGAAATTCGGTTGAGGTAACATGCGCCGCATCGATCCGGGCGCCCTTGCCGCCGCTTCCATCCTCGCAATACGTGAAAATCCTGCTCTTCGCGCACGACGGCAAGCTGGGCGACTCGGTGGTCAACACCGCTTTCGTCAACGGCGCGCTGCAACTCGATCCCGCCGCCGAACTGCACGTCCTGGGCTCCGATACCGCCGCCGACTTCTGGGCCATGGACCGGCGCATCCGCAAAATCTGGATCTTCAGGAATCCGCCCCTGGGCGAATGCCTCAGGACCTCCTGGGCGATCCGCCGGGAGCATTACGACTTCGTCGTCACCTGGAAGGAGCGCTTCAGGAGCGAGAAGACCCGCCTGATGCTGCTGCTGTCCTCGCCGCGACAGGCGATCCTGTACGAGGAGGGCAAGAGTCCCGGCACGGTCAACCACGCGCTGCGCAAGTGCGAGCTGTCCCTGCGCCACATCTACGGCGAGCGCGCCGCGGCCCTGGACCTGCGCCCGCGGCTCGACA
>JAMFRN010000213.1 GCA_026224805.1 Nevskia soli
CGGCGAGTCGCAGTACTACTACGACCAGTTCTACGAACCCTACCGCGACTACCCCGCGCCGATCCTGGCGGTTGCAGGCAATCACGACGGCATGGTCTCGCCGGCGGCGCATGTGGCGAGCCTGGCAGCGTTCCTGCGCAATTTCTGCGCGGACTCCTTCGTCGTCTCGCCGGACGCCGGCAACCTGTCGCGCACGGCGCAGATCCAACCCGGCGTGTTCTTTACCTTCGATGCGCCCTTCGTCCGTATCATCACGCTGTACAGCAATACGCTGGAAGATCCGGGCTGCATTTCCAACCCGACCATCGGCACCTCCCAGCTCGATTATCTGGAAGCCGCGCTAAAACGGGTGAAGAGCGAGAAGTACAGCGGCGCCCTGATCTTCGCCGACCACCACCCGCCTTACACCGCCGGCAGCAAGCATGGCTGGAGCGTGGAGCTGCTCAGCCAGATCGACAAGATCTGCGAGTCCACCGGCGTGTGGCCGCACGCCTTCCTTTCCGGTCACGCCCACAACTACCAGCGCTTCACCCGCACCCGCACGGCGGACCAGACGCAGATCCCCTTTATCGTCTGCGGCAACGGCGGCCACAACGTGGTGCCTCTGGCGAAGAAGGGTGCGCCGGCGCTGCGCACACCGCAGGTGATCCAGGCGGCGCAGGGCGGCAAGGACCTGGTGGTGTTCGAGAACTACGACGACCAGGACTATGGCTACCTGCGCATCATCGCCAGCGCCACCCAGCTGCGCATCGAGTATCACCCGGCCAGCGACGGCACCGCGGCGAAGACGCCGGACGATTTCGTCACCGTCGACCTCGCCAGCCGCACTCTGGTGCAATACACCGCCAACGACCTGGGCATGCCGGCAGCAGCGAGCAGCATCCGGAAGCTGAAACAGAATGGCAAAAAGCGCTGACCACGGCGGCCCGGCCCCGCCCGGTTCGCATCAGGCACGCCGCGATTCAATGCCTCGCATGCATGAGTCCGGCTGGTGAGGCGCTTGTGATGATCGATAAGAGCAAAGAAGATAGGGAGGTGAGTTTCGCTGGCGCGGCGTAAGTCGTGCTGTACATCAAGGCCTCCAGGCAGGCCAGCAAGGAGTCCAGCATGCGATCCGCCGTTCAACAGCCGGTCGTCGCCGAGCTCACGCGGGCCGCCATTTTCCTCGTCGTGACCATCAACTCCGGGAAGGAAAGCGATGCCGCGGTGTGGGCCTTGTGCGGTGATCTGGCCGCCCTTCAGCGCGCAGTGGGTTTCCGCGATCTGGAGGGGCGGCTGTCGTGTGTAATGGCGTTTGGCTCCGACGCATGGGAGCGGCTTTTCGGCGCACCGAAGCCGAAAGACCTGCACCCCTTCCGCGAGATCCATGGCCAGCATCACGCCATCGCAACACCCGGCGACATTCTCTTTCATATCCGCGCCGCGCGCATGGATCTGTGTTTCGAGATGGCGACGCAGATCATGGCGCGGCTCCGCGGCGCGGTATCCACGGCGGACGAGGTGCACGGCTTCAATTACTTCGATGATCGCGACCTGATCGGTTTCGTCGACGGCACCGAGAACCCGGTGGATCAGGCGGCTTGCGAGGCGACCATCGTCGGCGAGGAGGATGCGGAGTTCGGCGGCGGCAGTTACGTGATCGTGCAGAAATATCTGCACGCCCTGGATAAGTGGAACACGATCCCGATCGAGCAGCAGGAAAGGATTGTCGGCAGGACCAAGCTGTCCAATATCGAGCTGGACGATGCCGTGAAGCCCGCCTCGGCCCACAATGCCTTGACGACGATCGTGGAAGACGGCAAGCAGCTGGAGATCGTGCGGGACAACATGCCCTTCGGCGATGCCGGAAAGGGCGAGTTCGGCACCTATTTCATCGGCTATGCCCGGTCCCCGCACCGGATTGAGCAGATGCTTACCAATATGTTTGTCGGCAAGCCGCCCGGCAACTATGACCGGCTGCTGGACTACAGCCGCGCCGTCACCGGAACTCTATTCTTTGTGCCGCCAGCGACCTTCCTGGCGAATGTCGCGCCGGATTCCCCGGCTGATTGAATCCGCAGCGGCATTGACTGCGCTTCGGTCGGGATACAGCCGCGCCCCGCTTGCGAAGGCTTGCAGGCCTTGCAAGCGGGACGGCCCTGTCGGTGCTCAGGCGGCTTCGAGCGAACCGAGGCGGATGAAATCCGGCTTGTCGCGCACCGCGCAGTCGGGGCAGGCCCAGTCATCGGGGATCCGCGACCAGCTGGTGCCGGGTGCAAAACCTTCGCGCTCGCAGCCCTTGGCTTCGTCATAGATGTAGCCGCAGTCGGTGCATTGATAGCGTGCGGCTTCGCCTCCGGAAGTCTGCTGCTGCGCCGCCTCCCTGCCGAGCGGATAGAGCCGGGGCTGGCCGTCATCGAGGCTCTTGCCCTGCCAGCGGGCCAGCAGGCTTTCGCGCTTTGCGGGGTAGAGGTTGGCCCGCGTCAGGTCACCCTGGTAGTGCTTGACCACCAGCGGGTCCATCTGCCGGAACCACAGCGGCGGGAAGTAGGCCAGCAGCAGCATCGAGGCGTAGCCGGAAGGAAGCTGCGGGCTTTCGTCGAAATGGCGCAGGGCCTGGAAGCGGCGCGTCGGATTGGCGTGATGGTCCGAGTGGCGCTGCAGCTGGTACAGAACCAGGTTGGTGACCACATGGTTGCTGTTCCAGGAATGCGCCGGCGCGCAGCGCTCGTAGCGCCCCGTCCTGGCATCCTGTACGCGCAGCAGGCCGTAGTGCTCGATGTAGTTGATAACTTCCAGCAGGGCGGCGCCGTAGAACGCCTGGGCCAGCAGGAAGGCCAGGGCGATCCAGCCCAGCCACAGGCTCACCGCGCCGAACAGGACCACGGTCATCGCCCAGGCCTGGAGATTTTCATTGTCGCTGCTGAAGACGCTTTTGCCGTTGCGGGCCAGGCGCTCCCTCTCGATGCCCCAGGCCGATTGCAGGCTGCCGCTCATGGTGCGCGGCAGGAAGGCCCAGAAGGTCTCACCCATGCGCGAGCTGGCAGGGTCGTCCGGCGTGGCGACGTTCTTGTGGTGGCCCTTGTTGTGCTCGATGAAGAAGTGGCCGTAGGCAACCGGGGCGAGCGTCAGCTTGGCCAGCCAGCGATCCAGGCTATTGGTCTTGTGCCCCAGTTCATGCGCGGTGTTGATGCCGATGCCGTTGACCATGCCCACGCTGACCACCAGCCCGAGTATTTCCCACCAGGCGAGCCCGCCGTGAACCGTCATCCAGGCGCCGAGGACGGTGACCACGAACTGCGTCGGCAGGTAGGCGTAAACGATGGCACGGTAGTAGCGGTCGCCTTCCAGCTGGGCCACCGCCGATTCCGGCGCGTTGACCCGATCGACGCCGATCAGATGATCGAACAAGGGGATGATGCCGTAAAACAGCACCGGCATCGCCCAGCACCACAGGCCATGCCCGGTGGCGATCGCCAGCACCTGGAAAACAAGGGCGGCCAGCGGAATGGCCGGACTCAACAGCCACAGCAGGCGCTTGCCGTCCGCCCATTGGGCCGGCGCGTCGCTGGTGATGCCCTGGGTTGTGATGCTATGCGTCGTCATGTGCGGTGTCCTCGCGTGGTCTGCGTATTCGCGCCAATCCCTGTTGGTTGGTGCGGAATCACTTTCGCCGGGAACCGGAAGTCGGGCCAAGTCATTTCTTGACAACTATCAGTCATTTTAAGACAGTAGCACCCTGCCCTCCTGGAGCCCGAGCATGCCCGGCAAGAGCCCCGAGGTACCGGCGCGATATTACGCGCGCCTTTACGAGCTGCTGGCGCAGGATGGAGTGAATGTTGCCGCGCTGTTCCAGGCGGCGCGCATTCGCCCCGCCGTCGCAAAGGCCCCGGATGCCGTGCTCCGTCTCAGCCAGGTCGAGGCGCTGCTGGATGAAATCTTCCGCCTGACACGGCGGCGAGATCAGAGCCATGATCTTGGCCGCGCCCTGAAGCTGAGCTCTCACAGCATCGTGGGCTACGGCATGCTCAGCAGCCCCACGGTCGGTTACGCCATGACGCTGGCCGCGCGCTACTTCCGGCTGATCATGCCGAGTTTCCGCATGCGCTTCCGCGTCGATGCCGAACACGCGGAGATCGAAATCCTGCCGGTGCTGCCGATGAGCACAAGCTGCCTGCTGTTTCACCTGGAGGCAATAGCGGTCGCCCTGCACTGGGAAATTCGGGAGCTCCTGAAGAATCAGATGCCGACCTACGAGCTGTATCTGTCCATCGCCCCACCCCCGCACCAGGAGCGCTACAACGAGCTGGTGGAGGCGCGCTGCCATTTCGGATGGCAATCGCGGCCTGGATTGCGCATGCAGTTTCCCGCTGCCGTCGCGCTGCGGACGCCGGCGCTGGCGGACGTCGGCGCGGTGCAGATGGCGGAGAAGCGATGCAATGAGCTGATTCGCAGCGCCATTGCGCAGGGCAAGGTGGGTGACTGGATCCGGATGATGTTGCGCGAAGCCAGCGACGGCTGGCCCAGCCTGAACGAGCTGGCGCAGACACTGAACCTGTCTTCCCGCACGCTGGACCGTTACCTGGAAAAGGAAGGCGAGAGTTTCCGCAAGCTGTCGAATCGCACGCGCTACGAAAAGGCGCTGGAATTGCTGGATGACGAGCGCCTGACGGTCACCCATATCGCCCACGAGCTGGGATACACCGATATGTCCAATTTTGCCCGTTCATTCCGTCGCGAGGCCGGGGTGGCGCCCGGCGACTATCGCAGCCGCCGGGCAACGCGGGCGCACTCCTCCATTCAATGAAGCCAGTCGCGCAATTTTGACCAGCGGCTAAATAGGGTACGTTTGCAAACCTTGTCCGCAGACGCGCGTATCGTCGATCAGGTGGAGTCCGCTTCAAAAATCTGGCCGATCATATCCCTCAACAAGCGGCCGGCCTCATCGCCGTCGCCGGCGCGCAGGGCGGCCAGGACGTCCGCGTGCTTCTCGGTGTAGCGTTTGGTCAGGCCAATCCGCCGCAGTGCAATCCGGGCATGGATGTTCCAGGTCATTTGCTCCCAGGCGCGCAGGAACTGGACATTGCCGGACATCTGCACGACGTGGCGGTGGAAAGCGGCTGCGCTGTCCATATAGGCGTCGGTGTCCCGCTTGCGGCTGGCCCGGCGCATCAGCTTGAGGTTGTGCTCCAGGCACTGCAGGTCGGCCCTGGCACAGGGCACCGCGCGGCGGGCCGAGGCTTCCTCGATGGTGGCGCACAGCTCACAGGCATCGCGCAGTTCATCGAGATTGATGCTGCGCACGCGCGTGCCGCGATAGCGCTCGGATTCGAGCAGGCCGAGAGCTTCCAGCTCGCGCAGGGCTTCGCGCACCGGCGCCTGGCTGACGCTGAACTCGCGCGCCAGCGCCATCTCCTTCAGGCGCGTACCGGGAGGCGCGCTGCCGTCGAGAATGCGTGCGACGATCGCATCACGGATATGGTCCCGCATGCTGATGCGAGGAAGGCCCATGGAGACATGCCGCCGTGGAGTGGCCTTCAGTCCGAAGCCGCTGGCGAACTTGCGGATGCCGCCATCTTCCTGGATACGGGCGTGAAGGAGCGGGCCATCGGATTTTGCCTGCTCCCGGATGGCGCGCATCGGTCATACCCGTCCATGTGCATCGAGCGATGCGCTCAGCCGTTCCGGTCCGCGCCGTCCGTGGGCTTGTCCTTGGCCGGTGCGGTCGCCGCCGCGTCCGCAGGGGCCTCCCAGCCGCCGCCGAGTGCACGGATCAGATCGACGCTGGCGCGCAGCTGCAGAGTGTCGAGATTGAGCGCCGTGATCTGGGTTTGCAGCGCGGAGGCCTGCGCGGTGACGACGGTGAGGTAGTCCGTCGCGCCCTTCACATAAAGCGCCATGGACAAGTCCAGCGCGCGCTGCGAGGAATCGACCGCGGCTTTCTCGTCCACCGCGGCATCGTGATAGTGGTTGAGCGCGGCAAGGCTGTCTTCGACCTGCTGGAATGCGCCGACGACGGTGTTGCGGTAATTCGCGGCGGAAGCATCGAACTCGGCGCGCGCCTGGGCCACCTGGGCCCGGCGCAGGCCGCCGTCGAACACGGAGAGCAGGGCGTTCGGTCCGATCGCCCAGAACGAGCTTGGCGCGCTCAGCCAGTTCGAGAAGCCGCTGCTCTCGAAACCGCCCTGGGCGCCGAGTGTGAGCGTGGGGTAATAGGCCGCGCGCGCGACCCCGATGGTGGCATTGGCCGCGATCATGCGCCGCTGCGCGCCGGCAATATCCGGTCGGCGCTGCAGTAGGGTGGAAGGCACGCCGGTGGGAACCTGCGGCAGCTTGATGGCGACAATCTCCGGCTGGATCGAGAAGCTCGAGGCCGATACGCCGAGCAGCGCGGCAATCGCATGCTCCATCAGCGCGCGCTGGGCCAGCGTCTGCGCTGCCTGCGAGCGCGCGGTATTGAGCTGGGTCTGCGCCTGCGCAACGTCGAGGCCGGGCGAAATGCCGGCATTATGGCGCTGCTCGGTGAGACTGAGCGCCCGCGTATAGGCCTTCACCGTCTCGTCGAGGATCGCACTGTCGCGGTCCAGGCTGCGCAGCTGGATGTAATCGTCGACCAGCTGCGCGATCAGCGAAAGGCGGGCATTGTCCAGATCCGCGGCGGCAGCGTCGGCATTGGCCTTGCCCGCGGCGACCTCGTTGCGGATCTGCCCCCACAGGTCGAGCTCGTAGCCGACGCTGGCGCCCACCGAGTTGTCGTTGTAGTAGACCGGCGTGGTCGGCCCCCGCAGCGGCGTATTGACCGATTCACGCTCGCGCTCGACGCCGGCGCTCAGCCCCAGCGTGGGAAACAGTCCCGCACGCGCCTGATCGCTCAGCGCCCTGGCCTGTGCGTAGTTGGCCAGCGCGGCGGCCAGTGTCGGGTTGCCGGCGATCAGCTTTTCCTGCAGCCCGTCGAGCTCCGCGTTGTCGTAAAGCGTCCACCAGCTGTCGCGCGGCAGACGGTCGGCCGGCTGCGCCTGCGTCCAGGGACCGGTTTCCTTGTAGGCATCCGCGGCTGGAACCTCCGGGGTCTTCAGCGGCGGCGCGAACGAGCAGGCGCCGAGCAGCAGGGTCAGCGCCGCGGTCCCGGCCGCGCTGTTAACTTTTTTCATGGCTGTTCTTGGCTTTGCCAGCGTCCGTACTGGCGAGACGCACCTCGGTACCGTTGCTGATGCCGTCGGGAGGATTGGCGATCACGCGATCATCCGGCGACAGGCCTGAGGAAAGCTCGACCATCGCGCCCAGGTCGCGTTCTATCGACACCGGCTTGAGCAGCACGCGGCTGTCCGCGCCCAGGGTGGCGACGGAGAGTCCCTTGGCGTCGAAAATCAGCGCGCTTGAGGGCACGCTGAGCACATTGGCGACGGCGGCGACCTGCAGATGAATACTGGCATAGTCGCCCGGCATCATTTCGCCCGGGCTGTTGTCGACGATGATCTGCATCAGGGTGGTGCCGGTGCTCGGATTGACGGCCTGGGCGGAAGCTTCGACCGTGCCGCTATAGCTCTTGCCGGGATGCTCGGGCACCAGAATGGTGGCCTTGGTTCCCGACGGCACGCTGGGCACGTTGTTCTGCGGCACGTTGACGTAGACGCGCAGCTTGCTGGTCTCGGACACCACAAACAGCTCCGCGCCGCCGGCGGCGCCGACGTTGATCAGTGCGCCGATGTCGGTCTCGCGCGCGGTGACGATGCCATCGAACGGAGCCAGCAGGCGCTTGAAACCTTCCTCCGCAACGAGGTGGTCGACATTCGCCTGTGAGGCCTTGACCTGGGCCAGATTGGCGTTAAGGGTGAACGTGCGCTGGTCGACGTCCTGCGTGGCGACCGCGTCGGTGCCGGCCAGCGACTGCCAGCGGTCGGCGCTGATCTTCGCTAGCTGCGCGTTGGCCTGGGCGACGCTGAGGTCGGCGCGCGCCTGCAGCAGCTGCTGGTCGAGATCGGGAGCGTCGATTTCGGCCAGCACGTCGCCGGCCTTCACCTGGCTGCCGATATCGTGCGTCCAGCTTTTCAGATAGCCCGGGACGCGCGCGTAAATGGGAGCGCTGATATAGGCCTCCAGGCGCCCGGGCAAGTCCAGACCGGCGTGGTTCTCCACGCTGGTCGGCATCACGACGGCCACAACCGGAACGGCCTGCGCTTCGGTCAGGTCGTGCAGGCGCGAGTTCTCCGCTGCGCGCGAAACCAGGCCGTAGGCGACGATGGCGATGGCGACGAGGGCGGCGATGACGCCGACCAGGCGCAGCCGGCGCGGAGCGGGACGGCCGGAATTTCGATCAGGCTGGGACATCTGTTCCTCCGAGACTCCCCTGCGCCGCGGCTTTTTCGCCGTAGCGCCGGTGGATGATGCTGAATACGACAGGGACGAAGAATAGCGTTGAAACCGTGGCGAAAATCAGGCCGCCGATCACGGCGCGGCCGAGCGGGGCGTTCTGCTCGCCGCCCTCGCCCAGGCCGAGTGCCATCGGCAGCATGCCGATCACCATCGCCAGCGCCGTCATCAATACCGGGCGCAGGCGCACGAAGCCGGCCTCGAGCGCGGCCTGCGTCGCATCGCCCAGCTCGTCGAGCTTCTCGCGGGCGAAACTGATCACCAGCACGCTGTTGGCGGTGGCCACGCCCATGCACATGATCGCGCCGGTGAGCGCCGGCACCGACAGCGGCGTATGCGTCGCGAACAGCATCCAGACGATGCCGGCAAGTGCCGCCGGCAGGGCGGTGATGACGATGAAGGGGTCACTCCATGACTGGAAGTTGATGACGATGATGAAGTAGACCAGCACGATGGCGCCGAGCAGCCCGAACAATAGACCGGAGTAGGCGCTGTTCATCGTTGCGGTCTGACCCACCAGTGCGACGGTGGCTCCCTTTGGCTTGTCCTTGTCGTTGTCGGCGATGATCTC
>JAMFRN010000001.1 GCA_026224805.1 Nevskia soli
ACCTGGGTGTTGCGTCAGGCCGCGGCGGCCACTCCAGCTTGCGCCGACGGCCGCGCGGCTGTCTTGGCGATTTCGTGCGCAGCGACGTAGCCGAAGGTCATGGCGGGACCAAGCGTGGCGCCCGGACCGGCATAAGTACGGCCCATCACCGCCGCCGAGCAGTTGCCGATAGCGTAGAGGCCATCGATGACGCTGCCGTCCTCGCGCAGCACGCGCGCGGCCTCGTCGGTGAGCAGGCCGCCCTTGGTGCCCAGTTCGCCGGCGTCGAGTCGCGCCGCATAGAACGGGCCCTTGACGATCGGCCCCAGGCAGGGATTCGGCTTCACGCTCGGATCGCTGTAATAGCGCTCGAAGACGTTGCCGCCGCGGTTGAACTGCGGATCATGGCCTTGCGCAGCGAATTCACCCATCTGCCGCGCCGTATCCTTCAGGCCGGCGGCGTCGACGCCGATCTTGGCGGCGAGCGCATCGAGCGTGTCGGCGCGGTAGTAGACCTTGTCCAGCCAGTGCTTGGGCAGGGACGAATCCGGCTGGATTTGCCCGGGCAGCAGCGGCCCCATCGGATATTTCTTTCGGAACGTCGCGTCGAATACCAGCCAGCACGGCACCGCGCCGCCGCTGCGCACCTGCTCGGCGTACATGGCGTAGACGAACTCGGTATAGGGACAGGCCTCGTCGACGAAGCGCTTGCCCTGTTTGTTAACCACCACGCTGCCCGGCAGGGCGCGCTCGACAAAGATGCCGCAGGCCGGCCCCTTGCCGGTGACCACGGTGGGCGAACCCCAGGTCAGGTCCATGAAGGCGGTGGCGGCGCCCAGCGACTGGCCGGCGCGGATGCCGTCGCCGTGGTTGATCGGCGGCGCCGCGGTCCACTCGACACTGGTCGGCTTGGGCAGATACTGCTCGCGCATCTGCTGGTTGGCCTCGAAGCCGCCGCTGGCGAGGATCACACCGCGCCGCGCGCTGAGGCGCAGGCGCTGGCTCTTGCGCACCACGTCGACGCCGCTGACGCGTCCGTTCTCCACCACCAGGGACTCGAATCCCGTCTCCAGCCACAGCGGCATCTTCTGCTCCAGCATGGCGTGGCGCAGGGAAGCTACCAGGCCCTGTCCCAGTACCAGGCGGCGGTCGCGCTGGGTGCGGCGGCGCCAGCGCAGGTCGAGCCAGTAACGGCCCATCATGCGCAGCATCAGCCAGATCCAGCCCGGGCCGCGGGTGAACAGGGTATGCGCCTCGACCTGGTCCATCGATACTCGGCCCATCAGCTGCGTGCCCTTGTAGGGCCCGCGCATGCGGTCAAACTCGGCGCCGAGCTTCGAAGCGTCGAAATCCACTGGCTCCATGGTGCGATAGCCGGGCTTGCCGCCCGGCTTGTCCGGAAAGTAATCCGGGTACTTCTTCACCGCGCGGAAGCCGATGCCGAAGCGCTCGCGCAGGAAGCGCACCATGCCGGGCGCATTGCGCAAATAGGCTTCGATGCGCGCCTGCGGCACTTCCCCGCCGATCAGGCCCTTGAGATAGGTCAGCGCCTCCTCGTAGGAGTCATTGCCGCCGACGCGGGGAATGTCCTCGTTGCAGGGAATCCAGATGCCGCCGCCGGACACCGCGCTGGTGCCGCCGTACAGATCCTGCTTCTCGATCACCAGCGCCGACAGGCCCTGCGCCTGGCAGCACAGCGCCGCGGTCATACCACCGGCGCCGGAGCCCACAACGATGACGTCGTACTGGGTAGCGAGAGGTGGCTCGTTCATGCCCATGCCCATCCCACACGTCATAGGAAGTAGTCGTTGTTGTCGCGGCCGAGCAGCACGCTGCCGTAGTTGCGGCCGAACTGCTCCGGGTTGTTGGCGTAGTGGCCGCGCGCGGCGTAGATGTCGTGCATGTAGCGGTGCAGCGGGAAGTCGGTGAAGATGCCGCGGCCGCCGCAGGCCGAGAACAGCTGGTAGGCGTGGCGCGCGCAACGATCCACCACCTGCGCCGCCTGGAAGCGGAAATGCGAGCGCTGGGTAATGTCGTCCAGCGGCTGGTTCGCGCGGATCTTGCCCATCAGCACGTCGAAATTGCGATGCAGCACCAGCTTCATCTCGTCGATGGCCAGCGCCGCTTCGGCAGCCGCCAGCTGCGCCGGCGCCTGCTCCGAAGTCTTGTTGCCCATGTCGCCGACGCGCACCTTGGCGAAATCGAGGAAGGTGTTGAGCGCGCCCTGCAGGCCGCCGATCGCCGCCGAGGACACGGCGCGGACGAAGATCTGGCCGAACGGCAGCTTGTACAGGTCAGCGGTGAAGGTATGGCGGCCGGGGTTGGTGCCCATGAAGCCGTCGCTGGCCTTGTGCGTGCGGTATTCCGGTACGAACACGTCCTTGACCACGATGTCCTTGCTGCCGGTGCCCTTGAGGCCCATCACGTGCCAGGTATCGATCACCTCGAAGTCCTTGCGCGGCAGCAGGAAGGTGCGGTACTCCGGCGGACCCTTGCCGTCGGCCGGGAAGATCAGGCCGCCGAGCAGCACCCACTGGGCGTGGTCGATGCCGCTGGAAAAGCCCCAGCGGCCGCTGAACTGGAAGCCGCCCTCGACCGGCTTGACCTGCCCTTTCGGCATGTAGGTCGAGGCCACCAGGGTAGAGGTATCGTCCTTCCACACCTCTTCCGAGGCGCGCTGGTCGAAGCAGGCCAGCTGCCAGTTGTGCACGCCGATAACGCCGTAGATCCAGGCGGTGGACATGCAGCCCTCGGCCAGGGTCATGCAGATGTCGTAGAACACCTGCGGGTCCATCTCGTAGCCGCCGTACTGCTTGGCCTGCAACACGCGGAAGAAGCCGGCCGCCTGCATCTCGGCCACCGTCTCGTCCGGCACGCGGCGCAGCTCCTCGGTCTTCTTCGCGCGCGAAGCCAGCACCGGCACCATCTCGCGGGCGCGCTGCAGCAGGATTTCGGGGCTAACCAGCGGGCTGGTCTTGTGGGCTTGGGTGGGCACAGCGTCCTCCTGAAACTCAAAAAATTCGATCGGTTTTCTGAACCCGTACAGGGGGCACGAACAGCAGGCGCGGAAACCGGCTTTTGTCGATGATCTTTTTCACAGAAAAGCGGGATTGCGTCATCGTCCGAAATGACTAGTGATGCGGTGCAAAATCGATGGATACCGCACCGTTACGGACCGCGCGCAGCGGCACGCCGCTCGAACCAATGATGTGGCTGCAACGCGAAGAAATGCGTCCGGGGCGACCCGGCCTCAGACCATTTCCATATCGCTCGGGCCCCAGAAGGCCCGCATCGAGGTGAATTTGCCGTCCTCGTTGAAGGTCATCACGTCGATGACGCGGATCACAGCCTTGCCCTGCGGCATATTGAGCAGCACGTCGAAAGCCATGGCGGCGGAATTGCCATGGGAGGCGCGCACCGGGGCAGCCAGAGCCAAGCGGGCGCCGGTGGCGATGGACATCTTGTAGAAGGCGGCGATTTTGTCCTTGCCAGTCATCACTGCCTTGCCCACCGGGTCCTCCACGGTGGCGTCGTCGGCGTAGAGGGCGACCACACCATCCGCGTCCGACCGGTTGAAGCCATCGATGTAGGCTTGCATCGCCTGTTTCATTACTTTTTCGCTGGGCATCCGGATTTCCATTAGTCGGGGGAGATAAGCCGTCAAGGGCCGCAAAAACGGCCCCCATGGCGGAAAATGTCAATACGCCATGCTCCACCGGGCGGCTATCCTCCACAATCGTCCGTTTGGGTTAAACACTGGCATATACTTAGGCCATTGAGCTCAGGCTACCCCTAGGGGTAGCCCCTCACTTGCGAGAGGACCGGACCAGAAGAACCGATCGAATATGAGGCTGCACCGCTGGCGTCCATACCAAATTCCAAAGGCGCCAGGGGCGAAGCTCGGCATGACAGAGTGAGGAGGGTCAATGCCTTTGGTAGCGAAGTCGACATTCACCGACAATGAAGGGTCCATCGGCCGCGCGGGCGGCAAGTTTTCCCTGGACAACCTGGCCGAGGCCGTGGGCCTTGCGCCGCTCGACCGCCTGATCGGGGCGATCTACGAGGGCGCGATGGAATCGCCGCCCTGGCAGGCCGCGCTGCAACTGATGCGCGACAGCCTGCAGGCCGCCCACGTCACCCTGATGCTGCGCCCGCCCTCCTCGGAAAACGCCGGGGTGATGATCAATACCGGCACCGTCACCAAGCAGGGCATCGAATCCTACGAAACCCATTTCTTCTCGATGGACCCGTTCGTGCGCCTGGCCGAGGGCGAAGTGGTCACCGCCGAGGAGCTGATCGGCAAGCAGTGGCTGCAAAGCACGGTGTACCAGGAATACCTGCGCCCGCTCGGCGTGCGCCACCTGCTCGGCGCCGACATCTACACCAAGGAAGGCATCGAGTGCCGCCTGCGCATCACGCGCTCGCACGAGGCCCAGCCCTTCAGCAGCGAGGACAAAGCGCTGATCCGTTTCCTGCTGCCGCACCTGAAGCGCTCGATCCAGCTGCATGCGCGGCTCGACTTCCTCGAATGCGAGCGGCAGCTGTTCGCCGGTACCGTCAACCGCATGCTGCTCGGCATCATCAGCTTCTCGCAGAACGGCACCCTGCTCGAAACCAACCAGGAAGCGCGCCGCATCCTGTCGGAGAAGGACGGCATCTGGCTGGCCGGCAACAATCTCTCGGTGGAAGTGACGCAGGAAGGCCGCGAGCTGCAACGCATGGTGCGCCAGGCGCTCAGCGGCACCGTCGCCGACAAGGGGCCGGGTGTGGTCGAGGCCATGTCCGTCACCCGCCCCTCCGGCCGCGCCAAGCTCGGCGTGCTGGTGCGGCAGATCCCGCTCGGCACCTGGTCGGAAAGCCGCCAGCGCCCGGCCGTGGCGGTATTCCTGCGCGACCCGGAATCCAGCTCGGCCCAGCCCTCGCACGAGCTGGTGCGCCGCCTGTTCGGCCTGACCCGCATGGAAGCCGCCCTGGCCCTGCTGCTGGCCGAGGGCCTGACCCTGGACGAGGCCGCGGAGAAAATGGACGTGCGCCGCAACACCGCCCGCACCCATCTGCGCTCGATCTTCTGCAAGACCGGGGTGACGCGGCAGACCATGCTGGTGCGCCTGCTGTTGAATAGCGTGATTACGCTCGGCTGAACGCAGATAGATCCGCGCTGCGGTCTACGGAATTAAGGTGAACAGGCCTTAATTCCGTGGATTTGCGCGACCTCGCTTTTCTCGCCAGCCGCCTGACGGCCCTGTTCTGGGCCATGCGCGCGCTGCAACTGGCGCCTGCGCTGGCCAGGCTGTTGGGACATCCGCCGCTTGCCATCCCCGCCCTGCTGGCCAGGCTGGCCGTGCCCGCGCTGTGGGCCGTACTGGCCGCGGCCCTGTGGATTTTCGCCAGTGCGGTGGCGGGCCTGATCGGCCGGCAGCGTCCGGCACGCCGCAGCACCAAGGCCTCGCGCGAGGACATCCAGTATCTCGCCTTCCTCAACGCGGGCCTGGTCATCGCCGCCGATGGCCTGGTTGTCCTGGTGCAGGCGCTGGTCGACGGACAGATTCCCCTGCGCCCAGCGCAGATCGGTGGCGAAGCCATTGCGGCGGTGGCGGTGGCGGTGGCGCTGGCCCGGTTCCTGATCGGCCTGTGGCTGATTCTCGGCGCCTCCGGCCTGGTGGCGGGATTGGACTGGCTGCGGGGCAAGAACGAAGACTCGAAGCCCCTGGCCAGGAACGGGGACGAGCCCAACACCGCAACCCTGCTGCGCGAGTTGCTGGCCAGCGGCGGCACTGCCGGGCTGAATCGCCTGAGCGAGCTGGCGCTCAGCCTGCGGGCCGAAGCCGAAGGCGTGGCCCTGCGCGTGGTCAAATCCTCGATCGAGGCGGTGATCGCCTCGGTGGAGCGGCGCCGGCCCGACTTCGGCGCCGCCGCCGCGCCGGACGGCGCGGTGACCATCGCCTTCAGCGACATGGAAGGCTTCTCCGCCATGACCGAGCGCCTCGGCGACCGCAAGGCCCACGCCGTGATCAAAACCCATAACGCCATCGTGCGCAGCGCGCTGAAGGCGCACGGCGGGCAGGAAGTGGAGTTGCAGGGCGATGGCTTCCTGCTGGCCTTCCCCGCCCCCGCCGAGGCACTGCGCTGCGCCGCCGACATACAGCGCGCCTGCGCCAAACACAGCGCCCGCCGCGGCGCCGAGCCGATCCGCGTGCGCATCGGCCTGCACAGCGGTACGCCGATCAAGGAAGGCGACCGCTTCTTCGGCATCACCGTGATTCTCGCCGCGCGCATCGCCGCACAAGCCAGCGGCGGCGAAATCCTGGTGTCATCGGACTTGCATGAGCTGGTCGGAAGCGACGGCGGCTTTGTCTTCGGCGACAGCCGCGAGGCGGCGCTGAAGGGGTTGGCGGGTACGCACCGCATGTTTCCGCTGCTGTGGGAGCGCAACGCCGGCCGTTGAAGCGTTCAGGGGTATAAGGTACGGCGAACGACAGGAGTCCAGCCATGACCCAAGCCAAACCGCCCATCGTCAACATCGCCGACGTCCAGTGCGTGCCCATGCGGCAGCTCATGCCCAAGCAGCCACCGCAGCATATCCTCGACCGCTTCGAGGGCAGCATGGGCATGATCGCGCCGCGGCTGGGCGCGCAGAAGCTCGGCTACAACCTCACCGTGGTACCCCCGGGCAAGCAGGCCTTTCCGTTCCACAACCACCGCGTCAACGAGGAGATGTTTTTCATCATCGAGGGTAGCGGCGAGCTGCGTCTGGGCGGGCAACGCTATCCGGTGCGCGGCGGCGACGTCATCGCCTGCCCGCCCGGCGGAGCGGAGACGGCGCACCAGCTGATCAACACCTCCGACCGCGAGCTGAAATATCTCGCCGTAAGCACTCGCCTGTCGCCGGAGATCTGCGATTACCCGGACTCGGGTAAGTTCGCCATCCGCGGCGAGTTCCCACCCGGCGCGGACGGCAAGACGCAGCCGGCTTTTCACTACATCGGCCGCGAGAGCGGCTCGCTGGATTACTGGGACGGCGAATAGACTCCTTGCGCATCGGGATCGCCATGAACCTCGCGCCGCATCGCGCCTTCCATTTCGGCGACGGGATGCAGCGCCTCGCCATCTGGCTGGCGGCCGGCATCGCGTGCGCAGGCGTCAGCGCGGGTTGTCTTGCCGCCCCGGCGGCGCCGCATGCGCGGGCCTGCACAGGCCATGGCGTCGAGCTGCAGGTGCTGGGATCGGGCGGCCCGGAGATGGAAGACCGGCGCGCCTCGACCAGTTACCTCGTCTGGCAGGACGGCCGCGCCCGCGTGCTGATCGACAGCGGCGGCGGTAGCGCCCTGCGCTTCGGCCAGGCAGGGGCCAAGGTGTCGCAGCTGGATGTCATCCTCTTTTCGCATTTGCACATCGATCACACGGCGGACTTTCCGGCGCTGATGAAGTCGTCCTATTTCGAGGATCGGCAAAGGCCGCTGCCGGTTTACGGCCCGGCCGGTAACGATGCCTTTCCCGCCACCACGGAATTTGTCGCCGATCTGTTCGATTCCAGGCGAGGCGCTTATCGATACCTTGGGGATTTCCTTAATGGCGGGGAGTCAGGATTTAAACTGGAAGCGCACGATGTGGCGCCCGGGGAGTACGAAATCCTCGCGCTGCCTTCCCGTGACGGCATCGATCTGGCCGCAGCGCAAATGATTCACGGCGGCGTGCCCGCCCTGGCCTGGCGCGTCACTGTCGGCGGCAGGAGCCTGGCGTTTTCCGGCGATACCAACGGCGAGAACGGCAACCTCGAAGTGCTGGCGCGGAACGCCGACCTGCTGGTGGCGCACAACGCCGTGCCGGAGGACGCCAGCGGCGCGCCCTTGGATCTACACATGCCGCCTTCGGTGATCGGCCGCGTTGCCAAAGCGGCGGGCGTGAAAGCGCTGGTACTGTCGCACCGCATGCTGCGCACGCTCGGCCGGGAGGCGGAGACACGGCGGGTGATCGCCCGCTCCTATTCCGGCCCTGTGGCTTTCGCCGACGATCTGGATTGCTTCAGGTAGACCGGCGACGGTGTTTCAGGCCGCGAGTTTCTGTTCCAGCCAGCCCTGAGCCCGGTAGAAGGCTAGCGCGTCGGCCAGCGATTCGTAAGTGGGGCGCGGCGCGAACCCCAGCTCGCGCTCGGCCTTGGCGTGCGACACCACGGTATTGGACACGCTGGCGCGCAGCACGCCGGGCGTAAACAACGGCGGCTTGCCGGTAAAGCGC
>JAMFRN010000214.1 GCA_026224805.1 Nevskia soli
CCACTACCTATGCACGCTGGAGCGAATATGCCCAGCTCAACAAGATCCTGCGCCGCCGCGGCAAGATCCACCAAGGGGCGCCGAACATCGTCACCAAG
Source organism: Nevskia soli (assembly GCA_026224805.1). GTDB lineage: Bacteria > Pseudomonadota > Gammaproteobacteria > Nevskiales > Nevskiaceae > Nevskia > Nevskia soli_A. Next base: position 99 of record JAMFRN010000214.1, read on the forward strand.
GTCAATACCCTGCTGTTCCTCGGCGCCAGCCTCGGCCTGTTCCGCAAGAAACTGAAGACCACGCTGATTACGCTGATGGACGTGAAGTCCGACGGCATCATGCATCGCGTGGTGGGCAAGGTCGCGCACTTCTGCAACAAATTCCTCAACGCCGATTTCCGCTGGCAGGCGCTGCCCTGCCCGTTCGAGGTGTATTCCGACGGCATCGATCTGGTGATCTTCGAAGAATTCGGCGCCGGCCAGGCGGCGCTGCACCTGCAAACGGAGATGGAGCGCAACCAGCTGATGCAGGATGCGAGCTATCGCCGCTGGTTCCGCAGGAACTACGAGAACAAGTTCGGCCCGCGCGTGTGGCACCGCGACTTCCACGACGCGCAGATCGTCGGCTGCCCGGATGCATCTCTGGTCGGCAAGAGTTTTGGCCAGGTGGCGGACGAGCGCGGCATTCATCCGGTGGACGCCTTCCTCGACCTAGTGGTGCAGTACGGCAAGAAGCTCCGCTGGCGCACCCTGATCGGCAACTACCGCCCGCATCGCCTGAAGAAGATCGTGCAGGACAAAGGTTCGGTGCTGAGCTTCTCCGACGCCGGCGCGCACATCCGCAACATGGCTTTCTACAACTTCCCGCTGCGCATGCTGAAGCTGGTGCACGACGCGGAACTCGAAGGCCGTCCCTTCATGCCGATCGAGAAAGCGGTGTGGCGCCTCACCGGCGAACTGGCCGACTGGTTCGACGTCGATGCCGGGCATCTGCGCCAGGGCGATCGCGCCGACCTGGTGATTGTCGATCCCAAGGGGCTGGACGAGTCGCTCGGCGCCTATGCCGAAGCGCCCATCGCCGAGTTCAACGGCCTGATGCGTATGGTCAACCGCAACGATGCCGCGGTGACGGCGACCGTGATCAACGGGCGCATCGCCTATCGCGATGGGGTTTACGCCGCGGACTTCGGGCTGGCGCAGGGGTATGGGCGCTTCCTGCGCGCGGGCGAGCATCCGGCGTGCGAAGCGCAGGCGGCTCCTCTGGCCCAGGCAGCTTAATATCCTATTGTCATTCTGAGCGCAGCGAAGAATCTGGCCCTGCACTGAAGCCAGATCCTTCGCTACGTTTATCCCGGGCGTAGCCGAGGGACTCAGGATGACAAACCTGATAGTGACTCACGACACGCCATGAAGGCCCCACTCCCCGCACCCGCCCGCCGCACCCAGCAGGAGCGCCGCGAAACCACCGTGCGCAAGCTGCTCGACGCCGCCACCGAGGCGCTGATCGATGTCGGCTACAGCAACACCAGCGTGCAGGAAATCTGCAAGCGCGCCGGGGTCTCGCACGGCGGCCTGTTCCGTCATTTCAGCTCGCGCATCGAACTACTGATCCGTGTCGCCGACGATGTCGGCAACCGCCTGCTTGAACTGTATCGCGGGGATTTCGAGCGACTGCGCCGCTCCGAGACAGACGAACTGGTGCTGGCGTTAAGGCTGCTGCGCACCAATACGCAGTCGCGCCTGCATCAGGCCTGGTTCGAGCTGCTGATGGCGGCCCGCACCGATCGCACGCTGCACGATGCACTGGTGCCGATCTGGAAGCGCCGCGACGAGGCCACACAGCAGTTCGCGGTGGCGCTGTTGCCGGAAACCGCGCGCACCTTGCCGGACTTCCCTATCCTGGTGGATACGATGGTCACGCTGTTTCACGGCGAGGCGGTGGACCGCTTCCTGCGCGACGACCCGCACAGCGAAAAGCAGCGCATGGAGTGGCTGCTGAAGCTGCTGGAACTGCTGTTGCCGAAGAGGAATCGGACTTGAACTCCGCCACCCTATGCAGGTGCACCTGATGGAAACCCTGGTCCAGAACCACAAGGTCTATTTCGAGCGCAGCGGCGAGGGCCCGCCGGCCCTGTTCATGCACGGCGTGCCGGATACCGCCGACATCTGGCAGGACGTGATCGCCGGGGTGCGGGACCGTTATACCTGCTACGCGCCGGATTTCATGGGTATCCACCGCTCCGCCGAAAATCCGGCCTTCGACTATTCCTTTGACGGCTACGCCGACTGGATCGAGGCGCTGGTGCAGGCCCTCGGCATCGACCAGCCGGTGACCCTGGTGGTGCACGACTGGGGCCTGATGGGCCTGGCCTGGGCCTGCAAGTACCCGCAGCGCATCGCCCGCATCGTCATCACCAATACCGTCTTCACCCACCTGTATAAATGGCATTTCTGGGCGCGGGTCTGGCGCACACCCCTGCTTGGCGAACTGGCCATGCTGTCGATGAACCGCTACATCTTCCGGTATGAAATGCGCCGCGGCTCGCGCAAGCTAACGCGGCAGCAGATCGATCACGCCTACAGCGGCGCCTTCGCCAGGCTCAGCTCGCGCTTTGTGGTGCTGAGGATGTACCGCTCCGCCGACCCGGCCAAGCTGATCGGCTGGGAGACCCGTTTCGAAACACTGGCGCAGCGCGTACCGGTGAAAGTGCTGTGGGGCGAGCACGATCCCTACCTGCCGCGCTGGGTGTCGACCTGCTTCTATACGCAGGATGTCGAGTTGATTCCAGGGATCGGGCACTGGGTACCGACGGAGGCGCCGGCCAGGGTCATCGCTGCGCTTTAGCAAAATTCGCGGAACCGCCGTGGGAAATATTGCGCGTTTGCACGGCGAATGCCACCTTAGCGAAAGCTAGAGGGAGGTAGGGCATGCCTGAAACATCTATCGGAACGAACAGACAGGGCAAGATCGATGCGCGGCGCGCGGGACGCTACGGCATCGATGCGCCGCTGGTCCCGCTGCTGGGCAGCCTGGCGGTCATCGCCAATCTGGTATTGGGGCTGATCCAGCACGCCTCTGGTCCGCTGATCGCCGCTGCGATCATGGCCCCGGCGCTGGCCAGCTATCTGTACACCACGTTGCGCGGCAAATTCGTGGTCTGGTCCCGTGTTCTTGCCGGACTGGGCCTGCGCGGCGACGAGCAAATTCTCGACCTGGGCTGTGGGCGCGGCGCGGTCCTGTGCATGGCGGCGGCGCTGGTGCCGAGCGGCAGGGTTAGTGGCGTCGACATCTGGAGCAGCAGCGATCAATCCGGCAACGGCCCGGACATGACCCGGCGCAATGCCGCAGCGGAGGGCGTTGCGGAGCGCATCGAGCTGCACACCGCCGACATGCGGGAGTTGCCCTTCGCCGATGCGAGCTTCGACCTGGTGGTATCGAACCTGGCCATCCACAACATCGGTAGTGCCGCCGGCCGCGAGCAGGCCATCGACGAGGCGCTGCGGGTGCTGCGCCCGGGGGGCCGCCTGGTCATCGCCGACATCCGCCACGCCGGCCAATACCGCAAGCGGCTGATCGCCGGCGGCGTCCGCGACGTCAAGCAAAGCAGCCTGGGCTGGCGCATGTGGTGGGGCGGCCCCTGGCTCTCGACCTCGCTTATTACGGCAAGCCGCCCGGGCTAACGCGGGCCTGCCTGGGCACGGCAAAGCGCATCGGCTCCGGGGCGCTCATATGCGGAAGAGGCGGAACAGCGGGGCAAAGGCACGGGCGCTGCGGCCGCAGCATCCATTTTTCCGTCCGCAGCATCTAAGCTGTACCGACTCCCTTGACCCGAGATCCATCCATGGCATCCAGAACTTTACTCAGCGCCCTGCTTGTCGTGGCCCTGCTCGGCTCCCGGCCGGCCTTCGCGGACAGCCTGCATGACCTCATCAGCGAAGCCATGGGGCCGTCGGTGCACGGCTCCGGCGTGATCAAGACTGATACGCGGCAGCTCGACTCCTTCGAGGTGATCAAGTCCAAGGGCAGCATCGACCTGGACGTGAAGATCGGGCCGCAATATGCGGTGGTGGTGGAAGCGGACGAAAACCTGTTCGGGGTGATCCGCACCGAGGTTTCCGGCGGCGCGCTGGTGGTGGACAGCAAGGGCAGCTGGAGCAGCAAGCACGGAACGGTGGTGCACGTCACCCTGCCCAAGCTCACCGCGATCGGCATCGACGGCAGCGGCGATGTCAGGCTCAGCGGCTTTTCCGGCGACAAGCTGGGCGTGAAAATCGAAGGGTCCGGCGACGTGATGGGCAACGGCCATGTGCAGAACCTGCACGTGGTGATCGAGGGCTCGGGCGATGCCGACCTGGAGAAACTGGACGCCGACGATGTCCAGGTGCGCATCGACGGCAGCGGCGACGCCTCGGTCACTGCGGAAAAGACGCTGGACATCACCATCCACGGCAGCGGCGACGTGACCTGGCGCGGCAACGCGCCGCAGGCCAATTCACAGGTTTACGGCAGCGGCGACATCGTGAAGAAGGAGTAGGCGCCGCCCTGGCAGGTCGCTGCTAGAAAGCCGTCGGCGGCACTTTCAGCGTGGTATCGTCCAGCCGCTGCAGCAATTCGGCGCAGCGCTGGGCGCGCGGCAACTCGTAGCGGAAGAAGTAACGGCAGGCGTAGAGCTTGCCTTCGTAGAACTCGCGGCTCGCTCCCACCGCCGACTTCACGCCGGCCCGCGCCACCTGCGCCTGCTGCAGCCAGATCCAGGCCAGCACGATGTGGCCGAGCATGTCCAGGTAGTAGCTTGCATTGGCCAGGAACAGGTCGATCTCGCCCTTGAGCGCCGCTCCAGCCAGCACCTGGGTGGTGGTAGCGGCCAGCTCGACGGCCTTGTCCAGTGCCTGTGCGTATTCGCCCAGTTCCGTGTCATGCGCCGCCGCCTTGGCGGTGGCGCCGATCCGGGCCAGCAGCAGGCGCAGGGCGGCGCCGTTCTGCATCGTCGCCTTGCGGCCGAGCAGGTCCAGCGCCTGGATGCCGTTGGTGCCCTCGTGGATCGGATTGAGGCGGTTGTCGCGGTAGTAGCGCTCCACCGGATAGTCGCGGGTATAGCCGTAGCCGCCGAGTACCTGGATCGCCAGCTTGTTCGCCTCCAGGCACCACTCGCTGGGCCAGGCCTTGGCGATGGGCGTGAGGATTTCCAGCAGCAGGCGCGTTTCTTCGGCCTCCTTCGAGTCCGGCGCCGCCTCCAACTCATCCACCAAGCGGGCGCAATACAGGCCCAGCCCGAGCGCGCCCTCGACGTAGGCTTTCTGCGCCAGCAGCATGCGCCGCACATCGGCGTGCTCGATGATCGCCACCGGCTTTGCCGCCGGATTCTTGTTCGATGGTGGGCGGCCCTGCAGCCGGGTCCTGGCGTAGTCCAGGGAGTAGCGGTAGCCGGCGATGCCCAGCGCGGTGGCGCCGAGGCCGACGCCGATGCGCGCCTCGTTCATCATGTGGAACATGCAGGCCAGGCCTTCGTTCTCGCGGCCGACCAGCTCGCCCACCGCCGGCTCCGACTCGCCGAAGTTGAGGGCGCAGTTGGTGGTGCCGCGATAGCCCATCTTGTGGTTGAGGCCGGCGAGGCGCACGCCGTTGCGCGCGGCGGCCTTGCCCTCCGCATCCAGCCGGAACTTGGGCACGATGAACAGGGAAATGCCCTTGGTACCGGCCGGTGCGCCTTCGATGCGCGCCAGCACCAGGTGCACGATGTTATCGGACAGCTCGTGCTCGCCCCCGGAGATCCACATCTTGTTGCCGGCAATGTGGTAACTGCCGTCGCCCTGGGGGATGGCGCGGGTCTTGATGTCGGACAGGGAGGAGCCGGCCTGCGGCTCGGACAGGCACATGGTGCCGAAGAAGCGCCCTTCCAGCATCGGCTGCATGTAGCGCGTCTTTTGCTCGCGGCTGCCGTGCACGCGCAGCAGGTTGGCGGCGGCGGCGGTGAGGAAGGAGTAGCCGGCGGTGCCGACATTGGCCGCGCTGAACTGGGAATTGGCCGCCGCGGCGATGGTGTACGGCAGGCCCAAGCCGCCATCCTCCTGCGGGAACGCCGCGGCGAGGAAGCCGCCGGCGATGTAGGCGTCGATGGCCTCCTTCACCTCCGGGATCATGTGCACGCGGGTGCCGTCGAAATGCGGCTCGTTGGCGTCGGCCTTGGCCGCATGGGGCAGGAATTTCTCCTCGGCGAGCTTGCTGGCGGCATCGATCACCTGGTCGAAGGTGGCGCGGTCGTGGCCGGCAAAGCGCTCGTGCTTGCATAGCGCCGGCAGGTCCAGCCATTCGTACAGCAGGAAATCGAGATCGCGGCGGGGAATCAGGGACACGGGGCCTCCAGAATGTATTTTTGAGCAGGGGCTAACCCCTTGCTGCAACGACCCTAAGGCACCGCGCCAGCGCACGCAAGCGCCGCACAGGCGTTATCCTTTGCACCTCCCAGAAACACGCACGACCGCTACCGGAGCACCGATGTCCAACGCCGCCGCCCGCCCCGTCATTCCCACCGCCGACCCCGCCGAACTGGAACTGTTCCGCGACAACGTGCGCCGCTTCTTCGCCGCCGAGGTCGAACCGAACATCGACAAGTGGGAAAAGGACGGCCGCGTGCCGCGCGAGTTCTACTACAAGATGGGCGAGGCCGGCCTGCTGGCGGTGGATCTGCCGGAGGAATACGGCGGCAGCGGCGCCGGCTTCGAGTTCTCCATGATTGTGCTGGAGGAAGCCGGGCGCATGGGCTTCCTGGCGCTGTCCTCCAACCTGACGGTGCATTCGGACATCGCCGCGCCCTACATCCTGCATCTGGGCACCGAGGAGCAGAAGCAGCACTGGCTGCCAAAGATGGCCAGCGGCGCGGCCATCGGCGCCATCGCCATGACCGAGCCGGGCGCCGGCTCCGACCTGCAGGCGATGAAGACCTCGGCCTTGCCGGACGGCGAAGGCGGTTATCTCATCAATGGCTCCAAGACCTTCATCACCAACGGCCAGAACGCCGACGTCGTAGTGCTCGCCACCAAGACCGACCCTAAGGCCGGCGCCAAGGGCACCACCCTGTTCCTGGTGGACGCCACCCTGCCCGGCTTCAAGCGCGGCCGCAATCTGGAAAAGATCGGCCAGCACAGCGCCGACACTTCGGAGCTGTTCTTCGACAACGTGCGGGTGCCGGCCAGCGCCGTACTCGGCCGCGTCGGCAACGGCTTCGGCCACCTGGTGGACGAGCTCCCGCGCGAGCGCCTGGGCCTGGCCGTCACCGCCGTGGGCCATTCCCGCGGCGCGCTGGAAAAAACCATCGAATACGTCACCACGCGCAAGGCCTTCGGCGCCGCCATCGCCAGCTTCCAGAACACCCGCTTCAAGCTGGCCGAGATGAAGACCGAGATCGAAGTGCACTACGCCTTCGTCGAGAAATGCGTGCGCCTGTATGCCGAGCACAAGCTCGACGTGCCGACCGCGGCGATGGTCAAGCTGTCCACCACCGAGCTTGAGGCGCGCGTCACCGACGGCTGCCTGCAACTATTCGGCGGCTATGGCTACATGGTGGAATACCCGATCTCGCGCTACTACGTCGACGCGCGCATCCAGCGCATCTACGGCGGCACTTCCGAAATCATGAAGGAAGTGATTGCACGGTCGATAGTGGGCAGAGGCTGAAAAGCCGGATAGCTTACGTAGGGTGGGTGGAGCGCCGCAGGCGCGTAACCCACCCTACAGCCGCTATCTGTATCGTTCGGTCAGGCGCCTGCGCTTCTTCACCTGGCGCCCGGTCAGCACGTTCTTCTTGTCCTTGAACGGGTTGTCGCCGGTCTTGAACTCCAGCCGCAGCGGCACGCCCTTGAGCTTGAAGGCCTCGCGGAAGACGTTGGTGAGGTAGCTCTTGTAGGAATCCTTGAGCTTGTCGGTCTGGTTGCCGTGAATCATGATCGACGGTGGGTTGCGTCCGGACTGGTGCGCGTAGCGCAGCTTGATGTGGCGGCCCAGCACGGCGTGCGGCGCGTGCCGCTCCACCGCCTGTTCCAGCACCCGGTTCAACTCCGGCGTGGGCAGGTCGCGGGTGGTGGCCTCGTAGGCTTCGACCACGTCCTCCATCAACTCGCGCAGGCCCGAGCCGTGCAGGGCCGAGATGAAATCGAGCGAGACGAAATCGAGGAACGGCAGGCGGAAATCGACCTGGTCCTTGACGCTGCGGCGCTGGTCGCCGGGCAGGCTGTCCCACTTGTTCACCGCCAGCACCAGGGCGCGGCCGTGGTGGGCGACGAGGCCCATCAGGCGCGCGTCCTGCATGCCGATCTCCTCGCGCGCATCGACCATGGCGATGACCACATGGGCGCGCTCGATCGCCTGCAGCGCCTTGACGATGGAGAATTTCTCGATCACTTCGCTGACGCGCGAGCGGCGCCGGATGCCGGCGGTATCGATCAGTTCGAAGCCGCGGCCTTCCCACTCGAAAAACACGCTAATGGCATCGCGGGTGGTGCCGGGCTGGTCCGAGGACAGCACGCGGTCCTCGCCCAGCAGGCGGTTGACCAGGGTGGACTTGCCGGCATTGGGGCGCCCGACCACGGCGACGCGGATGCGGCCATCGTTGTCATTCTCAAGCGGCGTCGGCTCGGTAGTGGCCAGCAGCGAACGCAGCAATGGCGGCACGCCATCGCCGTGCTCGGCCGAAATCGGCAGCGGCTCGCCCAGGCCCAGGCCGAAAAAGTCGGCGACGGTGGCGCGGCCCATGCCCTCGGCCTTGTTGGCCAGCAGGCGCACTTTCTTGCCTAGCTTGCGCAGGTAGTCGGCGATGTCGCGGTCGGAGGGCATCACCCCGGCCTGGGCGTCGACGATGAACAGCACCTCGTCGGCCTCGTCGATGGCCAGCCGCGCCTGCTGCTCGGCCAGCGCCGCCAGGTCGTCAGACGAATCCGGGCTGAGGCCGCCGGTATCGACCACGATGAAGCGCTTTTCCTCGAACTCGCCGCGGCCGTATTGGCGGTCACGGGTCAGGCCGGGAAAGTCGGCGACGAGGGCGTCACGGGTGCCGGTAAAGCGGTTGAACAGGGTCGATTTGCCCACATTGGGGCGGCCGACTAAAGCGAAAACTGGGGTGGACATGGGGGGATTGTAGACGGTACGGCCCCAAACGTTATGAAAACGTCAGGTTCGGCCAAAAAACAATGCCCCCTTTCCCGAGCGGGAAAGAGGGCATTTCGGGTGAAATCAGCGCGGCGGTTTAACGTCGTAAGCGCGCAGCTTGCCCGCCATGTCCATCACGTAAAGAAGGTCGCCGCTCGACACCAGCGGGGTGACGATGGGATTGCCGCCAAGGCGGGTGCGGCCGATGATCTTGCCGTCCGTCGGCGACAGCCAGTGCAGATAACCCTTGTAGTCGCCCACCACCACATAGCCTTTGAAGTACGCGGGCGGCGACAGGCGGCGGAACTTCAGGTCCTGCTGCTTCCAGGCTGCGGCGCCGGAGGCGGCATCGAGAGCCCACACCGTGCCATCGTCGTCGGTGACGAACAGCTTGTCCCCGCCCAGCGCCATGCCGGAGTAGCTTTTCACGCCGCGGCGCCAGCGGCTGTCGCCGGTGTTGTAGTCGATCATGGCCAGATCGCCACCGTAGGTGACGACGTAGAGACCGTCGCTGCCGGGCAGCAGGTCGGCGTCGATGTCGGTCAACTGGTCCAGTACCGAGCGACCGGTGGCGACCGAAATGGTCTGTTCCCAGATCGGCGTGCCGTCGCTGAGGTTGAGCACCGCCAGCTTGCCATTGTCGAGGCCGGTATAGACCCGGTTGCCCACGATCAGCGGCGAGGACAGGCCGCGCAGGGTCAGGTTCGGCTCGTAGCGGTCGAAGCTCCACTTGCGCTCGCCGGTGACCGCATCCAGGCCATACTCGCGGCCATCCGCGGACTTGGCCACCACGATGTTGCCGGAGCCGACCGGCGGCCCCAGCGCCTCGCTGGGCGACTTGGCGCGCCACACTTCCTTGCCGTCGGCGCGCTTGAGGGCGATCACTTCACCATCCAGCGTGCCGACCAGAACCAGGTCGCCGCTGACGCCGGGGCCGGAGATGACCCGCGCCTTGGTGCTGGCGCGCCAGATGGTCTCGCCGGTCTTGGGATTGAGGGCGTAGACCTTGCCATCGATGGCAGCGGCGAAGAGCGCGTCTTCATCCAGGATCAGGCGGAAGCCGGAGTAATAACCGTTGCTGCCGCCGCCGATGGTGTGCGCCCAGACATCGGACGGAAACACCTGTGCGTTCTTGATCGTAATCAGCTTGGCCGGCTCACGCGCCTTGCCCTTGCTGGAACAGCCGATCAGGGCCACGGCGGACAGCGCCACGGCCAGCGCAAGCCGCATGCCGCGGGTGGCGGCCATCAGGATTTCACCGCAGCGGCTTCAGCCAGATCGTCGAGTTTGCGCTGCAGGCCGTCGCGGCCCACGGTGTTGTCGCCCAGGGATTGCAGGGCCTGCTGGTAGGCGCCGCGAGCGGCGCCGCG
>JAMFRN010000215.1 GCA_026224805.1 Nevskia soli
AGCCGCTCTGTTCAAAGCGACGGACCCAGCGTTGTACCGTCGTCGCCGCTTCGCCAAACAACTCTCCGACCTCAGTGCAGGAGCGCCCGCTGGACACCAGCAACAAACCATGCAGGCGGTGGTCGTAACGGGACTCCTCGCTGCGATCAATTTCTTCGCGAAGAGCCAACTGCATAACCTCCGAGTCCGCAATCTCAAGCTTACGCATGGCCACTCCTAGAACGGATGACCATGCCATGATACATCATGCTGCATTATTTATGACGCCGTGTTTAGCTGGTGGACTTCAGGCTGGGAGCCGGGGTGGCGACGCGATTGCGGCCGAGGGTCTTGGCGCGGTACAGGGCCTGGTCGGCGCAGCTGATCCAGTCGCGGCTGTCCTGCATGTCCTTGGTAACCAGGGCTAGGCCGATGCTGACGGTGCAGCGCAGGCGATGGTCGGGGCCGAACAGGGAGCCCTGGACGGTATGACGGATGCGCTCGGCCACGGCGCAGGCCTGGGCGGTATCGGTTTCGGGCAACAGGATGCCGAACTCGTCGCCGCCGTAGCGGCCGGCGACATCGATGTCGCGCAGGCAGGTGCCGAGTGCGCCCGCCACGCCGCGGATCACCTCGTCGCCCGCCGGGTGGCCCTGCTCGTCGTTGATCGGCTTGAACGAGTCGATATCCAGCATCAGCAGCGCGGCCGGGCGTCCCAGGCGCTGGTGGCGGCGCAGTTCGCTCAGTGCTGCTTCCTCCCAGTGGACGCGGTTGACCAGGCCGGTGAGCGCGTCGATGCGGTTGAGCTCGGCCAGCTGCCTGTTCTGCTGACGCACCCTGCGCGCCAGGGCAAACGTGAGGGTGGCGACGCCGATGGGATAGGCCGCCAGGAACGGCAGGCACAGCAGGATCTGGGTCAGCGACGTCGCCGGCTGCAAATGGAAGCCGTACAGCGCCAGCGCCGCCACAGCGGCAATGAGCTGGGCGGTGGCGGTGCGCGCCAGGAAGCGCCAGCCGCCGACGCAGATCTTGTCCATCGAAAGCATGGCGACCAGCAGCGCGCTGGGCAGCAGATTGAAATGCATCAGTACCACCCAGACGCCGGCGCTGGCCGAATCGATCATCAGGTTGCGCCGTTCCGCAGCCAGCGGATCGGCGCTGCGGCGCGCCAGGTACCATGCCAGGTGCGGCCAGGCGAAAGCGTTGAAGATCAGCGCGGCCCAGGCCAGTCGGCTGGCGCCATTGCTGTAGAACACTCCGGCGATGCTGACGAAGGCCAACCCCACGCCCAGGCTGCGCAATCCGCGCATGCGGTCGATGAAGCGCAGGTCTTCGGCGGGGACGCCGCCGCGATCGCCCGGCGCCGGTGATGGGTGTACGGGGCCCACAGCGGAGGGCTGTTCCGGCGGATGGGTGTGAAAGCTGGGATCAGGGGTGCGCGTCATGTCCGGAACCGGTTCGATCGGCAGTGCAGTCCGGCGATCTCGCCGGTGTCTCCGCCGTCATGGAACGACCTGCGTCCATCTGCCTGCAAGTCTGGCGTATTCGGCAACGGAAGCAAAGGCAATGCCGGAAAACCGGATGAGTGGGCGGATCGCCGCCACGAACGGCGAGCGGCAAAGCGGGGTGAGCGGTTTGCGCAGCTTCAGCCTGCTTGCAGGCCGCGTCCGGCCATGACCAGGGCCACGCCCAGCAGCAGAACGGCGAATCCGGCCTGTACCTGTCGGGCCGACAGGCGCGAGGCCAGCAGCCGGCCCAGCAGCATGCCGGCCGCAGTGGCGGCGGCGAACCAGGTGGTGGCTTCGAGCGGCGGCCGGGCGCCATGCAGCAGGGCGATGGCCACGCCGCCGCCGCCGACCACGGCGATGACCAGCAGCGAAGTGGCGACGATGCCGTGCATGCTGACCCCGGTGTAGCGGCGCAGCAGTGGCACGATGACGAAGCCGCCCCCGACCCCGAGCAGGCCGGTCATGAAGCCGCTGACGGCGCCGATGCCGGTGATGAGGCAGGCGCTGGGCCAGGTCCAGTGGATGCGCCCGGTATTCCGGTCGATCCGTGCCAGCCCGCGCATGGCACTCTCGGTATGCTGCTCCTCGTGCTTGCGGACCTGTAGAAGCAGGCGCAGCGCCACCAGGACCAGCACGGCGGAAAACGCCAGGTACAGCCATTGCTGCGGCAGCCAGTGAGCCAGGCGCAGGCCGGGAATGGTGCAGGGGATGCCGGCCAGGGCCATCATCAGGGCCGCGCGCCAGCGTACCAGGCGTTTGCGGAAGCCCTCGATGGCCCCGACGGCCGCGCCGCCGGCCACCGCGATAAGGGCGACCGGCGTCGCCTGCTGCATGGTCCAACCCATGCCGAACACCAGGGCCGGCACGGCGAGGATGCCGCCGCCGGCTCCGGTGAGTCCGAGCACCAGGCCGACGAGGGCGCCGAGCAGGGAGGAGATCAGCACTGGCGGATCTTATTCAATTTCAACAATCGTCATACTGGCGAAAGCCGGTATCCAGGGAAGCCAGCTGCGCCACATGCCGCTCTGGATACCGGCTTTCGCCGGTATGACGGAGTCACTACATGTTGCGCCGATACTCGCCGCCGACTTCATACAGCGCATGGCTGACCTGCCCAAGCGAGTTGTACTTCACCGCCTCGATCAGGCTCTCGAAGATGTTGCGGCGCTCGCGTGCCGTCTTCTGCAGTGACTTGAGGCCCTCGGTCGCCAGGGCATTGCGGGCAGCGCGGTAGGTAGCCACGTTGTCGATCTGCTGGCCCTTTTCCTCCTCGGTGGAGCGGATCAGCTCGATGCTGGTGGCGATCTCGCCGCCATGCTCCTTGGCCAGGAAGGTGTTGACGCCGATCAGGGGCAGCGAGCCGTCGTACTTTTTGTGCTCGTAGTAGAGGCTTTCCTCCTGGATCTTGCCGCGCTGGTACATGGTGTCCATGGCGCCGAGCACGCCGCCGCGCTCGCTGATCGCCTCGAATTCCTTGTACACGGCTTCTTCCACCAGGTCGGTGAGGGCGTCGATGACGAAGCTGCCCTGCCAGGGGTTCTCGCAGAAATTCAGGCCCAGTTCGCGGTTGATGATCATTTGAATTGCCATGGCGCGCCGTACCGAGGCTTCGGTCGGTGTCGTGACGGCCTCGTCAAAGGCGTTGGTGTGCAGGCTGTTGCAATTGTCGTAGACGGCGATCAACGCCTGCAGCGTGGTGCGGATGTCGTTGAACTGGATTTCCTGGGCGTGCAGCGAGCGCCCGGACGTCTGGATGTGGTACTTGAGCATCTGGCTGCGCGGGGCGGCGCCGTACTGCTCGCGCATGGCGCGGGCCCAGATGCGGCGGGCGACGCGGCCGATGACGCTGTACTCCGGGTCCATGCCGTTGCTGAAGAAGAAGCTGAGGTTGGGCGCGAAGTCGTCGATCTTCATGCCGCGCGCCAGGTAGTACTCGACGATGGTGAAGCCGTTGCTGAGGGTGAAGGCGAGCTGGCTGATGGGGTTGGCCCCGGCCTCGGCGATGTGGTAGCCGGAGATGGAGACCGAGTAGAAGTTGCGCACCTTCTTTTCAACGAAGTACTGCTGGATGTCGCCCATCATGCGCAAGGCGAATTCGGTGCTGAAGATGCAAGTGTTCTGCGCCTGGTCTTCCTTGAGGATATCGGCCTGCACCGTGCCGCGCACGGTGGATAGGGTTTCCGTCTTGATCTTCGCGTAGGTCTCGGCATCGACCACTTCCACGCCGGAGACGCCGAGCAGGCCCAGGCCCAGGCCATCGTTGGTCGGCGGCAGCGCGCCCGAGTAGCTGGGGCGGGGCTTGCCCTGGTATAGCTCCGCGATCTTCTTTTCCGCCGCGGCCCAGCGCTTGGGATCGGCCTTGAGGTGCTTCTCCACCTGCTGGTCGATGGCGGTGTTCATGAACATCGCCAGGATCATCGGCGCGGGCCCGTTGATGGTCATCGACACGGACGTGGTCGGTGCGCACAGGTTGAAGCCGGAATACAGCTTCTTCATGTCGTCCAGCGTAGCAATGCTGACGCCGCTGTTGCCGATCTTGCCGTAGATGTCCGGGCGGGTGTGCGGGTCCTCGCCGTACAGGGTCACCGAATCGAAGGCGGTGGACAGGCGCGCCGCCGGCTGGCCGTGGCTCAGGTAGTGGAAACGGCGGTTGGTGCGCTCCGGCGTGCCTTCGCCGGCGAACATGCGGATCGGGTCCTCGCCGGTACGGCGGTAGGGATAGACGCCGGCGGTGTAGGGGTAATCGCCCGGCAGGTTTTCCTTCATCAGGAAGCGCAGCAGCTCGCCCCAGCTCTTGTAGGTGGGGGCGGCGATCTTGGGGATCTTCTGGTGGCTGAGCGAATCGCGGTAGTTCTCCACCTTGATGATCTTGCCGCGCACTTCGTAGCCGCCGAACTCGTCGGTGATGCCCTTGAGGCGGGCCGGCCACTCGCGCAGCAGGTTCAGCGCATCGGTGGACAGGGTCTTGACCGCGTCCTGGTAGCGCTGACGCAGGGTGGCGAGGGTGCGGTCGCCGGATTCGCTGAGGGCCTCCGAGCTGTAGAGGTCGAGCTGCTTGGGCAGTCTCGTGTCGCCCACCTCATGCAGCGACTGCCAGAAAGCCTGGGCGCGGTCGGCGGCCTCGGACTGGCGCTCGATCTCGCCGTTGATGCTGCGGCCGCCTTCGGCAATCTCGGCCAGGTAGCGCACGCGGTTGCCCGGGATCAGCACGGTGGCGCGCGGCTCCTTCAGGCTGGTATCGAGATCCGGCGTCCACTTCTCCGCCGGCAGGGCGAGCTTGTCGCGCAGCAGGCGGCACAGATTGCTGAACATCCAGGTCACGCCCGGATCGTTGAATTGGCTGGCGATGGTCGGGTAGACCGGGACGTCCTCGTCCTTCAGCTCGAATTTGACCCGGTTGCGCTTCCACTGCTTGCGCACGTCGCGCAGGGCGTCTTCGGCGCCGCGGCGGTCGTACTTGTTCAGCACCACTACTTCGGCGAAGTCCAGCATGTCGATCTTCTCGAGCTGGCTGGCGGCGCCGTAATCGCTGGTCATGACGTAGACCGGGAAATCCACCAGGTCGACGATTTCGGAATCGGACTGGCCGATGCCGGCGGTTTCGACGATCACCAGGTCGTAGCCCTGCGCCGTGAGGCAGCCGATACAGTCCTTCAGCACGATGCTGGTCGCGGCGTGCTGCCGACGCGTGGCCATGCTGCGCATGTACAGGCGCGGGCTGCGCAGGGAATTCATGCGGATGCGGTCGCCCAGCAGG
>JAMFRN010000216.1 GCA_026224805.1 Nevskia soli
GCACCGGCAGCAGGCCCAGCGCCACCGGTCCCTGCGGCGAAATCCACCACAGTTCCATGCTGTGCTGACCCAGCTGCGGGTAGTCGCCCGCGGCCGCCACGGTGAGCTGGCCACGATCCGGGGACAGGCTCACGGTCCATTGCATGGTGGAATCCGGCACCTTGAGCTGCGCCACGTAAACCGGCGCGGCCGCCGTCACCGGAGCCTGTGCCACCGGCGTGGCGGCGGGCGGGGTGAAGCGCTGCTGGCTCACCATGACCACCGCCACCACCGCGGCGGCGGCCGCCATGCCGGCCCAGATGCGCCACATCGGCGCGGGTTTGGGCTGATTCTGACCCTGATCCGGCGCGGCGCGGCGCAGCGGCACGGTATTGCGGGCTGCGATGCGCCGCTGCAGGGAGATCCACACGGTGGGCGCGGGGGTGACCGGCCTGATCGCGCCCGTCAGCCGGCCCAACTGCGCTTCCCAGAAATGCTGCTCGGCGCGCAGTGCCGCGTCGTTGCGCGCCAGTCGCTCAAAACGCCGGCGCGCCGGACCGCGCAGCGTGCCGAGCACATACTCGGCCGCCAGCATCCTGCGCAACTTGGCATTCTGGTACTTCATTACTTCTCCAGCGAACCGCCGACCGCCTCCAGGCAGTCACGCAGGCGCGACAGGCCGCGCCGCACCCAACTCTTTACCGTACCCAGCGGCGCCTGCATCGCCTGCGCCAGCTCCTGATGGGTATAGCCCTCGTAATACGCCAGCAGCACGCTCCGGCGCTGCTCGTCCTGCAAGCCGCGCATGCAGTCGCGCAGCTTGCCGATGCCCTCGCCCTCGATGGCGCCGTCCACCGGATCCTGTCCCGGATCGGCCAGGGTCATCGGCGGCTCCTCGCCTTCCTCCGGCATCTCCACTTCCGGCCGCTTCATGCGCAACAGATCCAGCGCACGGTAACGGGCGATGGTGGAGAGCCAGGTCAGCGGCGCGCCCCGCGAGGGTTCATAGGTTTCCGATTTCTGCCAGACCTTGAGAAAGCAGTCCTGCAGTGCTTCTTCCGCCCAATCCCGTCGCTGCAGAATACGCAGCAGCAGGCCGAACAGATGCGAGCTGCAGCTTTCATAGAGCTGGGCGAACGCGCGCTGGTCGCCGCCGCTGATGGCGGCCAGCAACTGGGTGAGGCGTTCCGGTTCGGTGGTGGCGGAGCTCATGAAGCGCTGGTCTGATGCCCTGTTTGGGGCCGTGTAGCCCGGCTGCGGAGCCCGATGATAGCAAGGCCCTGCGGCGCGGTGGCTGGTACGGACGACAGGGCATTTTGGTTGCAGCCATGACCGTAAAATCCGCCTGCGGGCGGCCCGCACCTTATAATTGGGTAGTTACCTCGCCAGGCCCTAGCCCGTGACCGCCGCCTTCCCCCATACCCGCCCGCGCCGCCTGCGCAGCGCCGAATTCGTCCGCGCCCTGGTGCGCGAAACCCGCCTGGCCCCGGCGCAGCTGATCCAGCCGCTGTTCGTGGCCGAAGGCGCCCTCAAGGGCCCCATCGTCTCGATGCCCGGCCAGACCCGGCTCGACCTGCAGGAGCTGGTGCGCGAATGCTCCGAACTGCAGCGGCTGGGCATCGCCGCCGTGGCCCTGTTCCCGGTGATTCCGCCGGAGCTGAAGAACGAGTTCGGCAGCGAGGCACTCAATCCGGAAGGACTGATCCCGCGCGCCATTCGCGCGGTGAAATCGACCTGCCCGGGCCTGGGCGTGATCGTCGACATCGCGCTCGATCCCTACACCAGCCACGGCCATGACGGCGTGCTGGACGCCTCCGGTTATGTCGACAACGACGTTACCGTCGAAGCCCTGCGCAAGCAGGCCCTGGTGCTGGCCCGCGCCGGCGCCGATGTGCTGGCCCCCTCGGACATGATGGACGGCCGCGTCGGCGCGGTGCGCCAGGTGCTGGAGCGCGACGGCCAGAAGAACGTGGTGATCCTGTCCTATGCGGCCAAGTACGCCAGCGCCTTCTACGGCCCGTTCCGCGACGCGGTCGGTACCAAGGTGGCGCTGAAGGGCGACAAGCGCACCTACCAGATGGACCCGGCCAACACCGACGAGGCGCTGCGCGAGGTCGAGCTGGACCTCAACGAGGGCGCCGACATCGTCATGGTCAAGCCGGGCATGCCGTATCTGGACATCATCCGACGCGTCAAGGATCGCTTCGGCGTGCCGGTGGCGGCCTACCAGGTCAGCGGCGAGTATTCGATGCTGCGCGCGGCCATCGCCAACGGCTGGCTCGACGAGCGCAAGGTGGTGATGGAGTCGCTGCTGTGCCTGCGCCGCGCCGGGGCGGACATGATCCTGACTTATTTCGCGAAACAAGCCGCGCAATGGCTCGCGGAAGATAAGGCGTGATCAACCACTACGCCGTTCTAGGCCAGCCTATCGCCCACAGCCTGTCGCCGCGCATTCATCCGCTGTTTGCGGCCCAGTTCGGCACCCGCGTCCACTATGAGGCGATCGAAGTCTCCGTGGACGAACTGGACGAGCATCTGGCCGGCCTGTACGCACAGGGTTATGCCGGCCTCAACCTCACCCTGCCGCACAAGGCCGCGGCGGTGGGCTTGTGCGAGACTCGCAGCGCGCGCGCCGAGCGCGCCGGCGCGGTCAACACCCTGGTGCGCGGCAAGACCGGCTGGTGCGGCGACAACACCGACGGCATCGGCCTGGTGCGCGACCTGCGGCAAAACCTCGCCGTTGCCATCGCCGGCAAGCGCCTGCTGGTGCTCGGTTCGGGCGGCGCCGCCCGCGGCATCCTCGAACCGCTGCTGGCCGAAGGGCCCGCCGAACTGGTGCTGTCGGGGCGCAATCCGTGGCGGCCGGAGGAGCTGGCCGCGACGTTCAAAGCCCTGGGTCCGATCCGTCCCTGCACCCACTATGCCCTGAAAGGCGACAGCTTCGATCTGATCCTCAACGCCACCGCCGCCGGCCACGAAGGCGAAGTGCCGCGCCTGCCGCCGGGCCTGTTCGCACCCGGCGCCCTGGCCTACGACCTCAACTACGGCAAGGCCGCCGAGCCGTTCCTGCAATGGGCGCGCACCCAAGGCGCAGCCAGCTGCGCCGACGGCCTGGGCATGCTGGTGGAGCAGGCGGCCGAGGCATTCCTGCTGTGGCGCGGTGTGCGTCCGCAGACCGCGCCGGTGCTGGCCGAGCTGCGCCGCGCCGCCTGAGCGCGGCGGGCCTTCAGTTCTGCGAGATGCTGGCGGCGCCGGCGCCCTGCGCCTCGAAATTCTCGAAGAAAGCCTGATACAGCTTCGGCGTCGTCGGGGTCGTGCTTCTGGAATTGCCCGCGCTGTCCCACACGGTGGTCTCGAACTCCACATGCACCAGGGTGCCGGCCGCCATGCCGGCGCGCACCGCCACCAGGGCGTGCGTGCTCTGATGGTCGGGCTTGGCGGGCAGCGGCAGGCCTTTCGCCTTGGCCACGCCGCGCAGGATCTCGCGGCCATGGCTGACCAGGGTGCCGTCCGCTTCCCCTTCCACCAAGGCCGGCAGCGGCTGCTCCAGCACCGGGTCGAATTTCATCTGCCGCAGCGCGGCGGCGGCGCCGGCCACGGCGCTGTCCGCGGCCAGGCCCGGGTAGTAGCGGTCCTGCAGGGCCGCCAGCGCCGCGCGCTGCTCCGCCGTCAGGTCCACCACTTTCTGCGTGGAGCTGTAATGCAGGTGCTTGCCGCCGCTGCCGGTAACGCGCGCGTCGTCGTCGTGCGCGCATCCGGCAAGGGCCGTCATCAACAACAGGATCGGGGCGAGCGGCGCGGCCGGCCGCGGGTACTTTTGCATGAGGGTTGATCCGGATTCACAGATCCGGCCAGTCTAATGAGAGTACTGGAAAGTACTGAGACGGAGCACACACCGGTGGTGGCATGCGCCCGCTGGGTGCCGCCTCAGCCCGACGTCGAGGAAGCCTGTTCCGCGGCGGCCTTGGCCTTGGTCTTCACCAGCCAGCGCGCGCCGAGCAGCCCCAGTTCGAACAGCAGATACATGGGGATCGCCAGCAGGATCATCGACAGCACATCCGGCGGCGCCAGCACGGCGGAAACGCAAAACACCCCGACAAACACGTAATCGCGGTGCGCCGCCAGCTGCTGCGGCGTGACGAAGCCGGTCCAGCACAGCAGCACGATCGCCGCCGGCGTCTCGAAGGTCAGGCCGAACACCAGGAACAGCTTGATGACGAAATCCAGGTACTTGCCCACATCGGTCATCACCGACACGCCCTCGGGGGCGACGCCGACAAAGAACTTGAACACCGCCGGCAGCACCAGGAAATAGGCGAAGGCCATGCCGATGTAGAACAGGGCGGTGCTCGATACCAGCAGCGGCACTACCAGGCGGCGCTCGTTGCGGTACAGGCCCGGCGCGACGAAAGCCCAGATCTGGTACAGCACCCAGGGCAGGGCGGCGACGAAGGCCATCATTGCCGCCAGCTTGAACGGCACCAGGAACGGCGCCGCCACCTCGGTGGCGATCATGGTGCCGCCGGCCGGCAGCAGGCGCAGCATCGGTTCGGCCAGCAGGTGGTAGAGATGGCGGGCGAAGAAGGCCAGCGGCAGGAAGGCGACGAAGACCCCAAGCAGGGCGCGGATCAGGCGCGAGCGCAGCTCGATCAGGTGCGCCAGCAGCGGCTGCTCGCCGCCGCCCGGCGTATCGCCGGAGTCCTGGCCCAGCGCGGGTTGTTGTTCAGCCATTTTCGGCCGGCGGCTTGTTCAGCGCCGTCGTCGTAGGCTTGGCCTCCTCGACCAGCTTGTGCGTTTCACTCTGAAAGCTCTGCGACTGCTCGCGCAGGATGCGCTGGGCGTCGTCGATCTGCTTCTTCAACTCGGCCACCTGGGTTTCACGTTCGAGTTCGGCGGTGAGATTGCGCATGTAGACGCGCGCCTTGCCGGTCCAGCGGCCGACCGCGCGCGCCACCGCCGGCATCCGTTCGGGGCCGAGCACCACCAGCGCCACCACGAAAACCAGCAGCAGCTCTGAAAAGCTGAAGTCGAGCATGGGCCTGGTCCGCCGGACCGGTGACGGTGCGGGTGCCTAGACCTTGTCGTTGTGCGTGGAGGTCGACGACTGCGGCGGTACCGGCCGGGCCTCGCCTTCGATGACCTCGGGCGCCTTGGCCGGACGCGCCGCTTCTTCCTCGCCCTCGCGCATCGCGGTCTTGAAGTTCTTCACCGCCGAGCCCAGGTCGCCGCCGGCATTGCGCAGCTTCTTGGTGCCGAACACCGCAATGACGATGACCAGCAGGATCAGCCAGTGCCAGATGCTGAAAGTACCGGAAAACATTTGTATTCCTCGCTACTGCCCGGGTATGGGTCAGTCAGTTATTGGGGCGGGCGGCCTTTTCTTCCAGGCCGGAACGGCCCATACGCCGCGCCAGCTCGTCGGTCAGGACGCTCAAGGGGAGATCATACGCCGCCAGCAGCACCAGGGTGTGAAACCACAGGTCGGCCAGTTCGTGCGCCAGGGCGGCCTGGTTTTCCGGCGTGCCGCCCGACAGGGGCAGATTCTTGGCCGCAATCAGGGTTTCGCCGGCTTCCTCGGCGATTTTCTTGAGGATGGCGTCCACGCCCCTGGCGTAAAGCCCGGCAACATAGGACTGCTGCGGATCGGCGCTTTTGCGCTGCTGCAGGGTGGCGTAAAGCTGCGCCAGCACCCCATCCGCGCCGCCCGCGCTCACCGCCGCACCCGCACGTCGCGCTCGGCCAGGTACTGCTTGGCCTGGGCCACGGTGTAGGTGCCATTGTGGAAGATGCTGGCGGCGAGCACCGCGTCGGCGCCGCCCTCGCTGAAACCCTGGTACAGGTGCTCCAGGGTGCCGACGCCGCCGCTGGCCACCACCGGCACCGGCACCGCGTCGCTGATCGCGCGCAGCAGCTCGACGTCGTAGCCGGCCTTGGTGCCGTCGCGATCCATGCTGGTCACCAGCAGCTCGCCCGCGCCTTTTTCCACCATGGTTTTGGCCCATTCGATCGCATCGAGCCCGGTGCTCTTGCGCCCGCCATGGGTAAAGACCTGCCATTGCGGCGTTTCATTCCCGTCTTTCTTGCGCGTCTTCGGCTTGACCCGCTTGGCGTCGATGGCGACGACAATGCATTGCACGCCGAAGCGCTGGCCCGCTTCATGGACGAAATCGGGGTTGAGCACCGCGGCGGTATTGATCGCCACCTTGTCGGCGCCGGCGGAGAGCAGGGCGCGCACGTCGGCCGAGGTGCGCACGCCGCCGCCCACGGTGAGTGGAATATAGATTTCGTGCGCCACCGCTTCCACCGTCTTGAACAGGGTCGGGCGCTCGTCGGAGCTGGCGGTGATGTCGAGGAACACCAGTTCGTCGGCACCCTGCTGGTCGTAGCGTCGCGCCACTTCCACCGGGTCGCCAGCGTCGCGCAGTTGCTCGAACTTGACGCCCTTGACCACGCGACCGGCGTCGATGTCGAGACAGGGGATGACGCGCTTGGCAAGCATGGGCAGCTTCGCTGTGAAGAATCAGGCCGAAGTGACGGCCTTGAGACAGTCCTTGAACTGCAGGCCACCTTCGTAGAGGGCGCGGCCGATCACGGCGCCGATCACGCCGTCCTCGCGCAAGCTGCCGAGGCTGCGCAGGTCCTCCAGGGAGGAGACGCCGCCGGAGGCGATGACCGGGGTGTTGACCGCCTTGGCCAGCGCGCGCGTGGCGTCGACGTTGAAGCCCTGCATCATGCCGTCGCGGCCGATGTCGGTGTAGATGATCGCTTCAACGCCGTCGCGCTCGCAGTGCTGCGCCATTTCCACCACGTCGTGGTGCGACAGCTTGTTCCAGCCGTCGATGGCGACGCGCCCGTCCTTGGCGTCGAGGCCGACGAAAATATGACGCGGGTATTCCAGGCACAGATCGCGCAGGAAGTGCGGCGTGTTCACCGCCTTGGTGCCGATGATGATGAAGCTGACGCCGGCGTCGAGGTAATGCTGCACCGTTTCCTCGTCGCGCACGCCGCCACCGGCCTGCACCGGCACGTCGCCGACGGCGGCGACGATCTTCTCCAGCGCCTTCAGGTTGACCGGCGAGCCTTTCACCGCGCCGTCCAGGTCGACCACGTGCAGGCGCTGCGCGCCCTCGTCGACCCAGCGCTTGGCCACGCTGACCGGGTCCTTGGAAAACACGGTGACTTCATCCATGCGGCCCTGACGCAGGCGCACGCATTGGCCGTTCTTGAGATCGATAGCGGGGATAAGCAGCATTGGAGGCGGACGGGCCGGCTAAGCGGCGTTCGTTAGGTCGAAGGTTCGCGAATGAGTGGAACAGCTGCTGAAATTCCCTGCTTGAACTGTGCCGGAAAGCGCGGGGCAAGGCAAGCGGCGGGTGGCAGCTGCGAAAAAAACCGGGAAAGTTGCTTCATTGCCGCCATTCCAGCAACGCCCGGAGGCGAGGTCGGGCGGCACGCATTCACT
The DNA here is from genome assembly GCA_026224805.1 of Nevskia soli. GTDB lineage: Bacteria > Pseudomonadota > Gammaproteobacteria > Nevskiales > Nevskiaceae > Nevskia > Nevskia soli_A. The sequence continues at coordinate 7,442 of JAMFRN010000216.1, forward strand.
ATGCCCCTTCCCCGTTCCAGTTGACGAAATTGGCCAGCAGCTTCAGCCCGACGTCCTGGCTCTTTTCCGGGTGGAATTGGAAGCCGACGATATTGTCGCGCGCCACCGCGGCGGCGAACGGCTGCGGGTAATCCGCGGCGCCGAGGGTGTGCGCCGGGTTTTGCGGCGCGGCGTGGTAGCTGTGCACGAAATAGAACCAGCTGTCGTCCGGCACGCCGGCCCACACCGGATGCGCGCGCGTCTGGCGCACCTGGTTCCAGCCCATGTGCGGCACCTTGAGGCGTTCATGGTGCAGGCCCGGTTCGGTTTCGGGCGGCGGATCGGGGAAGCGCACCACCGAGCCCGGGATCAGGCCCAGCGCATTGACGCCGCCGTTCTCGTCGCTGCGCTCCAGCAGCACCTGCATGCCCAGGCAGATGCCGAGCAGCGGGCGCTTGCGCGCCGCCTCGATCACCATCTGGTCCAGCTCCAGGCGGCGCAGCTCGTCCATGCAGGCGCGCACGCCGCCGACGCCGGGCAGCACCAGGCGGTCGCATTCGAGCAGGGCCTTGGTGTCGTAGCTGATGAAAATGCGCTGGTTGCCCGCCACCCGCTCCAGCGATTTCGCCAGCGAGTGCAGATTGCCCATGCCGTAGTCGATGACCCCGATGGTTTCCATGATGCGGTGAGGCTTTTGGGGATCGGTGGCTTGAGGCGTGCGGGAAGGGGCTTAGAGGACGCCCTTGGTGGACGGCATCACGTCGCCCATGCGCGGGTCGGCGGCGGCGGCCATGCGCAGGGCACGGCCGAAGGCCTTGAAGATGGTTTCGGCGATGTGGTGCGCGTTGCGGCCGCGCAGCGCATCGACATGCAGCGTCACCTTGGCGTGGTTGACGAAGCCCTGGAAGAATTCACGGAACAGGTCCACGTCGAAATCGGCGACGCGGGCGCGCGGAAATTCCACATGCCACTCCAGCCCGGGACGGCCGGAGCAATCCAGCACCACGCGCGACAGCGCCTCGTCCAGCGGTACATAGGCATGACCGTAGCGCACGATGCCGCGCTTGTCGCCGATGGCCTTGTCGAAGGCCAGGCCGAGGGTGATGCCGATGTCCTCGACCGTGTGGTGGTGGTCGATATGCACATCGCCGGTGGCGCTGACATCGAGATCGATCAGGCCGTGGCGCGCCACCTGTTCCAGCATGTGCTCGAGGAACGGGATGCCGGTGGCAAAGCGGGATTCCCCCGTACCGTCGAGGTTCAGCTTGACGGCGATCTGGGTTTCACGGGTATCGCGGCTGAGGGCGGCGCTACGCGTTGCGCTGGCGGGCATGCTGCGACAGGGTTGCGGAAAGGCGCTGAGAATACACCGCAGCGCAGCAAATTTCACCTGCCGGGCCTGGCGCCACGCTCCAGAATGGTGCAGAGCTGCTGGCGTAGGGCCGGCCCGGCAAGGCCCGCGACCTCGACGCGCTTGGTCCTGGCGCTGTGGCCGGCGACCACGCTGACCGCCGACAGCGGCAGACCCAGGGCGTCCGCCAGCAAGGCCTCCACCGCCTGGTTGGCCTTGCCGCGCTCGGGCGCGGCGGTGACCGAAACCTTCAGTACTTCACCCATGAAGCCGGTGATGGCGTTGCGCGAGGCCTTAGGACTAACTTTTAAATCCAATAAGGCCATGATGGGGAGGGCAAACCAGCTTGTTTGAACAGTCGGCGCCACGGATGGCGCCGCCTTGTTCAGGACGAACACTACTCATGCCCTACGCAATGATTCCGCCGATGATCGCGCCGAGCAGTAAGCCGCCGATGTGCACCATGCCCAGCATCAGGCCGCCCAGGCCGGCGAGCACGCCGATGGCAATGACGCCGGTCATCGCGGTGGCAAAGAAAAACAACCCCAGCCCCAGGATGATCGCCGGCAGCAGCGCCGCCAGCAGGGCATTGCCGACGCTACCGGCAACCTTGCCGCCGACGATGCCGGCGATGAAGCCGCCGACTCCGGGCAGCCAGCACAACAGGATCGAGATCAGGAACATCCAGAACGCGCCCCAGAACACGCTGCCGCTGCTTTGACTCATTAGTTTTTCTCCATGCCGAAGGTCTGAACAGCCGCCACACCATGACAGGGCGATCCTGAACGAAAGCTGTCCGGACGCTGTCTGAAAATCCCCGTCCCCCGTCTTCCGCCGATCAATGGATGGACGGGTGGGCTAAAATGCCACTTTATTCCATCCGCTCACCACTCCCGAGCCCGTACCAGAGAATTTCATGCAAATCGCCGACCGCACCGTCGCCAGCTTCAACTACACCCTGACCAACGATGCCGGCGAGGTGCTCGATTCCTCCTCCGGGCGCGAGCCGCTGACCTATCTGCATGGCGGCGGCAACATCGTCGCCGGCCTGGAAAAGGCCATGACCGGCAAGAAGGTCGGCGACAAGTTCAACGTCGACGTCAGCCCCGAGGAAGGCTACGGCGTGCACAACCCGGGACTGGTGCAGGTGGTGCCGCGCGATGCGTTCCGCGGCGTCAACGACCTGCAGCCCGGCATGCAGTTCCGCGCCGAAAGCGACAACGGCCCGATGTCGGTGGTGATCACCGCCATCGAGGGCGACAAGGTCACCGTCGACGGCAACCACCCCCTGGCCGGCGCCGCCCTGCACTTCGCCATCGAAATCACCGAAGTGCGTGAAGCCAGCGTCGAGGAAGTGCTGCACGGCCACGTCCACGGCGCCGGCGGTCATCACCACTAAGCGGTAATCAAAAAAATGGCGCGGCGATGTTCCGGCAGCCGCAGGTTTCCGGAATATCGACCGCAGTCCAGCGCTGGCCAGGTCGACGTGATCCCCCGCACCCTGTCTTGTCCGGAGAATATTCGATGTCCCTGAGATTGTGCTTTGCCGCGCTGGCCCTGGCGGCGGTTGCTCCCCTGTCCGCATTTGCCGCGCATGCCGCACCCGAGGCGGACCCGCTGGCCCAGGCCGTGGCCAGCCCCTCGCGCACCGAGGCGTTCCGCACCCGCGATGTCTACCGGCATCCGCTGCAGACCCTACAATTCTTCGGCGTGCGTCCGGACATGACGGTGGTCGAGATCTGGCCGAGCAATGGCTGGTACACCGAGATCCTGGCGCCCTACCTGCACGATCAGGGCAAGTACTACGCGGCCGGCGCGGCGGCGAGCCTGCCCAATACCTCGGACGAGACGCGGCGCGGCGTCGCCGCCTTCCAGCAGATGCTGGATGCCGATCCCGCGCGCTTCTCCGGCGTCACCGTCACCGAATTCCGGCCGCCGCTGCGCACCGAGATCTGCCCGCCGGGCACGGCGGACATGGTGCTGACCTTCCGCAACGTGCATAACTGGATGGCGGGCAGCTACGAGCAGGATGCGTTCAACGCCTTCTATGCGGCCCTCAAGCCGGGTGGCGTGCTGGGCGTGGTGGAGCACCGCGCCAAGCCCTACACCACCCTGGAGCAGTCGGTGAAAACCGGCTACGTCAACGAGCCCTACGTCAAGGCGCTCGCCGCCAATGCCGGTTTCCGCTTCGTCGCCGGCTCCTCGGTCAACGACAATCCGAAGGACAAGAAGGACTATCCGAACGGCGTGTGGACGCTGCCGCCGACCTACACCCTGGGCGACCAGGACAAGGACAAGTACAAGGCCATCGGCGAATCGGACCGCATGACGCTGAAGTTCGTGAAGCCGGCGAATTAGGGCTGCCGCCACAAGTCCCGTTCGCCCCGAGTGCCCGCGTAGCGGGCGTATCGAGGGGCTGTTGCGTAACTGTTCCTCGATACGCGTTGCTTCGCAACGTACTCGTGACGAACGGATGAGGGGATGTTTCTACTCTTCCGGTTCGTAAGCCAGGTTCGGCATCAGCCACTTCTCGGCTTCCGCCACGCTCCAGCCCTTGCGCTCGGCGTAGTCCACGACCTGGTCCTTCTTGATGCGGCCGACCACGAAGTACTGCGATTCCGGATGGGCGTAGTACCAGCCTGAAACCGCCGCGCCCGGCCACATGGCATAGCTTTCGGTGAGCTTGATGCCGGTGTTGTTCTCGACATCCAGAAGCTGCCACAGCGTGCCTTTCTCGGTGTGCTCGGGGCAGGCGGCATAACCCGGCGCCGGGCGGATGCCCTTGTACTTCTCGTCGATCAGGGCGGCGTTGTCCAGGTGCTCGTCGCCGGCATAGCCCCAGAACTCCTTGCGCACCCGCTCGTGCAGGCGCTCGGCGAAGGCTTCCGCCAGGCGGTCGGCAATCGACTCCAGCAGGATCGCGCTGTAATCGTCATTGGCCTTCTTGAACTCGACGATCTTTTCGGCGCCGCCCAGGCCGGTGGTGACGGCGAAGGCGCCGACGTAGTCGTGCAGTCCACCGCTCTTCGGCGCCACAAAGTCGGCGAGGGAGCGGTTCGGCACGCCTTCGCGATGTTCGCTCTGCTGGCGCAGGTTGTGCAGCTTGCTGATGACCTGCGTGCGCGTTTCATCGGCATACAGCTCGATGTCGTCGCCCACCGCATTGGCCGGGAAGAAACCGCAGACGCCGTTGGCGGTGAGCCACTTCTCCGCGATCAGCTTGTCCAGCATTTCCTGGGCGTCGGCATAGAGCCGGCGCGCCGCTTCGCCGCTGACCGGGTTGTTGAGCAGGTCCGGATAGCGGCCCTTCATTTCCCAGGCGATGAAGAACGGTTGCCAGTCGATGTACTGGCGCAGTTCGGCGATGGGGTAGTCGCGCAGCACCTTCACATACTGCGTCGGCTGGGCGTGATGCGCATGGTCACAGGCCGGGCCTTCGCACACGTCCTTGGTCTGCTGCAGCAGCATGCGCGGCCGGAACGGGTGGTAGTTCGACCAGTCGATCGGCGTGGCGTTGGCGCGCGCCTTTTCCAGCGGATAATACTTCTGGTCGCGGTCCTTATTGGCGTGGCGCTCGCGGATCTCCGCGTATTCCTTTGCCGTATCGGCCATCAGCTTGGGCTTCTGCTCCGGCGACAGCAGGGCCGCGGCCACCGGCACCGAACGCGAGGCATCCTTCACCCACAGCACCGGGCTTTTATACGCCGGCGCGATCTTCACCGCGGTATGCGCGCGCGAAGTGGTGGCGCCGCCGATCAGCAGCGGTATGTCGAAGCCCTGGCGCTGCATCTCCTTGGCCAGGTGCACCATCTCGTCGAGCGAGGGCGTGATCAGGCCGGACAGGCCGATGATGTCGGCCTTCTCGGCGCGGGCCGCGTCGAGGATCTTCTGCGCCGGCACCATCACGCCCAGATCGACCACGTCGTAGTTGTTGCACTGGAGCACCACGCCGACGATGTTCTTGCCGATGTCGTGCACATCGCCCTTGACCGTGGCCATGACGATCTTGCCCCTGGCCTTCTCCACGTCGCCGGGCTTTTTCTCCGCCTCGATGAAGGGAATCAGGTAGGCCACCGCTTTTTTCATCACTCGCGCCGACTTCACCACCTGCGGCAGGAACATCTTGCCGGCCCCGAACAGGTCGCCGACCACGTTCATGCCGTCCATCAGCGGGCCTTCGATCACCTCGATCGGGCGGCCCTTGGCGGCTGAAATCTCGGCGCGCAGCTCCTCGGTGTCGGCGTCGACGAAGGCGTCGATGCCCTTCACCAGCGCGTGCCTGATGCGCTCGCGCACCGGCAGTTCGCGCCAGGCCATCTCGTCGCCGATTTTCTTCTCGGCCGCTCCGCCCTTGAAGCGCTCGGCCAGCTCGAGCAGGCGCTCGGTGGCGTCCTCGCGGCGGTACAGGATCACGTCCTCGATGCCGTCGCGCAGCTCGGGGTTGAGCTCGGCGTAGAGCGCCAGCTGGCCGGCGTTGACGATGCCCATGTCCATGCCCGCCTTGATGGCGTGGTACAGGAACACGGCGTGGATCGCCTCGCGCATCAGATTGTTGCCGCGGAACGAGAACGACACGTTGGAAACGCCGCCGGAGATCAGCGCGCCCGGCAGATTCTGCTTGATCCAGGCGGTGGCCTCGATGAAATCCAGGCCGTAGCGGTTGTGCTCGGCGATGCCGGTGGCCACGGCGAAGATGTTGGGGTCGAAGATGATGTCTTCGGCCGGGAAGCCGATCTGTTTGGTCAGGATGTCGTAGGCGCGCTGGCAGATCACCTTGCGCCGCTCCAGCGAGTCGGCCTGGCCCTGCTCGTCGAACGCCA
>JAMFRN010000217.1 GCA_026224805.1 Nevskia soli
ATCCTGTCCATGTACGGCGGCGGCTTCGCCACCGTGCCCGCTTACCTGGCCGACATGTTCGGCACGCAGATGGTCGGTGCCATTCATGGCCGCTTGCTCACCGCCTGGTCGGCGGCCGGCGTCATCGGTCCGGTGCTGATCGCCAGCCTGCGCGATTTCGAAAAGGCGCAGGGCGTGCCCGGCAACCTCGTTTATGACGTGACCCTTTACATCCTGGCGCTACTGCTGCTCGGCGGGCTGATCTGCAATTTTCTGATCAAGCCGGTGGCGGAAAAGTACCAGATGACCGATGAGGAATTGCGGGCCGAGCGCAGCCTTGCCCACGAGGTGACGGCCGATCCGCGCGCCGCCACGGCGGCACGCGGCTCGGCGGGCTTCGGCACGGCGCTGGCGTGGCTGGCGGTGGGCGTTCCCTTCCTGTGGGGCTTGTGGACCGCACTGCAGAAAGCCGCGGTACTGGTCCATTGAATCGAGGCGGCCAATGAACGGATTGCGAGGTTTTTGATGAAACGGCAGTTGCAGGAACAGGCGATACGTCCGATGCCGGCCGCGCGGCCGCTGGCGGAAGGCCAGCGCGCCGAGGTGATGGAGGTGATCGACCGGCTGCGCGCGCTGCCAGGCGCGCTGCTGCCGATCCTGCATGGCGTGCAGGACGCCCTCGGCTACGTCCCGCCGGGGGCGGTGGCGCTGATCGCCGCCGAGCTGAACCTGACGCGCGCCGAGGTGCATGGCGTCGTCACCTTCTATCACTACTTCCGCACCACCAGGCCCGGCCGGCAAGTACTGCAACTGTGCCGCGCGGAGGCCTGCCAGGCGCTGGGCGCGGCGGCGCTAGAACGGCATGCGAAGCAGCGCCTCGGCGTGGACTTCCACGGCACCACGGCGGACGGCCGCTACACCCTGGAGCCGGTGTACTGCCTGGGCAACTGTGCCTGCGGACCTTCGCTGATGCTGGGCCAGGAACTGCACGGGCGGGTCAGCGCCGAGCGCTTCGACGCCCTGGTGGGGGCCGCCTCGTGAGCGTGCGCATCTATATTCCGCGCGATGCCAGCGCGCTGTCGCTGGGCGCGGAGGCGGTAGCGGCGGCCATCGCCGCCGAGGCGCAGCGGCGCGGCATCGAGCTGCGCGTGACGCGCAACGGTTCTCGCGGGCTGTTCTGGCTGGAGCCGCTGGTCGAGGTGGAAGCGGCGACCGGCCGCGTCGCCTACGGGCCGGTGCACCTGGAGGATGTGCCGGGCCTGTTCGATGCCGGCTTCGTCGAGGGCGCCCGGCATCCCTTGCGGCTCGGCCCCACCGAGGGGATTCCCTATTTGAAGCGGCAGGAGCGCCTGACCTTCGCCCGCGTCGGCGTCACCGATCCGCTGAGCCTCGACGACTACCTGGCGCATGACGGCTGCCGCGGACTGCGCAACGCCCTGGCCATGGCGCCGGCCGACATCGTCAAGGCCGTGACCGACTCGGGCCTGCGCGGCCGCGGCGGTGCCGCGTTTCCCACCGGCATCAAATGGAAGACGGTACTGGGCACCGAGTCGGCGCAGAAATATATCGTCTGCAATGCCGACGAGGGCGACTCCGGTACCTTCTCCGATCGCATGATCATGGAGGGCGATCCCTTCGTTCTGATCGAAGGCATGACCATCGCCGGGCTGGCGGTGGGGGCCACGCGAGGCTACATCTACCTGCGCTGCGAGTATCCGCATGCGCATCGCGCACTGAACGCCGCCATCGCCACCGCCTATGCGCGCCGCTGCCTCGGCGCGGATGTGCTCGGCAGCGGCCGCCGCTTCGATCTGGAAGTGCGGCTCGGCGCCGGCGCCTACATCTGCGGCGAGGAGACCTCGCTGCTGGAGAGCCTGGAGGGCAAGCGCGGCCAGATCCGCTTCAAGCCGCCGCTGCCGGCGATCAAGGGGCTGTTCGGCCAGCCTACGGTGATCAACAACGTCATTAGCTACGCCACGGTGCCGCTGATCCTCGACCGCGGCGCCGAGTTCTACAAGGAATACGGCATGGGCCGCTCGCGCGGTACGCTGCCGTTCCAGCTCGCCGGCAATATCAAATACGGCGGCCTGGTGGAAAAGGCCTTCGGCGTCACCCTGCGCGAGCTGCTTTACGACTACGGCGGCGGCAGCTACAGCGGCCGGCCGATCCGTGCGGTGCAGGTCGGCGGTCCGCTGGGGGCCTACATACCGGCTGCGCAGTTCGACGCGCCGATGGACTACGAGGAATTCGCCAGGATCGGCGGCATGGTCGGTCACGGCGGCCTGGTGGTGTTCGACGACACAGTGGACATGGCGGCGCAGGCGCGCTTCGCCATGGAGTTCTGCGCCGCCGAGTCCTGCGGCAAGTGCACGCCCTGCCGCATCGGCTCGACCCGCGGCGTTGAGGTCATCGACCGCTTGGTGGCGGGGCAGCAGCCGGATAAGCAGGAAGCACTGCTGCGCGATCTGTGCGAGACCCTGACTCACGGTTCGCTGTGCGCGCTGGGCGGGCTGACACCCGCGCCGGTGTTGAGCGCGCTCAATCATTTTCACGAGGATTTCAGCAGGCGCGCGAAGGTTGCGGCCTAGTGCAAGCCATCATGAAGAAGCTTGCTCGCGCAGAGCCGCAAAGACGCAGAGAAAAGCCAAAGCTTTTATATAAAAAGCTTTTTTCGCGGCTTTGCGGCTCTGCGCGCGATGCTTTTGATTCAGGAGTCGCATCATGCTTTCCATAGCAGAAAAGGATTTTGGAACGCCGCCCCCGGCGCCGTCGGAGCAGCTGGTCACGCTGAGCATCGACGGCTTCGAGGTGTCGGTGGCGGCTGGCACTTCGGTGATGCGCGCGGCGGCGCTGGCGGCCATCGCGGTGCCCAAGCTCTGCGCCACCGAGCAGCTCGATGCTTTCGGCTCCTGCCGCCTGTGCCTGGTGCAGATCGAGGGGATGAAGGGCTATCCGGCCTCCTGCACCACCCTGGTGGCGCCGGGGATGAAGGTGACCACCCAGAACCAGAAGATCGGCGAGCTGCGCCGTGGCGTGATGGAGCTATACATCTCCGATCATCCGCTGGACTGCCTCACCTGTCCCGCCAACGGCCACTGCGAATTGCAGGACATGGCCGGCGCGGTGGGGCTGCGCGAAGTGCGCTACGGCTACGAGGGCGAGAATCATCTTCAGGCGAAGAAGGACGAGAGCAATCCCTACTTCACCTTCGACGCCAGCAAGTGCATCGTCTGCTCGCGCTGCGTGCGCGCCTGCGACGAGGTACAGGGCACCCTGGCGCTGACGGTGCAGGGGCGCGGCTTCGGCTCCAAGATCGCCGCCAGCCAGGACGATTCCTTCCTCGATTCCGAATGCGTCTCCTGCGGTGCCTGCGTGCAGGCCTGCCCGACGGCAACGCTGTCGGAGAAATCGCTGATCGACATGGGTCAGGCCGAGCACAGCGTTGTCACCACCTGCGCCTACTGCGGCGTGGGCTGCTCGTTCCGCGCCGAGATGAAGGGCGCCGAAGTGGTGCGCATGGTGCCGAACCAGAATGGCCATGCCAACCATGGACATTCCTGCGTCAAGGGCCGCTTCGCCATCGGCTACACCACCCATCCGGACCGCATCACCAAGCCGATGATCCGGGCGAAAATCACCGATCCCTGGCGCGAGGTGAGTTGGGAAGAAGCGATCGGCCATGCGGCTGCCGAGTTCAAGCGCATCCAGCAGAAACATGGGCGCGACTCGGTCGGCGGCATCACGTCCTCGCGCTGCACCAACGAGGAAACCTATCTGGTGCAGAAGCTGGTGCGCGCCGCCTTCGGTAACAACAATGTCGATACCTGCGCCCGCGTCTGCCATTCGCCTACCGGCTATGGCCTGAAGAACACCCTGGGCGAGTCGGCCGGCACGCAGACTTTCGACTCGGTGATGCACGCCGATGTGATCCTGATCATCGGCGCCAACCCGACCGACGCGCACCCGGTGTTCGGCTCGCAGATGAAGCGGCGCCTGCGCGAAGGGGCCAAGCTGATCATCGCCGACCCGCGCCGCATCGACCTGGTGCGGATGCCGCACATCCGGGCTCAGCATCATCTGCAGCTGCGGCCGGGCACCAATGTCGCCCTGCTCAACAGCCTGGCGCATGTCATCGTCACCGAGGGGCTGGTCAGCCAGGCGTTCGTCGCGGCGCGCTGCGAGCCGGTGCCGTTCGCCAACTGGCAGGCCTTCGTCGCCGAGCCGCGCCATTCGCCGGAGGTGCTGGAAGCGAATACCGGTGTGCCGGCCAGCGAGGTACGCGCCGCCGCGCGGCTCTATGCCACCGGCGGCAACGCCGCCATCTACTACGGCCTCGGCGTCACCGAGCACAGCCAGGGTTCGACCACGGTGATGGCCATCGCCAACCTGGCCATGGCTACCGGCAATATCGGCCGCGAGGGCGTAGGCGTGAATCCACTGCGCGGGCAGAACAATGTGCAGGGCTCCTGCGACATGGGCTCGTTCCCGCATGAGTTTCCCGGTTACCGCCATGTCAGCGACGCGGTCACGCGGCAGCTGTTCGAGCGGGAATGGGGCGTGGGCCTGCATGCGGAGCCGGGCCTGCGCATCCCCAATATGTTCGAGTCTGCGCTGGACGGCGAATTCCTCGGGTTGTACTGCGAGGGCGAGGACATCGCCCAGTCCGATCCCAACACCCAGCATGTCACCGCGGCGCTCAGCGCGATGGAATGCATCGTGGTGCAGGACCTGTTCCTCAACGAGACGGCCAAGTTCGCGCATGTGTTCCTGCCCGGCTCCTCCTTCCTGGAGAAGGACGGCACTTTCACCAATGCCGAGCGGCGCATCTCGCGCGTGCGCAAGGTGATGAACGCGCCGGCCGGTTATGCCGACTGGGAGATCACGCAACTGTTGTCCAATGCGCTGGGCTATGCGATGAACTACGCCCATCCTGGCGAGATCATGGACGAGATCGCGCGGCTCACGCCAACCTTCACCGGCGTCAGCTACGACAAGCTGGAGCGGCTGGGCAGCATCCAGTGGCCGTGCAACGAGCAGGCGCCGGACGGCACGCCGATCATGCACGTGGACGAGTTCGTGCGCGGCAAGGGCAAGTTCCTGCTCACCGAGTATGTGCCGACGCGCGAGAAGGTCAACAGCCGCTATCCGCTGATCCTCACCACCGGGCGCATCCTGTCGCAGTACAACGTCGGCGCGCAGACCCGGCGCACCGCCAACAACGCCTGGCACGAGGAGGACCGGCTGGAGCTGCATCCGCACGATGCGGAGGAGCGCGGCGTGAAGGACGGCGACTGGGTCGGCGTGCAGAGCCGCGCCGGCGAGACGGTGATGCGCGCCCTGGTGACGCCGCGGGTGCAGCCGGGACTGGTCTACACCACCTTCCACTTCCCCGATTCCGGCGCCAACGTCATCACCACCGACAACTCGGACTGGGCCACCAACTGTCCCGAGTACAAGGTCACCGCGGTGCAGGTGACCCGCGTCAGCCAGCCTTCGGAATGGCAGAAGCGCTACCGCAAGTTTTCCGAGCGCCAGCAGGAATTGCTGAAGCAGGGCGGCGATGTCACAGCCCTCAAATAAATCCTTCCCCGGGGCGGCAGCGGTGGCCGGCGGCGACGATGCCGCCGCCGCTGGCCATGTGCGCCTGCCGGTGCGGGCCTGGCGCGACGGCAGGCTGGTCGTGGTGGAGGATTGCGTCGCCGAGGAGACACCGGTGGCGCTGGTCTACAACGGCGAGCCGCACGTGGTGATGATGGCCACGCCGGCCGACCTGGAGGATTTCGCCCTGGGCTTTTCCTGCAGCGAGGAAGTGATCGGAGATGCCGGCGAGCTGCAATCGCTGGACGTGTTCCGCCACGACAACGCCGGCGCCGCCAGCTACGAGATCCGCATGCGCATTCCGCCGCAGCGGCACCAGGCGCTGCTGGGCCGGCGCCGCAACCTGCAGGGCCGCACCGGTTGCGGCCTGTGCGGGGCGGAGACCATCGCCGACGCCATCCGCAGCCCGCGCCGCGTCGGCGCCGGGGTGCCGGTGAGCAGCGCCGCGCTGCGCCGCGCGCAGGACGAGTTGCGCCGCCGCCAGCCGCTCAACGCGCTCACCGGGGCCACCCATGCTGCCGCCTGGGCCGCGCCCGACGGGGCGCTGCAACTGGTGCGCGAGGACGTGGGCCGGCACAACGCGCTGGACAAGCTGATCGGCGCGCTGCTGCGCGAGGGTCGCGACACCGCGCGCGGCTTCGCCCTGGTCACCAGCCGCGCCAGTTACGAGATGGCGCTGAAGGCGGCGATGGCGGGGATTCCCCTACTCGCGGCGATCTCGGCGCCCACTGCCTATGCCATTCGCGTGGCCGGAGAGGCGGGCCTGACCCTGATCGGCTTCGCCCGCGGCGACAGCTTCGTCATCTATGCCTGCCCGGCCCGGGTGCTCGACGCCGGGCCGCGTGGCTTGGGCGCAGATGGAACTGCGGCCTCATGAGCATCGAACACCTGACCAATATGGCGAACGACATCGGTGCCTTCTTCCACGCCGAGCCGGTGCGTGAGGACGGCATCAAGGGCATGGTCAATCACCTGCAGCGATTCTGGACGCCGCGCATGCGCCGGCAGATCGTCGAGCATCTGCGGCAGGGCGGGGAAGGGCTGGATGAGTTGCCGCGGCAGGCGGTGCAGCGGCTGGAGGCTTAGGGCTTCCCTTGGCCAGGCCCCTCATAACCTTCTCCTCACTACACGCGGGGAGAGGGGGATTTAGCGTCGTCGGATGTGCTGAGCGTAGCGAAGCGCATCGTTTACCGCGGCACGGCACTCGATTGATGCGCTTCGCTACGCTCAGCACATCCTACCTGCCGTGGCATGTTGATCGGAGTTTCCCCAGGCTTTGCCGGGGTTGCGGCTTGATGCTCTTTCGTCCGCGAGGGGAGCCGCAAGGTGCTGAGTGTGCGGCCCCTCACCCTGCCCCTCTCCCCACGTTCGTGGGGAGAGGGGATCCAGATTGAGTTTTGCCTACTTGAGCCAGACCTCGACGCGCCGGTTGCGCTCGCGTCCGGCGGGGGTGTCGTTCGACGCCACCGGGATGGCGGAGCCGAAGCCGCGCACGTCGAGCACGTCGATGCCGCGAGAGCGCAGCGCTCCGGCGATGACGTCGGCGCGCGCCTGTGACAGTTGCAGGTTGGAATCGGCGGCGCCGACGCCGTCGGCGAAGCCGGCCAGCAGCAGGCTGCGGCCGCGCCCGGATTTGCCCATGAAGGCGACCAGGCGGCCAAGATCGCGCTGCGCCTTGGTGTCGGGGTTGCCGGTGCCGGACTCGAAGCGGAAGTCGAAGGACAGGCGCTCGGCGCCGGCGACCATCTGGCTGTAGCCCGCGGGCCAGTTGGCGTCGAGGGCGACTTTTTCCGTGTACGGATTCTGCGAGATGAAGCCGATCTGCTTGACCACGTCCTGGCCGGCATCGGACAGGGCGAACTCGACGAAGTCGGCGGCGTCCCGCGACGGCGCCTTGCCCGGCAGGTACAGGTACAGGCGCCGCGACAGCGGATAGTCCTCGGTGCCCACGGTGAACTGCGTCGGCACGATCGGCGGATTGCCGGGGCCGGCGGAGATGCCCAGCACCTTGCTGCGCCGAACATAGGGCAGGCCGATGAAGCCGATGGCGCCGGGGTCGGCGGCCACCGCGTCGGACAGCTCGGTGGAGGATTCGTAGCGGTGCGCCGAGCCGAGCAGCTTGAGGCTGAGCGGGTCGAGCACCAGGGCCTTGAAGGTGTCGAAGGTGCCGGACTTGTCGTCGCGGGCGTAGAGGGTGATCGGCCCGGCGCTGCCGCCGAGCGCGCTCCAGTCGGAGATGTCGCCGGAGAAGATCTTGCCGACCTGCTGGATGGTCAGCGTCTGCAGCGGGTTGGCGGAATTCACCACCACGGCGACGCCGTCCAGGCCCAGCACGTGCTCGGAGGAGGGCGAGGACAGGTCGCCGTCGAGCGCGGTGAGATCGGCGATCTCCTCTGGCTTGATGCGCCGCGAGGCCATGCCGAGGTCGGCGGCCTGCGCCGCGAGATCCTTAAACGCGGTGGCGGAGCCGTGCGCGAACACTTCGATCGCCGGGCGTGAACCTGCGGTTGCCGATTGCGATACCACCTGGTGTTCGTCGGCCGCAAGTTCCTTGACGTCGGTGGCGCTGGCGCCCTTGGACCTGAGATAGGCGTCGGCCAGCGCCGGCCCCAGTTTCTCGCCGATGGTGTTGGAGCCGTGCATGCGGAACAGCACCGCCACGGGGGTGCGGGCGGCGGTGGATTGCACCGGGGACGCATCGGGGGCGGGAGCACTGGGACGTCCGAGCAGGAGCACCAGGATCAGGCCGATAATGCCCAGTACCAGCCCTGCCACCAGGAAGGCCATCGGCACCTGCCGCTTCGGCTGCGCCTGGACGATGCGCGAGGCTTGCTGTTGCGCGCGCACGTCGGAAGCGAGTTTGCGCAGGGCCGCGTCGCCGCGGGTTTCCGCCTCGCTCAGGATCTGTTCCAGCCGTTGCGGATTGCCCAGCAGGTCGCGCAGGGAATCCCTGGCGCCGAGTTGCCGCTCGGCCTGCAGCTTGAGCTGCCAGACCAGGTTGGAAAACTGGATATTTCCGGGTTTCCCCGAATCGTTTTTGTCCGACATTGTTTGTTATGCCCCAATGATCAGGGTCGTTTAGCAAATGAAAATGACGTTTCTGTGAAAGCGGCCGCCGCAAGCCCCGTGCCGGCCAATTCCGTCGTGCAAAAGAATGGGGGCGGCTCCTGGCGGAGCCGCCCCCATTTTGAAGCGACTGCTGGTACCGCTTTACATCAATGCGCGTTGATGTTGTTCGGCGTACCCGCCGGCAAGGTGCCGCCGCCGGCGATGCTGACGGTCAGCTCCGCGTTGCCGATCTGGCGGTAGTTGAGCAGGTTGTTGTTCGGCGTCTGCACGCCGTAGCCGGCGAAGGTCATGCTCAGGTGGGTGGGATCGACCTGGGTGGCGGTCGGTGCGTACAGGCGCTGGGCGAACCAGGTCTGGGTCGGGATGACGGGCGCGGTGGACGGAACCGTGACGCTGGCGCCGCCGGCCTGATTGGGGCCGGTGAAGCTGTTGATCGAGGCGATCGGGTTGGTGATGCCGTTGTACACCGTCCAGTTCATCATGTCGGTGGACTCGGCATAGCCGATGTAATGGAACGCATCGGAATCGCCGTCCAGGCAGTTGCCGCCCGAGAAGTACAGGCCCCAGCGGGTCTGGTTGCCGTAGATGTCGATCAAGGTGCCGCGCGGGCTGATCCAGCGGGTCTGGGTGAAGTCCACCGTGGTCGGATCGTTCAGGCCTTTGACCACGCCCAGGTCGGTGAAGTTGACGCCGTCAGTGGTGGTGGCCAGGCGCACGTTGGAAATGTCGTGGTTGGTCTTGCCGCTGAACGGCGCCTTGTTGCACTGCTCGGCCGCCGACAGGGCGGTACTGCCGGTGTTGTCGCCGTTGAGGATCTTCTGTACGTACAGCACCGTGACCGGCGCGCCCGGCGTGGTGGCGGCGACCGCATTGGCGGCCGGCGTCGGGAACACCGCCATGATGCCGTCCGGATTGAGCAGTCCGTTGGTCTGCTGTACCACCACCGGATTGGTGGTGTTGCCCGCAACCGGGCTGAGCGCGGAGGCGATGGACTTGATGTCGTTGGTGCCGGGAACCGCGGTGGTCTTGTTGTTGGTGTTGGAGATCGGGAACTTGTTGCTGGCGGAGGTGAGGTTGATCACCCACAGCGGCGCGCCGTCGACGATTGCCGTGGCCGGCGTCACGCCGGGCAGGTTGCTGGTGTTGCGGTCCAGCATGTACAGGAACTGACCGGTCCCCGCGTTGCCCATGCCGGGCAGCTGGATGATGGCGGCATGGCCCCAGCCGTCGTCATCGCCGGAAGCGGGGTAGCCGATTTTCGACGGGTATTCGCCGGCGACGGTGGCATTGGCGTTGGTACTTTGCAGCGTCGCCGGGCAGCCGGTGCTGGTCGAGGTGGCGGAGTAGCCGCCGCTGATCGGATTGGTCTGGTCCGGGTACAGTTCCAGCACGGTCTGCATGAAGTACCAGGTCTTGCCGTTGTCGTCCGATTCGGCGACGACCAGGGCTTCATCGAGATCCTTGGGGCGCCAGTCGAACAGGCCGATGATCGGCGCCTGGCCACCGTAGGCGTTGCCGGTGGGGGTTAGCGTGGTGTTGTACACCAGCGGGAAGTAGTACGGCGCCATGGTGACCGAGGGATCCTGCCCGGTTGCCGGCGTGGTGCCGAGCGGCGCGGCTGCCAAGGCGGCGAACTTGGCGCCGGTGACGTAGGACACGCGCGTGGGCGCGCTGCCGCTGGAATAGGTGCAGAAGCCGTAAGTCGTATCCGGCACGTTGCCGCTGGTCAGGAACGGGTTGGTGGTGTTCTGGGTGTTGTTGGGATCGGCTGCCAGGTTGGTCAGGTTGAACGGTGTGGCGCCGTTGGCCGAGCCTTCGCCGATCGCCGTGCCCTGGTTGATGGTGACCGCGTTGACGGTAGCGCCTGAGCCCAGCTTCGTGGTCAGGACCTGCGCGCCGGCGCCGCTGCCGGAGGAGGAAGAACTGCTCGAGCTGGAAGACGAGCCGCTGCTGGAGGAAGAGGAGGTCGTATCGGTGGTGTTGTAGTAATTCTTGGTGCAGGCGGAAATCAGGCTCAGTGACAATGACAGCAGGAGTGCTGCTGCCAGTTCATGATTGGTCATGACGTCCCTTGGTGTGGCGGTTGAAGAACTTCCCGAAGCGGGACAAATTAATGGCGGCGCATGACTATCATTGTTTTGTATGCCCCAATGATCGGGCTCATTTAGCAAATCAAAATGACGTTTCTGTGAAAGCGGTTGTCGCAAGGCCCGCGGCGGCGATTTCGCGGTGCAAAAGAAAGGGGGCGGCCCCTTACGGAGCCGCCCCCATTTTAAAACGACGATTAATAGCGACTGCTGGTGCCGCTTTACATCAATGCATATTGCTGTTGTTCGGCGTTCCCGCGGGCAGAGCCTTGCTGACCGTGAGCTTGACGTTACCAATCGTGCGGTAGTTCAGCAGATCGCCAGCGGGCTTCTGCGATCCGTAGCCCGCAAAGGTGACGTTGAGGTGGGTTGAATCGACCTGCACCGCCGTCGGGGCATACAGACGCTGCGCGAACCAGGCCTGCGTGGGAACGATCGGGGCGGTTGCCGGGATCGTGATCTGCGAGCCGGTGTGGGTGCTGGCGTTGTTGTCGTTGTACACGGTTTCGGTGTTGATCGAGGCGATCGGGTTGTTGACGCCGTTGTACACCGTCCAATTCATCATGTCGGTCGATTCGGCGTAGCCGATGAAATGGAAGGCGTCGGAGTCGCCGTCCAGGCAGTTGCCGCCGGAGAAGTACAGGCCCCAGCGGCTCTGGTCGCCGTTGATGTCGATCAGGGTGCCGCGCGGGCTGACCCAGCGGGTCTGGGTGTAATCCACGCTCTTCGGATCATTCAGGCCGCTGACGATGCCCTTGTCGGTGAAGTTGATGCCGTCGGTGGTGGTAGCCAGGCGCACATTGGAGATGTCGTGGTTGGTGGTGCCCGGCACGCTGGCCCCGGTCGGCGCCCCCGCGCACTGCTCGGCCACCGAATATGGCGTGCTGCCGGTGTTGTCGCCGCCGAGGATCTTTTGCACGTACAGTACGGAGACCGTCGTGCCCGCCGTGCCCACGGTCGCCGCCGGGGTCGGGAACACCGCCATAATGCCGTCCGGATTGAACAGGCCCTTGGTCTGCAGCACACGCACCGGGGATTTGGTGCCGGACGCAGCGGAATTGAGCGCCGTGCCGATGGACTTCAGATCGGTGCTGGCCTCGTCGCCGTAGTTGCCGATCGGGAACTTCTGGCTGGCCCAGGTCATGTCGACCACCCACAGCGGGGCATTGTCGTTGATTGCCTGAGTGGTGGGGGTGGTGGCGCTGTTGAGGTTGAAGCTCGCGTTGTTGGTATTGCGGTCCAGCAGGTACAGGAACTGTCCGCCGGCAGTACCGCCGCCGCTGGGCGAGCCCTCAGTCGGAATCGCACCCGGGAGCTGGATGACCATGGCGTGGCCCCAGCCGTCGTCGTCGCCGGAATTCGGGAAGCCGACCGACGAGGGGTACTCGCTGGGCGAGGTGGAGTTGGTGTTGTCCGCGCTGGCTGTCGTACCGGGGCAGCCGGTGAAGCCCGGGTTGGGCGGAGAACTGGTGGTGCCGCCGGTGGTGGTGCTGACGCCGGCGCTATAGGTCGGATTGGTTTCATCCGGATACAGCTCCAGCACCGTCTGCATGTAGTACCAGGTCTGGCCGTTGTCGTCCGATTCCGCGGCCACCAGAGCCTCATCGTTGTCCTTGGGGCGCCAGTCGAACAGTCCGACGATCGGCTTGGAGCCGGTGGCTGCGCCCGGCGCATGGGCGGAAGTGGTGATGGGCGAGGTGTACACCATCGGGAAGTAGAAGGGCGCCATCGCCACCGAGGGATCGCCGCCAGCCTGGCCCGCGGGAACCGTGTTGGCGTTCGTCCCGCCGACGAGAGACGTCACGCGCACCGGGGAGCTGCCGTGGTAGTCGCAGAAGCCAAAGGAATGATCCGGCACGGTGCCCTTGGAGCTGTACGTCGTGTACAGGTACGGGGTGGTGAAGTTGCTGGTCGTGATCGTGTCGCTGTTGTTCGTATCGGTATACGGGGTGCTGTTGAAGGTGTAAGCCTTCAGCTTGTCCAGGGTGAACGGGGTGTTGCCGGAATTCTTGCCGATGCCCACGCCCACGTTGATGGTGGACTTGGCGGGCACGACGCCGGAATCCAGGGTGGTGACCAGCGCCTGGGCGCCCGCGCCGCTGCTGCTCGAGGAGCTGCTGCTCGAGCCGCTGCTGGAAGAAGAGGAGCTGGAGCTGCTGCTGCCGGAGCTCGATGAGCTGCTGGAGGAGGAGGAGCTGCCGGAGCTGGAGGAACTGGAACTGCCGCTGCTGCTCGAGCTGGAAGACGAGCCGCTGCTGGAAGAAGAGGAGGTGGTATCGGTGGTGTTGTAATAGTTCTTGGTACAGGCGGAAATCAGGCTCAGTGACAATGACGATACGAGTACTGCAGCCAATTTATGGTTGGTCATGACGTCCCTTTGTGCGGCGGTTGAAGAATTTCCCAAAGGAGGGCAAGTTAATGAGGCCGTATGACTGTCCGGTTACGAAAAGCGCCTATTGCCTCTCGGTAATGATTCGGTGATATTCCGGTAATGTTTTGGCGGGAATTTCCGGTCAGCCGCCTGCCGTTGCGGCCGGAAACAGGGGGCGGTTGCCGGGCGCGATGGGCCGGCCGATTGCCGCTGCCATGCCTTCACCACTATCGCCACTATTTTTAGGAAATGCGCTGGATGGATCTGGTCAAGGAATTCGTCTCGCTGCTGGCGCTGCTCAACCCGATCGGCGCGATCCCCTTTTTCCTCGGGCTGACCGCCTCGCAGAGCCGGGTGGAGAAGCGGCGCACCATCCGCGTCGCCGCGTTTTCGGTGGCGGTGGTGCTGGCGGTGGCGGCCACCGCCGGCGAGCGCATCATCCATTTCTTCGGCATCAGCGTCGGCTCGCTGCAGGTGGGCGGCGGCATCGTCATGCTGCTGATGGCCATCGCCATGGTCAACGCCCAGGCCGGCAATACCCGCTCCACCACCGAGGAGCGCGACGAGGCGGAGCTGAAGGACAATATCGCGGTGGTGCCCTTGGCGATCCCGCTGATGGCCGGCCCGGGCACCATCAGCGCCATGATCATCTACGCCGGCAAGGTCAGCGGCTGGCTGGAGATCGGCGCGCTGATCGGCATCGGCGCGGCGCTGGGCGCGGTGACCTTCATCGCGCTGAGTCTGGCCGATCCCATCGCCAACTGGATCGGCCGCACCGGCATCAACATCACTACCCGCCTGATGGGGCTGATCCTGTCGGCGCTGGCGGTGGAGTTCATCGTCAACGGCCTCAAGGCCCTGCTGCCGGGACTGGGGCCGCAGACCTGAGGCGGTCCGAGGCGCCGTCAGGATCGCTTCAGTAGTAGGGCGGCCCGTGGCCGCCGGAACTGTCGCGGTGCAGAACCACGGCGGCCACAGGCCGCCCTACTGTGGCTCGGGCCGCAGACCCGAAGGTGGCGGCCGCGCGCCCTGGATCGGAGCGGGGCGCTTCTGCTCACTCCGCCACCAGGCCGCTATAGCCGTCGGCCCACAAGCGCTTCTCCATCCGCACCGCATCTTCCACGCCGCGGTAGTAGCCGGCCAGGCGTTCGATCTCGCGGTAGTTGCGGCTGCGGTAGAAGGCCCTGGCGGCTTCGTTGGTGGTGCGCGCCTCGACGCGGATTTTCTCGATGCCGGCGGTGCGCGCGCTGGCTTCGAGCCAGTTGAGCAGGGCGGCGCCCATGCCCTTGCGGCGCCGCAGCTGCTGCACGGCGAGCAGGTGCAGGTGGGCGGTGTCGTCGTTGTACTTCATGATGCCGAAGCCGAGCAGGTTGGTGCCCTCACGTACCACGGCGACATTGGTCGAGCGGTCGCGGATGCTCTTCAGCACCCGCGTCGGCGTCCAGTCCCAGCCCAGCCCGCGCTCGATGTAGTCGCGCGACATGCGCGAGATCGCGGGCGCGTCGCTGAACACGGCGAGGCGGATTTTATGGTCGGCGATCATCGGCTGGTGTTCTTTCCCATAGGGGCTTCAGGCCTGCTGCGGCAATCCGGCTTGCAGCATGGAGCAAACCTTCCCGGTTCGGCAATCCACCCGGCGCCGGCCCGGATGCGGTGACTGTGCCGCAAAGCAGTGGCGTCCATCGGCACCGTTCGTCAGCTTTTGCCCTCAAGCACCTCGGCCACCCGCGCCCGCAGCTGCGGCAGAAGCTCCTTCTCGAACCACGGGTTTCGGCGCAGCCACATATTGTTGCGCGGGCTGGGGTGCGGCAAGGGGACCGTGTGCGGCCAGTGCTCGCGCCAGGACTGCACCGCGCTGGTGACCGACGTGCCCGCATCGGGCAAATGGTAGTCCAGCGCGTACTGGCCGATGACCAGCGTGAGTTGCAGCTGTTTCAGCTGACGCAGCAGTTTCTCGCGCCAGGCCGGCGCGCATTCGGGACGTGGCGGCAGATCGCCGCCCTTGCCGGTGCCGGGGAAGCAGAAGCCCATGGGAATGAGGGCCACCTGCTTTGCGTCGTAGAACACTTCCGGAGTCAGGCCCAGCCACTGGCGCAGGCGATCGCCGCTTGCGTCCGAGAAAGGTACACCGGATTCATGGGCCTTCCGTCCCGGTGCCTGGCCCACGATCAGGATGTGGGCCTGCGGATGCAACTGGAAGATCGGCCGCGGACCCAGCGGCAGATGCTCCGCGCAAATGGTGCAGCGGCGCACTTCGTTGAACAGTGAGGCGGCGGAGGCCAAGTCATGAGTCCTTGCTTGTGGTGTCAATCCCGCCGTGGACGGGCGCCTGCCGGGCGTTCAGCGCAGCTCCTTGCGGATGACCAGCTTCAAGCCCGACCATACCGCATTGATCGCGCAGACCTTGATATCGACGAAACCCAGGGGCAGCGCCACCGCGCGGATGGTGTCGTCGGTGATGTCGGTGGGGACTTTGGATGCCTGTTTGGGCCACGATACCCAGACCATGCTATCGGGCTTGAGCGCAGTCCGGTATTCCCCCAGCAGTTCCTGAAGCCTGGCCCGGCTGGCGGTGAAGAGATGGACGATATCGGTGGACGGGGTCAGCCGCGTGGCGAAGCGCACGCCCTCCGGCAGCGGATCGAGCAGGGCCGGGTAATTTTGCGGCGCATCGACGGTCAGCACCAGGCTGCCCGGCTTGATGCCCAGCTTCCGCGCCAGCGGCGTGCCCGAGTATCCGGCGGTGGCGGCCTTCCTGATCACGGCTGCATCAGGCCGGGACTGTTCATGTGGTGACAACGCTCGCAATCAGGCGCTCGGCCGGAGCCAGGTTGTTCAGCAGCTCCGTTGGCAGCGAATGCCGTTCGATCAGGTAGGCCGCGGCATTGAAGCTGACCATGACCTGGCCGAGCGCCGGTTCCGTCACCAGCACCTTGAGCGGCAAGTCGATCCCGCTGAGCGGCTGCGCCAGCATCAGCGGCGTGCCGGCCTTGGGGTTGCCGAAGAGGATCAAGGTGGTCGGCGGCATGGCCATGCCCACCGCAATGGCCTCTGCTCTCTGATCAATGACGGCGAACACCTTGATGCCGTGATCCGCGAATGCTGCGAGCAGGAGGCGCACGGTATCTGCGAACGGATGAGCGCTGCGGAGGCTGACCACGCCGTGCTTGCTGTTTGGGTTGATGTCGGATGGAGTCATGCTCACCTCATCGAGACGCAATAGCACTTCCTAAAGGGGAAAATGAAACCAATCGTAGGGCGGCCTGTGGCCGCCGAGGTTGCTGCCACTCGGAACCACGGCGGCCACTGGCCGCCCTACTATCTACTTTGTTAACGTGAACAGATATACACCCCACGCCAGAGCAAATGGGGCCAGGTACGTAGAAAAAAAGCCGACACAGGGGGGCTAGTCCTCTTGTTCCGCGAGTCTTGATCAAATAGTACGGCAAGGCGAGTGGCCAGAAGCCCAAGAACATGAAACCAAAGTCCAACGGCTGATGAATGCGTTGGAGCCGTGCGTCTGCATGCACCCAAAGGGCAAGAAGGGTAGAGAACACAAGGAGCCAGAAATAGCTTAGATGTTCGCCGATGGCGAAATGCAATAACGTGAGAGTCACCGAGTAAACGCATACGGCGCTACTCAATGCCAACATTGCTGTGACAAGAGTTCTCTTGCTCACGTCCGAATTTTGGCCCAATACCAACGGACGGCCTTACGCCAGCACGAGCGGCTAATCTCGCCGCGATCTATGCGGTCCCGCCGGCCGGTCCGCCGGCTCGCGCAAACGAGGCAATAGCTCCGCCAGGTTGCAGGGCCGGGTGTTCACGTCGAGTTGCGGCGCGATGATCTTGTCCCAGGCCAGTTCGCAGGCGCCGCGCGATCCTGGGAGGCAGAACACCAGGCGGCCGTTGGCGCTGCCGGCGAAGGCGCGGGACTGGAGGGCGGAGGGGCCGATGTCTTCGTAGGAGAGCCAGCGGAACAGTTCGCCGAAGCCGTCGGTGAGGCGGTCGAGCAGGGGCTTGACGGCTTCGGGCACGAGGTCGCGGCCGGTGAGGCCGGTGCCGCCGGTGGTGATAATGGCGTCGATGCTGTCGTTGATCAGCCAGTTGCCGAGCTGGGCGCGGATGTGGAAGCGGTCGTCGCTGACGATGCTGCGCGCGGTGAGGGTGTGGCCGGCGGCGGCGATGCGCTCGACCAGCAGCTGGCCGGACTTGTCGTCGTCGAGTGTGCGCGTGTCGGAAACGGTGAGTACTGCGATGCCTAATGCCATGGTTGCCTCAAGTCGTCGTCAACCGAAACATCATAAACCCAGCGGCGAGCATAGTAGGGTGGGTGGAGCGTAGCGCAACCCACCGTTGCGCGACGGCATGGTGGGTTCCGCGCCTGGCGGCGCTTCACCCACCCTATGGGTGCCACGAATGCTTTCGTAGGTCGGGCTTCAGCCCGACGAGTCGCCCTGAAGGGCGACCTACGCTGACCTTGGAAAGAGCTTTGCAGTTGGCCCGGTCGCCGTGCCGCCGGCGAGCTGCAGCCGCGCGTTGCGGCGGCGTTCGATCGGGTAGAGGCTGAACAGGCGGTATTTGCCGAAGCGCTTGGCCAGTTCCACTTCGCCGGCGTATTCGGCGGCGAAGCGTTCCGGCGCTTCGAGCGCGAGGCGCGCGGCGAAGGCTTCGGTGACGAAGATCATGCCGGGCGGGGTCACCGGCTCGATGCGGGCGGTGAAGGAGAGCTGCGAGCCGTAGTAGTTGGCGACGTTCTCGATCGGGTCGTGGCCGACGAAGGCGGGGGCGAAGTGCACGGCCAGGCGCAGCTCGATCTCGCGCAGCATGCCGGATTCGCTGCGCCGCACCTCCTCGATACAGGCCTGGATCGCCACGGCGATTTCGGCGGCGGTGGCGGCGTCCTCGGTGACGACATTGATGGCGTCGCCCCAGGTGTGGCGGAACAGCACCTTGTCGCCATGGCGGCCGATGATCTGCGCCACGCCGCCCATCACGTGCGACCAGAAGCGCGGCATCTCCTCGTCGTGCAGGCGGCGGAAGCCGGCGATGTCGGCGAAGATCAGGCCGACGAAGCGGCGCCGCACCTCCGGCCGCTGCTGCGCGGGGCACTGCGCCGGCAGGACGGCGGCGCTGCCGCTGTCCTGCTCCGCGCGCAGCCAGTAGCCGGGCGGATTGCTGGCCGGCGCCAGCTCGACGCGGCGGCAGTGGCTGCCGAGGCGCCGTGCGGCGAGCCGGGCCAGGCCCTGGGCCATGGCGGCGACGTGGCTGCCGGCCCAATCCTGCTCGTCCTCGAGGAAGCCCTGGCTGGCGGTGACTTCCCCGGCTTGCTCCAGGCAGCGCGCCAGGCGCATCGCCCAGCCGGGGCCGAAGCTGCGCTGCCAGCGCTCGATCAGCGGCTTGCGCGCGGTGGGCAGCACCAGCGACAGGCGCGCGCCGCGTGCCATGAAGTATTCGGCGGCGCAGAGGTCGGCCGGCTGGACCAGGGCGGCGTGGACGCGTGCGCCCTCGCATTGCAGCACGTCCAGGCCGCTGACCGCCGGGGCGGTGCGGTCGGCGCCGAACACCACCGGGATCTCGATGGCGGCGCGGTCGATGTACAACAAGGGCGGCAGGTGCAGCAGGTCGGAGAATTCATCCTCGATGCGCAGATGCTGGCAGATCAGGCGCAGCTGCTGCCGGGTGCGGCTGCGCGCGCTGACGTTGCCGCGCGCCAGCGTGTCGGCGGCGCGCAGGCTGCGCCGGGCGCGGGTGGTGTCGCCCAGCAGCAGGGCCGCCTCGGCTTCGCTGGCGCGCAGATAGTAGTGATCGACGTCGTCGGAGGGAATGGTGCCGCTGGCCAGGGTCAGCACCTCGTGCGCCAGGCGGTGCGAGGTCCCGGCATCGCCGGCCAGCAGGAACATGGTGGCCGCGTTGATCGCAGTGAAGTAGCCACCGGTCTGGCGGAATGCGTTGAGATAGGCCTGGGCGGATGCGCGCAGGTCGTCGCGGCTGCCGCCGGCCAGGGCCAGGTCCTTGAGCAGGCGGCCCTGCAGGGCCAGCCAGTCCTCGTCGATCTCTTCCTCGCGCAGGCCCAGTTCGCCGTAGCGGCGCAGGGCGAATTCGGTGCTGCCGGCATTGGCCAGCGCCAGCAGGGACAGGTATTGCAGGCGGCGCGTGTGCGCGCCGAGCTGCTGCGCCTGGTCGACCAGGTCGTAGCAGAGCAGATAGTTGCCGGCGCGCAGGGCTTCGCCGGCGCGTGCCGCGAAGACCTCGGCTGTGTTGTCGCTGTGGCCCATTACGTCCCCCATGCCGGCCCCGTGAATGTCCGGCTAGTGCATCTGTCAACTTGAGTGCAGCGAAAAATCCGGCCAGATCCTTCGCTGCACTCAGGATGACAAGTCTGATTATTGGTCACCAGGACTTCATCCGTCTTGCGCCGCAGAGTAGCCGGCTGCCGGATCGATCACGATCAGGCGGTGCCCGTCACGGCCCGGCCGCGGCGGCGGCAGGTCGATGCTGAACTCGGCCGGAATATGGTGCGGATGGCGGCGCCAGTCCACCACCTCGGCGGTGCCGCCGGGGCGCAGCAGGTTCTGCTCGCGCAGGATGGCGACGAGGATGTCCGAACGCCGCGCCAGGCAGGCGGCGAGCAGGCGGTACTGCTGCTCGCGGAACGCCTGGTCGCGCAACTCGGCGCCGCCGCTGCCGGGCGGCAGCAGGTCGACGATGAGTTCGCAGGAGGCCAGGGTGGTTTCGATCTGCTGCCGCTGCAGCTGGCGCTGCGTCGGCGAGATTTCCTCGCCGGCTTCGCGCAGGCTGTCCTGCCAGTCTTCCAGCAGGGTCTGCGGCGGCACCGGCAGCAGGCCGATCATGCGGAAGGGGATGTCGTGTTCCAGCAGCCAGCCGCTCAGCACCCGCGCGAACAGCAGATCCGATCCGGGGGCCAGGCCGCAGAGCAGGCAGACCTGGGCGTAGCCGCCGGCGGGAAACAGGCGTGGCAGCACGCCTAGTCGCAGCTGCATCACCACGTTTTCCTCTTCCTCGGCGCTAAGCAGCAGGTGGCCGGTGCCGCCGAGCAGGAATTCGCTGTCGTCGCGGCCGGCGAGGGTGCGCAGCCAGTCGGCGAGCGGCACAGCCAGCGCCGGCGGCTCGATGCCGTTTATGAGGTGTTTGGGCCTGGACACGGTGTCACTTTACCGTGTAACGGCCGCGCGAAGCGGGACGTATTTCTCAGAGCCAGGCGGGGAGATGCGGTGCCAGAGCCGCCACGTCCGCGGCAGGCGCGGCTGATGGATGCCGCGTCCCTCACCTCGGCAACCGCTCCATGCGTTGCCCTACCTCGGGCATCCATGCCCTCGCCTGCCCCTCTCCCGGAGGGAGAGGGGTTTAATGCCGGTCTTGGCTTCAGATCATCTCGATGGCCAGGGCCACGGCTTCGCCGCCGCCGATACACAGGCTGACGATGCCGCGCTTGCCACCGGTCTTGCGCAGGGCGCCGATCAGGGTGGTGAGCAGGCGCGCGCCGGAGGCGCCGATGGGGTGGCCGAGGGCGCAGGCGCCGCCGTGGATGTTGACCTTGTCGTGCGACAGGTTGTGTTCCTTCATCGCGGCCATGGTGACCACGGCGAAGGCTTCGTTGATTTCCCACAGGTCGACGTCGGCGGCCTTCCAGTTGAGCTTTTCCAGCAGCTTGGCGATGGCGTAGACCGGGGCGACGGTGAATTCGCCCGGCACGCGCGAGTGCTGGCTGTGGCCGAGGATGCGGGCCAGCGGCTTGATGCCGCGCTTGTCCGCTTCCGACTGCGCCATCAGCACCACTGCAGCGGCGCCGTCGGAGATGGAGGCCGAGGTGGCGGCGGTGACGGTGCCGTTCTTGCTGAAGGCGGGCTTCAGCGTCGGGATTTTTTCCGGCTTGCTCTTGGCCGGCTGCTCGTCGGCTTTGACCAGCTCGACACCGACCTTGCCGGACACTTCCACCGGGGCGATCTCGAAGGCGAAGCTGCCGTCGGCGCCGGCGGCCTGGGCGCGCTTCAGCGAGGTGATGGCGAACTCGTCCTGCTGGGCGCGGGTGAAGCCGAACTTCTCCACCGTGCGCTCGGCGTACACGCCCATCGGTGTGCGCTTCTCGTAGGCGTCTTCCAGGCCGTCCAGGGCCATGTGGTCGAGCAGCTCGGCGTGGCCGAAGCGATAGCCGCCGCGGGCCTTGAGCATCAGGTAGGGCGCGTTGGTCATGCTCTCCATGCCGCCGGCCAGCATCACCTTGTTGGTGCCGGCCTTGAGCTGGTCGTGGGCGAACATCACGGCCTTGAGGCCGCTGCCGCAGACCTTGTTGATGGTGCTGCAGGCCACCGACTGCGGTAACCCCGCGCCGAGCGCCGCCTGCCGCGCCGGGGCCTGTCCCTGGCCGGCCATCAGCACATTGCCCATGATCACTTCGTCGATGTCGCCGGCCTTGAGGCCGGAGCGCTCCACCGCGGCCTTGATCGCCACGCTGCCCAGCTGGTTGGCGGAGACGGAGGAGAACACGCCGAGCATGCCGCCCATGGGCGTGCGGGCGATGGAGGTGATGACGATGGGATCCTGGGACATGGTGATTCCTGCGCGGTAAGGGAAATCCGAGGGGCGAATTGTCGCTTAATCGGTTCGGGGACGGCAAAAGGCCACTGGCTGCGGGGCCATCGGCAGCAGGGCGCGGCGTCCCGCGCTACGCCGGTAAGGCAGGTTATCGGCGGCCGCCCCCCGCGCAAGGGATATGGCTACAGCTCCCGCTCGATCGCCGTGACCACGCCATCCTTGAAGATCACGCGGATGCGGTCGGTTTCGGTCTGCACCGGGGCGGCGTAGAACGACGGGCCGGGGTAGAACAGCGGGTCGTAGAAGCTCGGGTAGGGGTAGAAATAGGGATAGGCCGCCGCCCCGCCGGCGGTCTGCACCTGGGTGTAGTGCCAGATGTTCTGCTGGCCGCTGGCGTCGGTGTGCTCGGTGATGCGATCCGGCTTGCCCAGGGCGAGCTGCACCGCCGCTTCCGGCATGCCCAGGCCAACCTGGCCTTTCTTCACCAGCTCCTGCTGCTCCGGCGTCAGGTTCGAGTAGGCGCCGGGATTGTCCTTGATGCGTGCTTCCGGCGTGGCGCAGCCGGCCAGTGCGGCGAGGGTCAGCAGGGCGGGGATCAGCAGACGTTTCATGGACGCACTCCTTAACCGCGCAAGGGTGGGGCAATGATATAGCGTTTGCGTGAGTGCCTGAGTGCGGGCTGAATGTTGCGGGCGCAACCTCCCGGGTTCCTCGGTTGCGCCGGGCCAGATCCTTCGCTGCGCTCAGGATGACATTGGGTTGGGAGACGCGCCCCGATTACAGCCGGCACCGCAGCATCGTAGGCTGGGTTGAGTGAAACGAAACCCAGCGCTCACGCCCGCCTCTTGAACCGACCTACAGGCTTGTTTCAACAGTCCGCGCCAGGGATGGCGCGGTGCTTGTCAGGACGACATTCACACTCGACGCAAGTCGAGTGTATGCGGATAGTCCGGATTCCGTGGCTCATCCGGCGGCCAGTAGCTGGTCGGCGTGTGCCCGTAAGGCTCGAAGCGCGACAGGCGCCGCGCTTCGGCTTCGTAAGCGTTGACCGGGAAGGTTTCGTAGTTGCGTCCGGCCGGGTGGGCGACGTGGTAGGTGCAGCCGGCCACGGCGCGGCGGTTCCAGGCGTCGTAGAGGTCGAACACCAGGGGCGTATGCACGCCGATGCCAGGATGCAGGGCAGAGGTGGGATGCCAGGCGCGGTAGCGCACGCCGCCGACCATTTCGCCGTGTACGCCGGTGGGCGTCAGCGGCACGCGGCGGCCGGCCACGGTGACGAAGTGGCGCCCTTCCGTGAGACCGGTGACGCGTACCTGCAGGCGCTCCAGCGAGGAATCGACAAAGCGCGTGGTGCCGCCCACCGCCGTTTCTTCGCCCAGCACCGGCCAGGGCTCGAGGGCGTGGCGCAGTTCCAGCTCCACATTCTGGTAGCGCACGCTGCCGTGGCGCGGGAAGCGGAATTCCTGGTGCGCGGCGAACCACTCGTCCTGGAAGGCGAAGCCGGCGCCGCGCAGGTCGGCAAGGATTTCGCGCAGGTCGTTCCAGACATGGTGCGGCAGCATGAAGCGGTCGTGCAGCTGCGTACCCCAGCGTACCAGCGGACGGGTGTAGGGCTTTTCCCAGAACCAGGCCACCAGCGAGCGCAGCAGTAATTGCTGCGTCAGGCTCATCTGCGGATGCGGCGGCATTTCGAAAGCGCGGAACTCGACCAGGCCGAGGCGGCCGGTGGGGCCATCGGGCGAATACAGCTTGTCGATGGAGATTTCGGTGCGGTGGGTGTTGCCGCTCAGGTCCACCAGCAGGTTGCGCAGGGTGCGGTCGATCATCCACAGCGGCACGCTGTGCCCGGGCTTGGGCAGCTGCGACAGGGCCAGCTCGATCTCGTAGAGCGAGGAAGTCTGCGCCTCGTCGACGCGCGGATGCTGCGAGGTGCTGCCGATGAACAGGCCGGAGAACAGGTAGCTCAGCGCCGGATGGTTCTGCCAGTAGCGGATCAGGCTGCCGAGCAGATCCGGCCGGCGCAGGAACGGCGAGTCCGCCGGCGTGGCGCCGCCGAGCACGAAGTGATTGCCGCCGCCAGTGCCGACGGCGCGGCCATCGACCAGGAATTTCTCGGTGCCCAGGCGGGTCAGGCGCGCTTCCTCGTAGACCACCTCGGTGGTGTGGCGCAGCTCGTCCCAGCTATGCGCCGGGTGGATGTTGACCTCGATCACGCCGGGGTCCGGCGTCACCTTGAGCACGTTGAGGCGCGAGTCCGCCGGCGGCGAATAGCCCTCGATGCGCAGCGGCACGTCGAGTTCGCCGGCGCTGTCCTCCACCGCGGCCAGCAGGTCGAGATAGTCCTCGATGTTGGCGGCCGGCGGCATGAACACGCAGAGATAACCGTCGCGCGGTTCGACCGAAATCGCGGTGCGCACGTTGCCGCCTTCCAGATAGGCGCCGCGCCGGGTCGGCGTCGGCTGCTCGCGTTCGGCGGTGAGCTTCTGCGTGCGCCGGCCGCGCCGGCGTTCGGTTTCCTTGTCCAGCTCTTCCTTGCGGGTGCTGGGAGATTGGAGGAACGGCTGGCGGCGTCCGTCCGGCTGCTCCGGCAGCGGCTCGCGCTGCATGAAGGGGTCGTAGGGGATGACGTGCGGATAGGCCAGCGGTGGCAGCCAGGGCAGCGCATCCAGCGGCAGGCGGAAGCCGATGGGCGAGTCGCCCGGGATCAGGAACAGGCGGCCCTGGCGGAACGACCAGCGTTCCGAAATCCAGGCGCGCGACTGCCAGCGCTGCACCGGCAGGGCGTAACCGCGCGGCGTGTCGAGCCCGCGCTCGAAGATCTTGGCGATGCGCGCGCGCTCCTCCGGGTCCTTCAGCTTGCTGTCCTCGGGCAGCACGTTGTCCGGCAGCTGGCGCTCGCGATGCAGGTAATAGAAAGCGTCCTCGTAGGCCGGCAGGGCGTTGCCCGGCGCCACTTCCAGGCGTTCGGCGATGCCGCGGATCAGGGCCCGTGCTGACTGGATGTCGGCCTTGATGGTGCCGCTGGCCAGCTCGGTACGCACGATGGGCTTGCCGTCGCCGCGGAAATAGCAGCCGTAAGCCCAGCGCGGCAGCGATTCGCCCGGGTACCACTTACCCTGGCCGTAGGTCAGCAGCCCGTCCGGGGCGAAGCGCCCGGCGAGGCGGCGGATCAGCTTGTCGGCCAAGGCCTGCTTGGTGGGCCCCACCGCGGCGGTGTTCCACTCATCGCCCTGCATGTCGTCGATGGAGATGAAGGTCGGCTCGCCGCCCATGGTCAGGCGCACGTCGCCGGCCTTGAGCTTGCCGTCGACCTTGTGGCCAAGCTTGTCGATCGCCGCCCACTGGTCCTCGGTGTAGGGCTTGGTGACGCGCGGCGATTCGTACAGGCGCTTGACGTACATCTCGTGGCCGAATTCGACCTCGGCCTCGTCCACCGCGCCGCTGATCGGGGCGGCGCTGGACGGCTCCGGCGTGGCGCAGACCGGGATATGGCCCTCGCCGGCGAGCAGGCCGGAGGTGGGGTCAAGGCCGACCCAGCCGCCGCCGGGCAGGTAGACCTCGCACCAGGCGTGCAGGTCGGTGAAGTCGTGGTCGGTGCCGGAGGGGCCGTCGAGCGACTTCACGTCCGGGGTCAGCTGGACCAGGTAGCCGGAGACGAAGCGCGCCGCCAGGCCCAGGTGGCGGAAAATCTGCACCAGCAGCCAGCCGGTGTCGCGGCAGGAGCCGGAGCCGTTGCCGAGCGTCACTTCTGGGGTCTGCACCCCCGGTTCCATGCGGATCAGGTAGCTGATATCGCTTTGCAGGCGCTGGTTGAGGCCCACCAGGAAGTCGATGGTGCGCATCTTGTCCAGCGGGATGCTGTCCAGATACTTCTTCAGCAGCGGACCGGCCGGGGCGGCGCGCAGGTACGGCTTCAGCTCTTCCTTCGCCTCCTCGGTGTAGGTGAAGGGGAACTGCTCGGCCTCGCCCTCGATGAAGAAATCGAAGGGATTCCAGATCGCCATATCGGCGACCAGGTCCACCACCACCTTGAATTCAGTGACTTTCTCCGGAAATACCACCCGCGCCAGCCAGTTACTGAAAGCGTCCTGCTGCCAGTTGATGAAGTGGTCCTTCGGCTCGATTTTGAGCGAGTAGGACAGCACCGGGGTGCGGGCATGCGGCGCCGGGCGCAGGCGGATGATCTGCGGCGACAGGGTGACGCGCCGGTCGTAGCGGTAGATCGTCTCGTGATGCAGGACGGCGTGAATGCTCATTCAGGGGAGGCCGGGTATGGATGGTGCTGGGATTGGCAGCGGTACAATAAGCAAAAATCGCTGCACCGTGGCGGTGCCGCCCCCAAATCAAGGAAATCCGATGTCCGTCTTTGACCATCCAGAGTTCGATGCGCACGAGCAGGTCGCCTTCCGCTACGACCGCGCCAGCGGCCTCAAGGCCATCATTGCCGTGCATAACACGCGCCTCGGCAAGGGCCTGGGCGGCTGCCGCATGTGGCCCTACGCTTCCG
This sequence comes from Nevskia soli, assembly GCA_026224805.1. Taxonomy (GTDB): domain Bacteria; phylum Pseudomonadota; class Gammaproteobacteria; order Nevskiales; family Nevskiaceae; genus Nevskia; species Nevskia soli_A. The sequence continues at coordinate 26,168 of JAMFRN010000217.1, forward strand.
ACAGCGAGGCCCTCACCGACGTGCTGCGCCTGTCGCGCGGCATGACCTACAAGGCGGCGCTGGCCGGGCTGCCGCAGGGCGGCGGCAAGAGCGTCATCATCGGCGATCCGCGCCACGACAAGACGCCGGCGCTGATCCAGGCCATGGGGCGCTTCGTCGAGAGCCTCGGCGGCCAGTACGTCGTCGCCGAGGATTCCGGCACCAGCGTCGCCGACATGCGCCTGATGGCCGGCGAGACCAAGCACGTCGGCGGCCTGGCCGACGAGAAGTCCGTCGCCGCCGGTCGCACCGGCGATCCTTCCCCGGCCACCGCCATGGGCGTGTTCATCGGCATCCAGGCGGCGGTGCGCGCCCAGCTCGGCCGCGACGACCTCAAGGGCCTCAAGGTGGCGATCCAGGGCGTGGGCAATGTCGGCGGGCGCCTGGCGCGCCACCTCAGCGATGCCGGTGCCAAACTGTGGGTGACCGATCTGCACCAGCCGGCAGTGGACCGCTGCGTCAGGGAGCTGGCCGCCCAGGCGGTGCCGATGGACGTGGTGCACTCACTGGACGTGGATGTGTTCGCGCCCTGTGCCATGGGCGCGGTGCTCAACGACAGGAGCATTCCCGAGCTGAAGGCGAAAATCGTCGCCGGCGCCGCCAATAACCAGCTGGCCAAGCCCAAGCATGATCATGCCTTGCTCGAGCGCGGCATCCTCTACGCGCCCGACTATGTCATCAACGCCGGCGGCATCATCGACATCTTTTACGAAGGCCCCAACTACGACGAGGCCACGGTGCGCGCCCACCTGGAGCGCATCGGTCATACCCTGGGGCAGATCTTCAAGCACTCGGCCAACGAGAAGCGGCCGACGGGGGAAATCGCTGATCGTATGGCGGAGGCGATATTCCGCGGGTAGCGGCATAAAGCACGCGGATATCGAGCAGATATGACGGCCACGCCTTCCGACAAATCCCTGCAAACTCTCGCTTGTGCCGTCGGCGAGCGTCTGCTTGCGCGCGGGCAGTGCATCGCCACCGCCGAATCCTGCACCGGCGGCCTCATCGTCAAGCTGCTGACCGATATCGCCGGCAGCTCGGCCTGGTTCGAGCGCGGGCTGGTGACGTATTCCAACGACGCCAAGCACGAGTTGCTTGGCGTGCCCGCCGAGACCCTGCAACGCGCCGGCGCGGTCAGCGCTGAAACGGTGCAGGAGATGGTGCAGGGCTTGCTCAAGGCCGCGCCGGTGCAATGGGCTGTGGCGGTGAGCGGCATTGCCGGGCCGGGCGGCGGCAGCGCCGACAAGCCGGTGGGGACGGTATGGATCGGCTGGGGCGGGACGGATGCGGCGGTATCGGTGAGCCGCTTCCTGTTCGATGGCGATCGCGATGCGGTGCGCCGGCTCTCGGCCGAGGCGGCGCTGCGCGGGCTGGAAGGTTTGCTGCAAGCCGGGCAGTAGCCTGCCGCTCGAAGTGATCGGCGGCTGCCGCGAGAAAGTTGGCATCGGAGTTGAGCATCGCACGCGGCCTGCGATTTGCCGCAGCGCACCACGCGCCGCGCATGGATACGGGCACGTATTGACGCCCCGATTATACCGCGCCTGATTATTTTTCCGGCTGGCATACTCCGCCCATACATACGAATTGGCTGGAGGAGTACATGGAAGCCCGCCCCAGTCCGGACGCCAAGTCCGGGCAGGAGTTGTTATTGGAGCAGATGGATGCACTGGCGCAGGCGCAGACCGGTGTGGACGATGTCGTGTTGTTTCGCGCTTTCCTGCGCCGTTATTTCGAGATGGCGGCGCTGGATACGCTGAAGCTGCGCACGCCGGAAGAATTGCTGCACATCGCGCTCGGCCACTGGAGCTTCGCCCGCCTGCGCAAGTCCGGCGCGCCGCTGGTGCGGGTGGTGCCGCCGCAAGGCGGCGACGAGGCGCGGCCGGGGCTGGCGGTGGTGGAAACCTGCGTCGAGGACCAGCCGTTCCTGGTGGATTCGATCGTCATGGCGGTACGCGCCACCGGTGCTTCGGTGGACTGGACGGTGCATCCGGTGCTGCATCTGCAACGCGATCGCGCCGGCAAGACCATCGCGGTGGAAGACGCGGACAAGGGTACTGCCGAATCGCTGATCCACCTGGAGTTCGAGCCGCTGCAGAACCTGGCGGCGTATGCCGCGCTGGAGCAGCAGGTGCGCACCGTGCTGGAGGATCTGCGGCGGGTGGTCGACGATTACCCGCAGACGCTGGAGCGGGTGCGCGCGCTGGTGGAGGAGCTGAAGATGGTGCCGCCGGAAGGCGACGCCGAGGAATTCGCCGAGGCGCGCGAGTTCCTCACCTACCTGGACCAGCAGCACTTCACCTTCCTCGGCAAGATCGAGAGCCGCGCCGCCCAAGGCGAAAGCGGCAAGCCGACGTTCCGCACTGATCCCGCTTCCGGACTGGGCCTGCTGCGCGCCGGCAGCCGCTGGGCCGCCGAGGATCTGATCGCGCCGCAGGTGGAGCTGGACAAGTACGCCGATTCGCCGCGCCTGGTGGTGGTGACCAAGGCCAACCTGCGCTCCACCATCCATCGCGAGGGACTGATGGACGTGGTGTCGGTGAAGCGCTATGACGCCAAGGGCAATCTGGCCGGGACGGTGCGCTTTGTCGGCCTGTTCAGCTCCGAGGTCTATATCGACCGGCCGCGCCACATTCCGCTGATCCGCCGCAAAGCTGAGTATGTGATGCAACATTCGCGTCTGCCGGAGAGCAGCCATTCCGGCAAGAACCTGCGCGACATCCTGCACGGCCTGCCGCGCGACGAGCTGTTCCAGGCCGGCGAGGATGAGCTGTTCCAGCTGTGCACCGGCATCCGCGCCCTGCGCGACCGGCACCAGCTGCGGCTGTTCATGCGCCGCGACCGCTACGGCCGTTTCTACTCCTTCCTGGTGTATCTGACGCGCGAGCGCTATTCGCGCGAGCTGCGCGACAAGGTCGGCGCAACCCTGGTGGAACTCTGCGGCGGCCAGGCGCTGGACCGCGAGGTCGATTTCCAGCGCGGCGGCCTGACCCGCCTGCATTACCTGGTGCGCACCAGGCCCGGCACCACCATTCCGCTCAGCGCGAGCGAAGTGGAAACGCGGCTGATCGCGGCGACGCGCAGCTGGCGCGAGCAGTTGCGCGAGCTGCTGGCGCGGGAGAAGCTGAGCCCGGCGAAATTCGCCGATGCCTTCCCGCTGTCCTATGTCGAGTCGCTGACGCCGCAGGAAGCGGCGGCCGATGTGGCCTACCTGGCACGGCTGTCGCCGTCCACGCCGGTGTTGCCGCGCCTGGGTGTGAGCACCGTCGAAGGCACCTTGCCGCAGGCCACTAGCCTCAAGCTGTATGCGCTGCATACGCCGGTGACCTTGTCCGACGTGTTGCCGACGCTGGAGAATTTCGGCCTGCGCGTGATCCGCCAGGAGCCGGCGGAGATCACGCCGAAGGACGGGCCCAGTCTGTGGGTGCAGGAGTTCGAGATCCAGCACGGCGGCTGCGAGCTGTCCGCCGATTCGCAGAAGAAGTTCTTCGAGTCCGGCTTCCTCCAGGTGTGGCGCGGCGAAGTGGAGAACGACGGCCTCAACAAGCTGGTGCTTGGCGCCGGGCTGGATGCGCGCCAGGTGACGCTGCTGCGCGCCATCTGCAAATACCTGATCCAGACCGGCCTGCCGTTCAGCCAGTCCTACATGGAAACGCTGCTGGCCGAGCACGCCGACATCGCGCGCCTGCTGGTGGCGCTGTTCGAGACACGCTTCGCGCTGAAGTTGGCGGCCGAGCGGCGCCAGAACGAGGACCTGAAGATCGGCCAGGCGCTGGATCATGCGCTGGACCAGGTGGCGAGCCTGGACGGTGACCGCGTGCTGCGCTCCTTCCTGGCGGTGATCCGCGCCACCTTGCGCACCAATTATTTCCAGAACAACGCCGAAGGTCACAGCAAGCACTACGTCAGCTTCAAGCTCGATCCGGCCAAGGTGCCGGAGCTGCCGCTGCCGCGGCCGATGTTCGAAGTGTGGGTCTACGCGCCGGAGGTGGAGGGCATTCATCTGCGCGGCGGCAAGGTGGCGCGCGGCGGCCTGCGCTGGTCCGACCGCCGCCAGGACTTCCGCACCGAGATCCTGGGCCTGATGAAGGCGCAGATGGTGAAGAACACGGTGATCGTGCCGGTCGGCGCCAAGGGCGGCTTCGTGGTGAAGAAGCCGCTCGATCCGTCCAACCGCGAGGCCTGGCTGAACCAGGGCATCGCCTGTTACAAGACCTTCCTGCGCGGCCTGCTCGACATTACCGACAACCGCGTCGGCAATGCCATCGTGCCGCCGCAGGATGTGCTGCGCCTGGATGAGGACGACCCCTACCTGGTGGTGGCGGCGGACAAGGGCACGGCGACGTTCTCTGACATCGCCAACAGCATCTCCGCCGAATACGGGTTCTGGCTCGGCGATGCCTTCGCTTCCGGCGGCTCGGTCGGCTACGACCACAAGAAGATGGGCATCACCGCGCGCGGCGCCTGGGAAAGCGTCAAGCGCCACTTCCGCGAGCTGCCCGCGGCCGGGCCCGGCGCCTTGGGCAAGGACATCCAGGCGGAGGAGTTCACGGTTGTCGGCATCGGCGACATGAGCGGCGACGTGTTCGGCAACGGCATGCTGCTGTCGCGCAAGATCAGGCTGCTGGCCGCCTTCGATCACCGCCACATCTTCATCGATCCGAATCCGAACGCGGCGTCCAGCTTCATCGAGCGCGAGCGCCTGTTCAACCTGCCGCGCTCGTCCTGGGCCGACTACAACGCGGCGCTGATCTCACCCGGCGGCGGCATCTGGCCGCGCAGCGCCAAGCTGATCAAGCTGAGTGAGGAAGCCCGCGCGGCGCTGCAGATCCGCGAGGCGGCGCTGACGCCGAACGAACTGCTCAAGGCGCTGCTGAAGGCGCCGGTGGACCTGCTGTGGAACGGCGGCATCGGCACCTACGTCAAGGCCTCCTCGCAGAGCCACCAGGATGTCGGCGACCGCGCCAACGACGCCATCCGCGTCAACGGCAAGGATCTGCGCTGCAAGGTGGTGGGAGAGGGCGGTAATCTCGGCTGCACCCAGCTCGGGCGCATCGAATATGCCCTGCTCGGCGCCGATGGCGTCGGCGGGCGCATCAATACCGATGCCATCGACAATGCCGCCGGCGTGCACACCTCGGATCGCGAGGTGAACATCAAGATCCCGCTCAACCAGTTGATGGCGGACGCCAGGCTGACGCGCGCGGAGCGCGATCCGCTGCTCGCCGGGATGACCGAGGAGATCGGGCGCTTCGTGCTGCGCGACAACTATGTGCAGAGCGCCGCCATTAGTCTGTTGTCGCAGAACGCGGCGCAGCGGCTCGACGATCACGCTGAGCTGATGCGGCTGCTGGAGCGCGAGGGCCTGCTCAATCGCGCCATCGAGTACCTGCCCGACGAGGATGCGCTGAAGGAGCGGCGCAACCGCAGCCTGGGACTGACCCGGCCGGAGCTGGCGGCGCTGATCGCCTACAGCAAGATCTCGCTGTACGACGCGGCGCTCAAGTCGGAAGTGCCGGATGATCCCTTCTTCACGCGCGATCTGCTGGCCTACTTCCCCGAGTCGCTGACGCAGCGCTACCGGCCGCAACTCGAGCAGCACCGCCTGAAGCGCGAGATCGTCGCCACCATCCTGTGCAACGCCCTGGTCAACCGCATGGGCGCGGGCTTTGCCCAGCTGTGGGCCGAGGACCACGGCCTGATGCGCGCCGAAGTGCTGAAGGCCTATGCCACCGCGCACCAGATTTACGGCGGCGACCACTACTGGCGCGCGATTGAGGCACTCGACAACCAGGTGCCGGCGGCCTTGCAGTACCGCCTGATGGGCTATGCCATCGGCCTGCTCAAGCACGCCACCGGCTGGTTCACCAGCTCGCGCTTCGCGCAGCTGCCGGTGCAGCAGGCGGTGGAGCGCTTCACCCAGCCGCTGGCCGAGCTGGAGCGGCTGCTGCCGGCGGTGCTGCCGCCGGGTTACCGCGAGGACTGGGACAACACCGTCACCAATCTCAACAAGGAAGGCGTGCCGGACGACCTGGCCTTGCGCCTGGCCAATACCCGCGCCCTCGGCGGAGCCCTGGACATCGCCGAGCTGGCGGAGGGCGCCGGGGTGTCGCTGGCCGATGCGGCGACGGTGTACTACCTGTGCGGTGAGCGCTTCCGCATGCTGTGGCTGTATGCGGCGATCAATGAGATGCCCACCGTCGGCAAGTGGCAGTCGCTGGCCCGCGTCAACCTGCGTGATGATGCCTACCGCATCCACCGGCAACTCGCCGGGCGGGTGTTGGCGCATCCGGGCGAGGGCGCGCAGGCGCGCTTCGACGGCTGGATCGCGGCCAACGAGCGGCACGTGAAGTTTTCCTCGGAGCGCCTGGCGGAGCTGCAGGCGACCGGCGTCAAGGACTTCACCACGCTGGCGGTGGCAGTGCGGGAGATTCGCAAGCTGCGGCGGCTGTAAGCGGCTCGTCTTGCCGTCTCTCTCTCCATGAACACGGAGAGAGGGCGGTGAAGCGGCTAGAGCAGCCGCGTATCCTCCGGCGCCTGATCGAATCGATTATGCCGGCCGTCGATGTACTGCACCGGTGCAGCGGCGAGTTCGTCGGCGTCAACTTCGTCCAGTGCGGCAATGGCGATGGCGTAAAACAGGCCGCCGAACGATGGGTGATCGCCGCTGGCGTAGGTGCGCACGCCGCAGGTGCGGCAGAAGAAGAAATGCAGGAAGGGTTCGGGCTTGCCCGGCGGTGTCCAGCGGTATTCGGTCTGCGCCTCCGCGCCCTGGAGCAGGCGCAAAGCCTGGCCTGGGACGAAGCTGAACCAGGCGCGCGACTTGCTGCAGATGGAGCAGTTGCATTTGTTGGTGCCCTGGGCCAGGTCGATGCCGGCTTCGAAGCGGACGGCGCCGCAATGGCAGCTGCCGGTGTAGATCTTGAGCATGTGCTTGTCTCCCTTACGTGCGGGCTCAGGCGGGCGGTGCGGTTGCTGGCCCGCGTCAGGCCGCCCGATGCCAGTTCCGCGCCGCTTCCACGAAATCGGCGCGAATCTTGGCGGAATAAAAGGCGCGCGGCGGGATGATGATGGCGCTGCCGCTACGGACGCTGATGATGACCCCGCCTTCGGCGCTTTCGTTGATGGCGCCTATTTCAGCCCATTTGCGGCTCGCGCTTTTCTTGCCGATGCTGGTGGTGATGCCGGACTCGTCGGCGGTGACGGTTCTGGGCGAGGGCTTGAACATCAGCAGCGGGTAGGCCCACATCAACCCGACCAGTCCCGCGCCGGCGGCAATGGAGCCGAGGATGTTTTCTATGTCGACGGGTTTCTTGCCGACCACCATCGGCAGGGCGATGAGGAAGATGGGCACGCAGAAGATCAGCAGGTGCACCTTCCAGATTTTCTGTTTCCACAGCTTCAGGTACCAGCGGTAGATTTCTTCGCGGGTGGAGGCGTACTGGACGGTGATGGGCATGTGGGTGTCGGAGTCAGTGCCTGAGGGGGGGGCCTCGATACACCCGCTTCGCGGGCACTCGGGGCGAACGGATTTTTGATATGAATTTCTGAAGCGATCGCTTCAGGTCAGATGCGGCTTGGCCAGGTATTCCTGTGACTGCATTTCGATGAGCCTGGAGACGGTTCTTTCGAATTCGAACTTGAGCTTGGTGCCGCTGTAGAGCTGCTCCATCGGCGCTTCGGCGCCGATCAGCAGCTTGACGCCGCGGTCATAGAACTCGTCCACCAGGTTGATGAAGCGGCGCGCGGAATCGTTGTCGTCGCTGGTTAGAAGCGGCACGTAGCTGAGGACGATGGTGTGGTGGGTGCGCGCCAGTTCGATGTAGTCGGCGGCGCTGCGCGGGCCGTCGCAGAGGTCGTGGAAGTCGAACCAGGCGGCGCCTTCGCCGACGCAGCGCGCGGTGATCGGGCGGCCGTTGATCGGCAGATCGACGCGCTGGCACAGGCCGTGCGGCGCCACCGCGTTGAAGCGTTCGCCCAGCGCGGCCATGGCGGCCTGGTCGCAAGGGTGCAGGTACAGCGGCATGCCGTGCAGGGCGCGCAGGCGGTAGTCGTTGCCGCCGTCGACGTTGAGCACGGTGCAGTTCTGCTTGAGGCGCTCGATCGCGGGCAGGAAGCGGCCGCGCTGCAGGCCGCCCTGGTAGAGCAGGTCGGGCGCGACGTTGCTGGTGGCGACCAGGGTGATGCCGCGCTTGAACAGGAACTCGAACAGGCGGCCGAGGATCATGGCGTCGGCGATGTCGGAGACGTAGAACTCGTCGAAGCACAGCACGCGGGTGGCGTCAGCGATCTCCTCGGCGACGCTGATCAGAGGGTCCTGCTCGTCGGGGTAGCGGTTGCGGCGCTCGTGCACTTCCAGCATGAAGCGGTGGAAGTGGGTGCGGCGCTTGCGGGTGAAGGGCAGCGCGTCGTAGAACGCGTCCATCAGGTAGGTCTTGCCGCGGCCCACGCCGCCCCACATGTAGAGGCCGGCAACCGGAGGGTAGTGGAGCCGCGAGCTGCCGAAGCGGCGCTTGGGCGGATTCTCGATCAGCTCGTCGTAGACGCGCTGCAGGGCTTCGACCGCCTGCGCCTGCGCCGCGTCGGAGACGAATCCCTCTTTCTGCAAATCGGCCTGGTAGCGCTGGCGCGGCGTCGGCTGCAGTTCCTGCGTGGCGCTGCCGGTGCGGGTGGCGTTGATGTCGCGGCCGCGCAGATGTTCGGGGTGTGCCATGAGAGTCGGGGCTTATCCGCGGGAGATGGTGCCGGCTGCGCAGCGGATCGGGTTCATGGATAGGCCTTGGCGATTTTCGGCGGCACTGGTGCTTCCGTGCCGTCGGCTTCGCCGCAGTGCTGCAGGATGATGGCGCGTGCGGCATCCCGCAAGTCCTGTACCGCATTGCGGTCCTCGCCCGGCGCGGTCACCGGGGCGAAGATTTCCACCGACACCGGATTCCAGCGGAACACCTTTTGGCCGTCGCCGTAGAGGGTGCGCGTGCCGCGCAGCACCACCGGCACCACCGGCACGCCGGCGCGGGCGGCGACCATGAATGCGCCGGAATGGAACGGCAGCAGGGTCGGCGGCTGGCGGAAGGTGCCTTCCGGGAAAATAGTGAAGGGCTCCCCGGCCTGGATGCGCTCGATCAGCTCGCGCGTGGCCAGCGCGGCGGCGCGCACCGAGCCGCGGTTGACGAAGCTGACGTTCATGCGCTTGATGATCAGGCCGACGTAGGGCCAGTCGGCGGCGCCGTGCTGCACCAGGAAGGTGAAGCGCCCCGGTAGGGCCGCGGTGACGATGATGCCGTCGAGGTAGCTGGCGTGGTTGCACACCGCGATGCAGGGGCCGGGCGGCAGGTTCTCCAGGCCGCGCACGCGGAACGGGATGAAGCTGAGCGCCAGCCAGGCGCGGACGCCGAAGCGGCCGATGGCGCGGCGCATTGGCAGGGTCGGCGCCACGATCAGCAGCGGGCAGAAGATCCCCAGCAGGACGATGAACAGCACCGTCATGGAGTAGACGCCGAATAGCGTTCTGAGAATACGGGTCATTGTTCTTTGGGTCGGGCGTCCGCCTTATTATAAGGGCATGAAGTCCGACTCCCCGGCCTCACCCAGGCCAGATGCGCTCGACCCCGCCGATCATGCCGGCATCGAGCGCTTCGCCGACATGCTGTGGCTGGAACACGGCCTGGCGCGCAACAGCCTCTCCGCCTACCGCTCCGACCTGGCCCTGCTGGCGCGCTGGCTGCGCGCGCAAGGGCGGCCCCTGGACGGCGCCGGCACCGCCGAGCTGAAGGGTTACCTGGCCCATCGCACCGACCGGGCGCGGCGCCAGGGCCAGCAGCGCCAGCCCTTCAGCGCGCGCTCGCAGGCGCGCTTCATCACGGTGTGCCGCCGTTATTACGGCTGGCTGGTGCGCGAGCGCCTGCGCGGCGACGATCCTTCCGCCCACCTGGAAATGCCGCGGCTCGGCCGCGCCCTGCCCAAGACGCTCAGCCTGGAACAGATCGACCACCTGCTGGCGGCGCCCCCGGCCGAGGGTGCGCTGGGCCTGCGCGACCGCGCCATGCTGGAGCTGATGTACGCCTCCGGCCTGCGTGTGTCCGAGCTGGTCAAGCTGCGCCGCGACGAGCTGAACCTGGAGCACGGCGTGGTGCGCCTGGTGGGCAAGGGTGGCAAGGAGCGCATGGTACCGATGGGCGAGCCGGCGATGGAGGCGGTGAAAAGCTGGCTGCGCCACGGCCGGCCGGAATTCGCCGGGGACAAGTCCGGCGATGCGGTGTTTCTGGGCCGGCGCGGCGAGGCGATGACGCGGCAGAATTTCTGGCTGCTGATCAAGCGCCATGCGCTGCAGGCCGGCATCGCCGCCAAGCTGTCGCCGCATACGCTGCGCCATGCCTTTGCCACCCACCTGTTGGAGCACGGCGCCGATCTGCGCGCGGTGCAGACCCTGCTCGGGCACGCTGATCTTTCCACCACGCAGATCTATACGCATGTGGCGCGTGCGCGGCTGAAGCAGTTGCATGCGAAGCATCATCCGAGAGCGTGATGGATATGGTGGGTGGAGCGCCGTCAGGCGCGTAACCCACCCTACGTCAAACCTGCTCCACCGCCAGCTTCAGCCCGAATCCCATCATGGTGGCGCCGAGCACCGCGTCCATGGTTTTCCTGACGCGCGGGCGCGCCAGGAAGCGGCTGAGGCGGCCGACGCTGAAGGCCAGCAGGCTCAACCAGATCAGGCCCTCGAAATAGTGGATGCCGATGAGCAGGGCCGATTTCAGCACCACCGGGTCGCCGGGATTGAGGAACTGCGGCAGGAAGGCCAGGTAGAACACGGCGATCTTGGGATTCAGGGCATTGGTCAGCAGGCCTTGCAGGTAGCTGGCCCGCACCGATTTCGCCGGCGGCGGCGCGGCATCGGCACTGGCGGCCGTGCCACGCCGGAACGCGCCGCGCAGGGCGCCCCAGCCGAGATAGAGCAGGTAACCGGCGCCGGCCAGCTTCACCGCGTAGAACACGCCGGGAGAGTAGACCAGCAAGCGCACCAGCCCGCAGGCCACCAGCAGCACGTAGAAAAAACCGCCGCTGACGATGCCCAGAACGGTGGCGAAACCGCGCCGGAAGCCGCCGGCGCTGGTATTGGCGATGACCAGGAAGGTGTCCGGGCCGGGCGCGATGGTCAGGGCCATGGCGATCAGGGTGAAAGCCAGAACACTGTGGTCGAACATACGGGTTCCCCTGTGCCGGATGGCTGACGGACGTGGCGGACCATTACTTTATCAGGTGGTCCGGCGGAACCGGACCGCCGGCTTTTTGTCATACTAGCAACCTCTTTCTGGCAACCGTCTGCTGCGTCCGGACCTCTTCAATGAAACGCATTTTTACTGCCCTCCTCGGGCTCGGCCTGGCCTTCTCGGTGGGTGTTTTTGCCGCCGACGATCTTTCCGTGGACGCGGCGAAGGACAAGATCGCCAAGGCGCTCGGCATCGACCGCAGCCAGATCCGGCCCTCGCCGGTCAGCGGCTGGTACGAGGTGCAGCACGAGCATGACTTCGCCTACGTTTCCAGCGACGGCAAGTACCTGCTGCAGGGCGACCTGGTCAACATGGATACCGGGGAGCGCATCACCGAGGAGCGCCGCCGCGCCGACCGCCTGGCCGCGCTGAAGCAGCTGGGGCCCGACAACCTGATCGAGTTCGCGCCGCCGCCGCCGATGGCTGCGAAGTACGTGATCACTGTGTTCACCGATCTGGACTGCCCTTACTGCCGTAAGCTGCACAGCCAGATTGCCGAGTACAACGCCAAGGGCATTGCCGTGCGCTATGCCTTCTTCCCGCGCCACGGCATCGGTTCGCCGACCTACTACCAGGCGATTTCGGTGTGGTGCGCGGATAACCGCCAGCAGGCGCTGACCCGCGCCAAGCTCGGCGATAGCACGCCGCCGAGGAAGTGCGAGAACCCGGTGGACAAGGAATACAAGCTGGCGCTCGACCTCGGCCTCAACGGCACGCCCGGCATCATCCTGCCCGACGGCACCCTCTACGGCGGCTACGCGCCGCCGGACGAGCTGCTGGCGATCCTGACCAAGAGTGAAGCCGACGACAAGGCCGTCGCCGCCGCGGCGGCGAAGACCAAGGGCTAGTGGCTTATCCCCTCTCCCTTCAGGAGAGGGGCAGGGAGGCGCTGTTTCAACGATACGGGCACCTTGTTGATAGCGCGCCCCGCGCCTCAGGGCGCGGCCTCTCCCAAAGGGAGAGGCAAACACGGCCCCTCTCAGTCGATCACCTCGGTGTTCGCGGCGCCTGGCGCCACCATCGGCAGCACCATTTCCTCCACCGCTACCGGCGCGCGGATCAAGGCCGGTCCGGGACGGCTGAAGGCCTCGCGCAGCATCGCTTCGGCATCCTCCGCTTCCGCCAGGTCGTAGGCCGGCACACCGAAGGCCCGCGCCACCGCGCATAGCGAGGATGGGCGCGCATACAGCGAGGCGACGTGGCGTTTCTGGTAGAACAGCTCCTGCTGCTGCCGCACTAGGCCCAGCGCGGCGTTGTCCATCACCACCGTCTTCACGTTCAGGTCCAGCTCGGCCAGGGTGGCGAACTCCTGGATGTTCATCAGCAGGCTGCCGTCGCCGCTGAAGCACACCGCGCCGGCTTCGGGCAGCGCTAATGCAGCCCCGATGGCCACCGGCAGGCCGAAGCCCATGGTGCCGAGGCCGCCGGAGGTGAGCCAGCGCTCGGGCCGGGTGAAGGGATAGCTCTGCGCCACCCACATCTGGTGCTGGCCCACATCGGTGGTGATCGCCGTATCCGGATGTGCCAGTTGCGACACGGCGCGGATCAGGCCGTAA
>JAMFRN010000218.1 GCA_026224805.1 Nevskia soli
GATCCCCGGGGCTACTGCTGCGGCAGGTCGAACACCAGCACTTCGGCGTTGCGGCCCTGCCCGAGCTTCAGGACAGGGGTGTCGCTCAGCTTCAGCGCATCGCCGGCGCCCAGGGCGATGCCGTTGCCTTCAATCGCGCCGCGCGCCACATGGACGTAGAGGCGGCGGCCGGGAGCGGCCTCGAGCGAGGCCTGCTCGGCACCGTCGAACAGGCCGGCATAAAGCCGCGCGTCCTGGTGGATCCGCACCGAGCCCTCGGCGCCGTCGGCTGAGGCGATGAGCCGCAAGCGGCCGCGCTTGTCGGCCTCGGCGAAATGCTTCTCCTCGTAGCTCGGCGCGATGCCGTGCACATTGGGCTGGATCCAGATCTGCAGGAAGTGCACCGGTTGGCTCGGCGAGGGATTGAATTCGCTGTGGCGGATGCCGGAGCCGGCGCTCATGCGCTGCACGTCGCCGGGGCGGATCACCGAGCCGTTGCCGATGGAATCCTTGTGCGCCAGCTCGCCGGACAGCACATAGCTGATGATTTCCATGTCGCGGTGGCCGTGGGTACCGAAGCCGCGGTCGGGCTGCACGCGGTCTTCGTTGATGACGCGCAGGGGGCCGTATTCGACGTGCTGCGGATCGAAATAATCGGCGAAGGAAAAGCTGTGGAAGGACTTGAGCCAGCCGTGGTCGGCGTGGCCGCGTTCGTTGCTGCGTCTGACTTCGTTCATGGTGATCTCCTGTTGTAGGGATCAAGATATGCTCGAATTATCGAATAAAAAAGCGCAAAATTCGGATCAAACTTATTCACAAATCGAATGGATTAATCCCATGCAACTGGCAAGAACCTCTCTGGAACAATGGGCCGTGCTGGCGGCGGTGGTCGACCAGGGCGGCTTCGCCCAGGCCGCGGCGGCGCTGCACAAGAGCCAGTCGGCGGTGAGCTATGCGGTGGCGCGGCTGCAGGAGGCGCTGGATGTGCCGCTGCTGGAAGTGGAAGGGCGGCGGGCGGTGCTGACGCCGCACGGCCAGACCCTGCTGAAGCGGGCGCGGCCGCTGCTGCGCGACCTGGAAACGCTGGAAGCCCTGGCGCAGAAACTGAAGCAGGGCTGGGAAGTGCAGCTGCGCTTAGTGGTGGACGTGGCGTTTCCGCGCGAGCGCCTGCTGAGCATCGTGGCCGAGCTGCAACAGCTCTGCCCGAACACGCAGATGCAGCTCTCCGATGCGGTGCTGTCCGGCGCCGAGGAGGCGATCACCGACAACAGCGCCGACGTGGTGGTGACTTCGCGCCTGCCGCCGGGCGTGCTGGGCGAGTTCCTGGTCAGCATCAACTTCATCGCCGTGGCCAGCCCTGGCCATCCGCTATTGCAGCTGCAGCGCGAACTGAACATCGAGGACCTGGTGCGCCATGTCCAGGTGGTGGTGCGCGACTCCGGCGTGAAGAGTCCGCGCAACGACGGCTGGCTCGGCGCCGAGCGCCGCTGCACCGTGAGCAGCATGGAAGCCTCGCTGGCCACGGTGAAGGCCGGCCTCGGCTTCGCCTGGCTGCCCGAACATCTCAGCGCCGAGTGCCTGCGCAGCGGCGAGCTGCTGGCCCTGCCCCTCTCCGCCGGCGGCACCCGCGGCGTGCCGCTGCACCTGGTGCAGGTGCGGCCGGAGCTGGCCGGTCCCGCCGCGCGTACCGCGGTGGAATGCTTCCAGCGGCATGTGCCGCGCGGCCGGGAAGCTTCGCGGGAGTAAGCACGGCCCATCCCGATGGTGCTGGCTTGCGATGATGCCCGCTGTTTCCCGCCGCGCATCGGACCTATGATGCAGGCCTCGCTGCAGGCAACTCCGCCATCGGGCAAGGCAGGTACGCCATGACTCTTCAATTCGATGCGATCGTGATCGGCACAGGACAGGCCGGGCCGGCCCTGGCGGCGCGGCTCGACGCCGCGGGCATGCGGGTCGCGGTGATCGAGCGCCAGCGCTTCGGCGGCACCTGCGTCAACACCGGCTGCATGCCGACCAAGACCATGGTGGCCAGCGCCTATGCCGCGCACCTGGCGCGGCGCGCGGCGGACTACGGCGTGACGATTGGCGGCGGGATCACGGTGGACATGCGGCGCGTGCATGCGCGGGCGCAGGCGGTGGCGTCGACTTCCAGCGGCAATGTCGAGCGCTGGATGCGCGGGCTGAAGCACGGCCAGGTGTTCCAGGGCCACGGCCGTTTCGTCTCGGCGGACACGGTGGTGGTGGGCGCGGAGCAGCTGAGCGCGCCGCGGATCTTCATCGATGTAGGCGGACGCGCGCTGGTGCCGCCACTGCCGGGGTTGGAGCAGGCGCCCTACCTGACCAACAGCAGCCTGATGGCGGTGGACTACCTGCCCGCGCACCTGCTGATCGTCGGCGGCAGCTATGTCGGGCTGGAATTTGCGCAGATGTTCCGCCGCTTCGGCTCGCAGGTGACGGTGATCGAGCGCGGCACCCGCCTGCTGCCACGGGAGGATCCGGAGGTGGCGCAGGCGGTGCAGGAGATTCTGGTCGCCGAGGGCGTGACGATCGAGACCGGGGCCGACTGCCTCAGTGTCGAAGGCGAGGCCGGGCATGTGGCGGTCAGCGCAGCCTGTGGCGAGAGCAAACGCCGCTTCGAGGGCTCACACCTGCTGCTGGCCATGGGACGCCAGCCGAACACCGACGATCTGGGCCTGGAACAGGCCGGAGTGCAGCACAACCAGCGCGGCTTCATCCAGGTCGACGAGCAATGCCGCAGCAATGTGCCGGGCATCTGGGCGCTGGGCGAGTGCAACGGCCGCGGCGCCTTCACCCACACCGCCTACAACGATTACGAGATCGTGGCGGCAAGCCTGCTGGATGAACCGCCACGCAGCCTGTCCGACCGCATCCCCTGCTATGCGCTGTTCATCGATCCGCCGCTGGCGCGCATCGGCCTGACTGAAACCGAAGCGCGCAAGCAAGGCCATCGGCTGCTGGTCGGCACCCGGCCGATGACGCGCGTGGGCCGCGCGGTGGAGCGCGGCGAGACGCTGGGCTTCATCAAGATCGTGGTGGACGCGGACAGCGAGAAGATACTCGGCGCCTCGATCCTGGGGGTGAGCGGCGACGAGGCGATCCACTGTCTGCTCGACACCATGTACGCCGGCGTCTCCTACAAGACCGTGGCCCGCGCGGTACATATCCATCCGACCGTGGCCGAGTTGCTGCCGACGGTGTTGCAGGATCTGCGGCCGGCCTGAAGGCGTCGCCCGGTAGCCAGCCGATACTCCCTTGTGAGGGATTAAAGAAAACTAGGTCCCCGCCTGCGCGGGGACGACGGTAGCGATTTGGTCAGCGGACTTCTTGCTCGGGACGCTAGCGCCCTTTGAACACCGCCTGACGCCTCTCGGCAAACGCGGCGACGGCTTCGCGCGCGTCCTCGCTGTGCATGATCGGCTGCAGGTCGGGATAGAGCCGCGCCAGCGCGACGCGGTCGCCTTCGACGCGGGCGGAGCGCGAGGAGGCCAGCGAGGCCTGCACGCCGAGCGGCGCGGCGGCGGCGACCCGCTCGGCAATTTCGATGGCGCGCGGCAGGGCCTGGCCCGGCTCGGTCAGCTCCTGCACCAGGCCCATGCGGTAGGCGTCGCTGCCGCTGAACTCGTCGCCCGTCAGCAGGTAGCGCTGGGCATTGCCCCAGCCGATCTCCTGCACCAGACGAATGGTGGCGCCGCCGCAAGCATAGAAGCCGCGCTTCACTTCGAGCTGGGCGAAGCGCGCGCTGGTGGAGGCGACGCAGATGTCCGCCGCCAGCATCAGCTCCACCGCCACCGTGAAGGAGATGCCTTCGGCGGCGACCACCAGGGGCTTGCGCAATCGGTGTGACTCATCCAGGCCGAACGGCTCGATCGAACCCTCCGCCAGATCGGCCAGCTTGCCTTGCGCCAGCTGCGACGCCCACTGGGTGAGATCGAGGCCGGCGGTGAAATGCTCGCCGTGGCCGAACACTACGCCGCAGCGCAAATCGGGATCGCGGTGCAGCTCGCCGTAAGCCGCGGCCAGCTGGTGATAGGTATCGAGGCCGAAGGCATTGCGCTTGGCGGGGCGGTTGAAGCCCATCAGCAGCAGGTGGCCGCGGCGTTCGATGGTCAGGGGGGAATCGCTCATGGGGTTCATCCAGTAGTCATATTAAAACCGGCCCGTACCGCCTCGCCGCCCGGCATCCGGACCGGCACCGGGCGGCAGGCCGAGGGGTCGCCGGCCTTTGCCGATTTGCTATTCTGGCCGAAACCAACCACAACCATTTTTCCATGCCCATTTCCAAGCTGCGCGCCGCGCTGTGCCTATGTCTGTGCCTGTTTGCTGCGATCAGGGTGTCGCCCGCCCTGGCCGTGGACGCTCCGCCAGCTGGGGATAACGATGCAGCGCAGCCCGCCAGCGGCGAGGCGGTGCCGGACAACGTCGAGCGCTCGGTGGTGAAGGTCTTCACCACGGTGCGCTATCCCGACCCGTTCCGGCCGTGGACCAAGCAGGCGCCGCAGGAGATCAGCGGCTCCGGCGTGGTCATCGACGGCAAGCGCATCCTCACCAATGCGCACGTGGTGTTGTATGCCAGCCAGGTGCAGATCCAGGCCAACCAGGGCGGCGACAAGATCTCGGCCACGGTGGAAGCCATCGCGCCGGGCATCGACCTGGCGGTGCTCAAGCTCGACGATCCCTCGTTCTTCGGCAAACACGCGCCGCTGGCGCGCGCCAGCAAGCTGCCGGCGATCAAGGACGCGGTGCTGGCCTACGGCTTCCCCACCGGCGGCGCCTCGCTGTCGATCACCAAGGGCATCGTCTCGCGCATCGAGTTCGTCTCCTACAACCTGCCGGTCACCGGTCTGCGCATCCAGATCGACGCGGCCATCAATCCGGGCAACAGCGGCGGCCCCGCGGTAGCCGGCGACAAGATGATCGGCCTGGCCTTCAGCAAGCTCGGCGGCGATTCGCAGAACATCGGCTACATCATCCCCAATGAGGAGATCGAGCTGTTCCTCAAGGACATCGCCGACGGCCACTACGACGGCAAGCCGGCCATGTACGACTACCTGCAGACGCTGGAGAACCCGGCGCTGCGCGCCTTCCTCAAGCTGGACAAGTCGGTCGAGGGCATCGTGGTGCACCAGCCGGCCCACGATGACGCCGGCTATCCACTGAAGGAATGGGATGTCATCACCCGCATCGGCGACACCCCGGTGGATGACCAGGGCAAGATCGCCCTGGGCCCCGACCTGCGGGTGAATTTCCAGTACCTGGTGCAGAAGGTGGCTAAGGACGGCAAGCTGCCGCTGACCATCATCCGCGACGGCAAGACCCTGCAGGTGCAGCTGCCGGTGTCGGCGGAGCGGCCGATGCTGATCTCGGATCTGCGCGGCAGCTATCCGCCCTACTTCATCTACGGGCCGCTGGTGTTCTCCAAGGCCAGCTACCAGTTCCTGTCCTTCCTCAACAGCAAGGAAATCATTACCGGCCTGAGCTTCATGCGCAGCCCCCTAGTGATCCAGATCGGCGACCCGCCCGATGCCAGCCGCGATGAACTGGTGGTGATCGCCTCGCCGTATTTCCCGCACAAGCTCGCCACCGGCTACAGCAACGAATCCGGCGCGGTGGTGCGCTCGGTCAATGGCGTGCCGGTGCGCAACCTGCGCCATCTGGTGGCGCTGCTGCGCGATCTCAAGGACGAGTTCGTCACCTTCGAGTTCGACAACCGCGGCACCGAGGCGCTGACCTTCCCGCGCGCCGAGATGGTGGCCGCCACCGACGGCATCCTCACCGACAACGGCGTGCGCGCGCAGGGCTCGCCGGACATGATGGCGGTGTGGCAGGGCAAGCCGGGCGAATAGGCCGCTCCTGATCCTGGCATGGCCGCGGACGGCCGGCCCCACGACATATTGGGACTAACGTTGTCATCCGGCCGCACAGCAGCCGGATGATTCCGCGTCGGCCTCGCGCCGACGCCGGCGTCAGGTGATGCAACACTGGGGCGTTGCACCCGATCACCAGCATTCAAGCTGCTTCTCAGGAAATCAACGCAGGCCGTTGATTCCATGCACGGGCCTGCGGGATTCGCTCTTCCCGTGGTGCAAGCAGTCCGAACCAGTACGCTTTGTAAAGTTCCGGGAGCAATTTGACAACGTTGTCATCGGCTCCGATACTCGGCCGCAATAACGATAAGCAACATCTTGCAAGGAAGCGGGAGTTGGGTGGCGGCGCCTGCCTGGGCCTTGCCTCCGGTCGTGTCTCGGCCAGGGGCATCGCCGCGGTGGAAGCCGCCCGGCGATTCAAACCTCTGGAGGGATCCTATGTCTGCGAAACAACCGGCCGAACGGCCAAACCTTGCCTCGAAACTTGCCCTGGGGCTTGCCCCGGGAATCGGACTGATCGGCGCTGTCGGGATGGCCTTGAGCGCCACCCTGCTGGTGAGCGTACCAACAGGAACCGCCCATGCCGCCACCGCGGCAGTGCCAAGCTGCGCCGCGGCGTGGAGCGCCAGCGCGGTGTATGTCGGCGGCGATACCGTCAGTTACGACAGCGTCAACTACCTGGCCAACTGGTGGACCCAGGGACAGAATCCCGCCAGCAACAACGGCGGCGTGGGCAGCGGCCAACCCTGGACCTCGCAGGGTGCCTGCGGCAGCGGCAGCAGTAGTAGTGGCAGCAGTAGTAGTGGCGGCAGCAGTTCCGGCAGCAGCTCGAGCAGCAGCAGCGGCGGCAGCTCCAGCAGCAGCTCCAGCAGCAGTTCCAGCAGCAGTTCCAGCAGCAGTTCCAGCAGCAGTAGCGGTGGCAGCAGCAGCCTGCTGTTCAGTCCGTACAAGGACATCACGGTCAGCTTCAACTGGAACACCAACGTGATGCAGACCGCCATCACCGGCACCACCATTCCGCTGGTGGGCAGCGGCAGCCTGGTGTCGACGCAGGAGCCGAACCTCGGCGCCATCACCCTGGCCTTCGCCACCGGCGAATGCGGCAGCGAGAACTGGGGCGGCGTAACGCGCAGCGACTTCGCCGGCGCCAATGTCCAAGCCCTGAACAATGCCGGCCTGAACTACGTGGTCTCCACCGGCGGCCAGGCCGGGGTCTTCACCTGCTCCACCCAGGCGGGCATGCAGAGCTTCATCAGCACCTATACGTCGGCGCACATGGTGGGGGTGGACTTCGACATCGAGGGCGGACAGTCGCAGACCGACATCACCAATCTGGTGGCGCAGACGGCCTACGCCGAAAGCCTGTATCCGAACCTGCGCTTCTCCTTCACCCTGGCCACCCTGGCCGCGTCCGACGGCAGCTACGGCGGGCTCAACAGCCTGGGCGATTCAGTGGTGAAGGCAATCCAGAGCGCGCACCTGGCGCACTACACCATCAACCTGATGGTGATGGACTACGGCAGTACCTCGGCCGCGAACTGCGTGGTGGTCAACGGGGTGTGCGAAATGGGCCAGTCCGCGATCCAGGCGGTGCAGAACCTGGAGCACACCTACGGCATTCCCGCCAGCCAGATCGAGCTGACACCGATGATCGGGGTGAACGATACCTCCAGTGACATCGTTTCTCTGGGCGATGTCGATACCATCACCAACTATGCCGTGGCGCAGGGCCTGGTCGGTCTGCATTTCTGGTCGCTGGATCGCGACACGCCCTGCCCGGGCGCGAGCAGCACGGCC
>JAMFRN010000219.1 GCA_026224805.1 Nevskia soli
CACATGGAGAAGATGAAGGACCAGGCCATCGTCTGCAACATCGGCCACTTCGACAACGAGATCCAGGTGGATCGCCTGGTCAAGACCGCCAAGCACCTCAACATCAAGCCGCAGGTGGACAAGTACACCTTCCCCAAGGGCAATTGCCTGTACCTGCTGGCCGAAGGCCGCCTGGTCAACCTGGGCTGCGCCCATGGCCATCCGAGCTTCGTCATGTCCAACTCCTTCGCCAACCAGACGCTGGCTCAGCTGGACCTGTGGGCGCACAAGGACAGCTACGAGAAGAAGGTGTATCGCCTGCCCAAGCACCTCGACGAGGAAGTGGCGCGCCTGCACCTGGAAAAGATCGGCGTGAAGCTGACCCGCCTGACCGCGGAACAGGCCGCCTATCTCGGTATCTCCGCGGACGGCCCGTACAAGCCCGAGCACTACCGCTACTAAGCAAGCGACAACAAGGGGCCGCGCAAGCGGCCCTTTTCACATGAGAGGCTGTTTCATGGCTCAGACACAGAGCTTTTCCTTCGAGCTGTTTCCGCCGCGCACCCCCGAGGGCGTGGCGAAGCTGCCGGCGATCGTGGAGCAGCTGGCCGCGGTCAAGCCGAACTATTTCTCGGTAACTTTCGGCGCCGGCGGCTCCAACCAGGACGGCACCTACGACACCGTGGTGAAGGTGGTAGAGCACACCGGCGTGGACGCAGCGCCGCACCTGACCTGCGTCGGCTCCACCCGCGCCAATATCGCGGCCCTGCTCAAGCGTTACCGCGAGGCGGGCGTGAAGCGCATCGTGGCGCTGCGCGGCGATCTGCCGGCGACAGCGATGAGCCCGTCGGCGCCGGGCGAGTTCCACTACGCCAACGAGCTGGTCAGCTTCATCCGCGAAACCCAGGGCGATGCCTTCGAGATCGAGGTGGCCGCGTATCCTGAAATGCATCCGCAGGGTACCGGGCCGAATGCCGATTTCGAGCATTTCCGCCGCAAGGTGGAAGCCGGCGCCGACGCGGCGATCACCCAGCTGTTCTACAACGCCGACTGCTACTTCGATTTCCTGGAGCGCTGCGCCAGGGCCGGCATCACCGTCCCGGTCATCGCCGGGGTGATGCCGATCACCGGCTTCCACAACATCGTGCGCTTCTGCACCAGCTGCGGCGCCGACCTGCCGCGCTGGATCCGGCTGCGGCTGGAGGAGCTGCAGGACGACAAGCCGGCCCTGCTCGACTTCGGCCTGGACGTGGTGACCCGGCTGTGCGAGACCCTGCTCAAGGGCGGGGCGCCGGGGCTGCATTTCTACACCATCAACCAGGCCGAGCCGACGCTGCGGCTGTGGAAGAACCTGGCGCTGCCGGTGCCGGTGTAGGAATCGCGTAGGCACCATCGGCCCGGATCAGGAAAGGCGCAACACCCTCACCTCGTCATTCCCGCGAATGCGGGAATCCAGAAAGGCTGCGATGTGTGCCACCGTCAAATCTGATTACGCAGATTGACGACAGTGCTTATTTGCGCCGTTCGAATTGTTGGCAAGCCCCATCACTGTTGGCCCCTGGATTCCCGCTTTCGCGGGAATGACGGGATTGTTTTGACCCTGATTTTGATTTTTCCCCTGCCCGCGTTCATGCTCGCGCCGCCATGACCATCCTGCAGACCCTCGACTACGCTGGCGTCGCCGTGTTCGCGGTGAGCGGCGCCATTGCCGCCGGGCGCAAGGGTTTCGACCTGCTTGGCGTGGTGGTGATCGCCCTGGTCACGTCCATCGGCGGCGGCACTGTGCGCGACGTGCTGCTCGACCGCCAGCCGGTGTTCTGGATCGGCAATCCGACCTACTTGCTGGTGATCGTCGTCACCGCCCTGCTGACGGTGCCCTACACGCGCCATTTCCCGACGCCGCGGCAGACGCTGCAGGTGGCGGACGCGCTGGGGCTGGCCTTCTTCGGCATCAGCGGCGCCCAGGTGGCGGAGAACGCGCACCAGCCGGGGGTGATCCTGGTGGTAATGGGCACCATCACCAGCGTCTTCGGCGGCGTGCTGCGCGACGTGCTGTGCAACGAGATCCCGATGATCCTGCGCAAGGGCAACATCTACGCCACGGCGGCGATCGCCGGGGTCAGCCTCTATGTCGCCGCGGTCAGCCTGGGCGCCTCGCGCGAAGTGGCCTCGCTGCTCGGCATGGGCGTGATCGCCGGGCTGCGCTTCGCCTCCATCGCCTGGAACCTGACCTTGCCGGTGTACCAGCTGCCGCCGGACGAGAACGAGCCGCCGGAGCCGCCAGGCCGATGAAACGCCTGCTGCGACGCGTGCTGCTCGCCGTGCTGGGCCTGTTCGCTTTCAGCGTGCTGCTGGTGTTGCTGTTCCGCTGGGTGCCGCCGCCGACCAGCGCTTTCATGCTGGAGGCGGACATTCGGCCGGTGCATCAGCAATGGGTGAGCTGGCCGCATATCTCCCCCGAGGCGCGGCTCGCCGTGGTGGCCTCGGAGGACCAGAAATTCCCCGAGCACCACGGCTTCGACTTCACCGCCATCGACAAGGCGCTGGAGCACAACGAGAAGCACCGCCGCATCCGCGGCGCCAGCACCATCAGCCAGCAGACTGCCAAGAACCTGTTCCTGTGGTCCGGCCGCAGCTATTTCCGCAAGGGCCTGGAGGCGTATTTCACGGTGCTGCTGGAGGCGCTGTGGCCGAAGCACCGCATCCTTGAGATGTACCTCAACATCGCCCAGTTCGGGCCCGACGTCTACGGCGTGGAGGAAGCCTCGCGGCGCTACTTCGGCAAGCCGGCGGCACGGCTAGACGCGCACGAAGCGGCGGTGCTGGCGGCGGTGCTGCCGAGCCCGGAGAAGATGCACGCCGGCAGCCCTTCCGCCTATGTGCAGGAGCGCGCCGACGAGGTCGAGGAGCAGATGCGCCTGCTCGGCGCGAATTACCTGGACGGGCTGCGCTGAAGGCCTGGAGCGCTTTTGGTTGTAGTGCACAAGGTTTTCCCCTCTCCCGCTTGCGGGAGAGGGGAGCAACGCGCTACCCCTCCGACAGACTCTTGAACGCGGCGGCCAGGATGCGCAGGGCGTTGATCGAGCGCTGGTCGCGCAGCGCGCTGTACAGCACCACCTCCTGCGTCGGCAGCGGCGGCAGGGACAGGGCGGCGCCGACATCGACGGTGCCGGCGGGTGCGGCGCGGCGCGGCAGCACGGCGATGGCCAGCCCGGCGGCGGCGGCAGCGCCGACCAGGGCGGCGCCCTTGCTGATGAAGACCTCGGTCCAGGCGATGCCGGCCTCATCGAGCGCCTGCACCGCGGCGTTGCGGATGCTGCACAACTCGCCCTGGGTGGACAGCGGCAGCGGCTGGCCGGCGCGCGGCAGCCAGTCGGCGGCGGCGATCCAGGCGAAGGTTTCGGTGAACAGCGCTTCGCCGTTACCGCGGCGGTCTTCCGGCTGCAGCGTCAGGGCCGCGTCCAGGCCGCCCTTCTCGTAGTCCTGCACCACCTCGCGCGAACCGCTGACGCGCAGCTCGATCACCAGGTTGGGATCGTGCTCGCTCATGCGGCGCAGCAGGCCGGGCAAGGCGCTGCCGACGATCAGGTGGCTGATGCCGACCACTAACCGCCGCTGTTCCACGCCGAATGAGGCGACCGCGCGCTGGTGGGCGCCGATCAGGTCCCGCGCCGCTTCCAGGAAGGTCAGGCCTTCGGCGGACAGGCGCACCCGGCGCGGGGTGCGATCCAGCAGGCGCCGGCCGAGCTGCTGCTCCAGCCGGCGCAGCTTCAGACTGATCGCCGATTGCGTACTACCGAGGACTTCGGCGGCGCGGGTGAAGCTTTGCAACTCGGCGGTCAGCACGAAGGCTTTGACGGAGTCGAGGTCCAGGGTCGTCATGGATGATCCATGTGGTTTTGCAATGACTGAAATACGCGGGAACGGATTTATCAATAGATGGTAGCCGACTACGCTTGATCCACCCCAACGGAACAAGGCGAACCTGTGCATCGAACCCCCGCGTATCGAATCCCCGTGCTTCCAACCCGATTGATTTTTGCGCTTTGCGGCCTGGCCCTGGGCCTGGTCGTGCAGCGCGCCCAGGCTGCCACCCCCACACCGATGCCGGAGGCCATGCCCATATCATCGACCTGGCTGGCCGGCGCCTGGACCCTGGTGCGCGTCGACAATGTCTATCCGGACGGGCGGCGCGTGGAGCTGTACGGACCGAACCCTCAGGGGCTGTGGCTGATCGATGCGCAGGGCAACTACATGATGCAGATGGTGCGCGCCGAGCGCACGCGCTTCGCCGCCAACGACAAGTCCCAGGGCACCGCCGAGGAATACCGGGCCGCGGCGCTGGACAGCAATGCCCACTTCGGCCATGTCAGCGCCGACGGCAGCACCCTGCACACCCATATCGAGCACGCCTCGTTTCCGAACTGGGACGGCAAGGACGGCACTTCCGCCTACTCCCTCAAGGGGGATGAACTGAGCTACACCGTGGCCAAACCGTCCAGCGGCGCGGCCGAAGGCGCCCATGGCGAGGTGGTGTGGCGGCGCCTGCGCTGAGGCCCGTGGGGCGAGTGTCTAAATCCACTGTTTCCGGAAACGAGATCACCATGAAAAAAACATTGCGGCTTGGCCTGCTCATCCTGCTCGGCACGGCGGCCTCCGCACATGCCGGCATGCCCGCAGCGCCGGCGTATATATCCGCCGCCGTTGCCGACAGCGCGCGGCCCGCGGCCGATACCGTACGCGACGGCGATCGCAGGCCCGCCGAACTGATCGCCTTTGCTGGCATCAAGCCGGGCGACAAGGTGGCCGACCTGATGCCCGGGGGCGGCTATTTCACCCGCATCTTCAGCAAGCTGGTGGGGCCGCAAGGCCATGTTTACGCCATCGTTCCGGCGAGCATTGCCACGGCGAAACCGGCGGCGCTTGACGGCATCAAGGCGCTGGCCGCCGATCCGGCCTATCCCAATACCAGCCTGGAAGTGCGGCCGTACGACCGGATTGGCGAGGACCAGAGCCTCGATGTCGCCTGGACTTCGCAGAATTACCACGATGTCTACGGTGCGGTGAGCGTCTTCGCGGTCAGCGGCACCAGCGGAGCCGAAGCGGCGGCCAGGCTCGATGCCGCCGTTTTCAAAGCCTTGAAACCCGGCGGTATCTATATGGTGATCGACCATGCGGCCAGGGCGGGTTCGGGCGGCCACGATGCCAACACCCTGCACCGCATCGAGCCGGCCACGGTGATCGAGCAGGTGCAGGCGGCCGGCTTCGTGCTCGAAGCCCGCAGCGATCTGCTGCGCAACCCGCAGGACGGCCACGACCTCACGGTATTCGCGCCGGAGATCAAGGAGCATACCGACAAGTTCGTGCTGAAATTCCGCAAGCCCCGAAGCTGAGCCGGCGCTGCCGGACATCAGGTCCCGACCGCGTCCGCCGCCATCGCGGTGGGCGCGGCAGCGGAAGCCTTCTGGATTTTCGCCACCAGGTCGTGACCCAGCACGCTCTGGATCCTGGCCCATAGCGCCGCGTTGCCGGCGCGCAACTGGCGCAGCCCTTCGACCGGCCAGAGCATCAGCTCCACCTCGCCCACGGCCGCCGCATCGGCCGTGGCGACCGCCCCGGTGAGCAAGCTCATCTCGGCGACGAAATCGCCCGCACCCAGCCGCGTCAGCTCGCGCCCGGCCTGGCGCACCGCCACCGTACCGCGCAGCAGGAAATACAGGGCCGGCACCGCCTCGCCCTGGCGGGTCAGGAGGCTACCGGCCAGCGTCTGCCGCTGGCCCATGCGCCACAGGCGCAGGAAATCCGGCGGGTCGAGGGCCAGGAAATGATCCTGGCGGATCCGCTCCAGTTCCGGCGGCAGCCGCACCGCCCGCCGCTGGTGCAGGATCCGGATCACCCACACGGTGTTGATCAGCACGAATACGGCGTTCCAGATGGCAATGCTGTCGATGCCGCGGAAATACGAATACAGGCACAGGTTGGCCTGCGCCACCACCAGCAGGGCGCGCAGCCACAGCACGTCGCGCGCCAGCAGGGCGAGCAGCATGAGGGTGTAGCCGATGTGGACCAGATACGGGGCGAGCATGTCGGCGGCCTGTGAATAGCTGGCCGAGCATAGCTGCCGCAGGCATTGCCCTGCACGAAAAAAGCACGACCCTGAGCGATGCCCGGGATTCAAGCCAATTCAAGGATTTACTTTAGGAAAACGCCGTAACTTATTGGTCTAAATAGCAAAGCCCTGTTAACGCACAATTCCTGTGGATAACACTGTTGACAAGCCACTGTGCAAAGCTCCGATCGCACGCAGTGATGCGGGTTTTTACACTTACGGGTATTTTCTAGTCACCCGCCATCAATCAATAAAATCAACAACTTGCCAACTTCTTGCTGCATTTTTGCAGAAATATGTCGTAGTGACGGGGCTTGCAGCGGTTTGTTGCACTGCAATGTGCATAAGTAAATACGCAATGCAATAGGTCAACCGGAATTTTTTAGCACGGATCGTGCCGCTAGGGACATTGGATAAACTGCATTAATGTTGCCCCCTTCTCCCTCTCGTCCCCTGGTGCTCTGCCTGTCCGGGCTCGACCCCAGCGGCGGCGCCGGCGTGCAGGCCGACATCGAAAGCGTGACCGCCCTGGGCGGCCATGCCCTGGGCGTGGTCACCGCGCTGACGGCGCAAGACACCAGCAATGTAACGCGGGTGGTGGCGACCGATCCGGCGCTGCTGCAACAGCAGCTCGAGCTGCTGTTGCTCGACAGCCCGCCGCAAGCGATCAAGCTGGGCCTGCTCGGCGGCGCGGAGCAGGTGCCGGTGATCCTGGAGGCGATCCGGCGCTGCCGCGTGCCGGTGGTGTGCGACCCGGTGCTGCGCGCCGGCGGCGGCACCTTGCTGCACGGCGATGCCGCGGCGCAGGCGCTGCGCAGCGAGCTGTTCGGCGCCGTCACGGTGCTGACGCCGAATGCGGCCGAGGCGCGCCGCCTGTGCCCGGAGCGCGCCGATCTCGATGCCTGCGGCGCCGGCCTGCTTGAAGCGGGCTGTGCCCATGTGCTGATCACCGGCGGCGACGAGCCGGGTGCGAGCGTGGTCAACACCTGGTATGCGCCGGGCCAGGCGCCTCATCGTTATACCTGGCCGCGCCTGCCGGAAACCTTCCACGGCGCCGGCTGCACCCTGGCCGCCGCCATCGCCGCCCTGCTGGCGCGCGGCCTGCCGGTCGGCGCGGCGCTGCAGCAGGCGCAGGAATGGACCCAGGGCACGCTGCGGCAGGCGCTCCGCGTCGGCCAGGGCCGCCGCATCCCCGGACGCCGCGCATGAGCCTGCCAGAGCGGCCGCTGCGCGGCCTTTATGCCATCACCTCGGCCGCACTCTGCGCCGACCGCCCGCGCCTGCTGGCGGCCGCGGAGGGCGCCCTGCGCGGCGGCGCGGCGCTGATCCAGTTCCGCGACAAGCAGGGCGCCCCGGAAGCGCGCCTGACCAGCGCGCGGGCGCTGGCGGTGCTGTGCCACGACCACGGCGCGCGCCTGATCATCAACGACGACGTGGCGCTGGCGCTGGCCTGCGGCGCCGACGGCGTGCATCTCGGCGCCGCCGACGCGCCGCTGGCGCAGGCGCGCCAGGCGCTGGGCGCGCAGGCCATCCTCGGCGCCAGCTGCGGCCCATACTTGGAGCGGGCTCACGCGGCCATCACCGCCGGGGCGGACTACGTCGCTTTCGGCCGCTTCTTTCCTTCGCGGACCAAGCCGGACGCCCCCCAGGCCACGGTAGAATTGCTGCATCGGGCGCGCGGCGAGTTGCATCTGCCCATCTGCGCCATCGGCGGTGTCACCCCGGACAACGGCGGCGCGCTGATCGGCGCCGGCGCCGACCTGATCGCGGCGGTGGAAGGCGTATTCGGCGCGGCGGAGCCGGCGGCCGTGGAAAAAGCCGCCCGCGCTTACAGCCGCCTGTTCCACACGCAGATGTAGCACGAAAGCCAAAGCGTTCTCGCGCAAAGATGCAAAGGCGCCGAGAAAAGCTTTTTGATCAAAGCTTTTGCGTCTTTGCGTCTTTGCGCGAGATGTTTTTCGCCGTTTGCTGGAAACTGTTAACCGGAAACTGGAAACTGCTTTCATGGATCGTTCCGAAGTCCTCTTCAACCGCGCCCAGCGCAGCATCCCGGGCGGGGTCAATTCGCCGGTGCGCGCGTTCCGCGCAGTCGGCGGCGTGCCGCGCTTCATCACGGCGGCGGATGGCGCCTGGCTGACCGACGCCGACGGCAAGCGCTATGTCGACTATGTCGGCTCCTGGGGGCCGATGATTCTCGGCCACCAGAACCCGGCGGTGCGCGAGGCGATCCTGCGGCAAGCACAGACCGGCATCAGCTACGGCGCGCCGACCGAGCTGGAAGTGGAGATGGCGGAGCTGCTGTGCGCGCGGGTGCCGGGGCTGGAGCAGGTGCGCATGTGCAACTCCGGCACCGAAGCCACCATGTCGGCGCTGCGCCTGGCACGCGGCTTCACCGGGCGCGACTGCATCCTCAAGTTCGAGGGCTGCTACCACGGCCATGGCGACGCCCTGCTGGTCAAGGCCGGCTCCGGCGCGCTGACCTTCGGCGTGCCGACCTCGCCGGGAGTGCCGGCCGAGTTCGCCAAGCTCACCCTCACCGCCCATTACAACGACCTGGACTCGGTGGAGCGCCTGTTCCAGGCCCATCCGGACCAGATCGCCTGCATCATCGTCGAGCCGATCGCCGGCAACATGAACTGCATCCTGCCCGCCCCCGGCTTCCTCGAGGGCCTGCGGCGGATCTGCACGGCCCATGGCGCGCTGCCGATTTTCGACGAGGTGATGACCGGCTTCCGCGTCCACCCGCAGGGCGCGGCCGGGCTTTACGGCATCACCCCGGACCTGGTGACGCTGGGCAAGATCATCGGCGCCGGCCTGCCGGTGGGCGCCTTCGGCGGCCGCCGCGACATTATGCAGAAGCTGGCCCCGGTGGGGCCGGTGTACCAGGCCGGCACCCTGTCCGGCAATCCGCTGGCGATGGCGGCGGGGCTGGCGCTGCTGCGCCAGCTCGACGACGCGGCGCTGTACGCGCGGCTGGAAGAAGCAACGCGCACCCTGCTCATCGGCCTGCGCGAGGCGGCGCGGGGCGCCGGCGTGCCCTTCACCACGGCACAGGTAGGCAGCATGTTCGGGCTGTTTTTTACCAAGGCCGCGGCGGTGGGCAGCTTCGCCGAGGTCATGGCCTGCGACGCCGCGGCGTTCAAGCGCTTCTTCCACGCCATGCTCAGCCGCGGCATCTACCTGGCGCCCTCCGCCTACGAGGCCGGCTTCGTCTCCGCAGCGCACGGGCCGCGGGAAATCGAACTGACCGTCGGCGCCGCCCGCGAGGCATTTGCGGAGCTGGCACAGGCATGAACGACAACCCCGGCTTCATCGCCAAGCTGCGCAAGAACGTCAACCGCGGCGATTCCTGGCTCACCTACGACCTCGGCCGGCTGTTCACCGCCGATGCGCTGAAGGAAGACGCCATCGACGAGCTGGGCGACCGCCTGTTGCTGGCCGATGCCGGCATCGAGGTCACCACCTGGCTTACCGACCGGCTCGGCGCCGACCTGCGCGCCGGCCGCATCAAGAACGAGGCGCAGCTGCGCGCGGCGCTGAAGAAGGCGCTGCTGGAAATTCTGCAGCCGATCGCCAAGCCGCTGGTGATTCCGGACTACATCAAGCCGTATGTGATGTTCGTCGCCGGGGTCAACGGCGTCGGCAAGACCACCACCATCGGCAAGCTGGCGGCACGCTTCAAGAACGACGGCCGCCATGTGCTGCTGGCCGCCGGCGACACCTTCCGCGCCGCCGCCGTGGAGCAGTTGAACACCTGGGCGGTGCGCGCCGGGGTGCAGATGATCTCGCAGGGCGCCGGCGCGGACTCCGCCTCGGTGATCTACGACGCGGTGCAGTCGGCCAAGAGCCGCGGCGCCGACCTGGTCATCGCCGACACCGCCGGGCGCCTGCACACGCAGAGCCATCTGATGGACGAGCTGCGCAAGATCAAGCGGGTGGTGCAAAAGCACGACGCCTACGCGCCGCACGAGGTGATGCTGGTGGTGGACGCCACGACCGGTCAGAATGCGCTGAACCAGGCCGTGCAGTTCCACGAGGCGATCGGCCTGACCGGCATCACCATCACCAAGCTCGACGGCACCGCCAAGGGCGGCGTGCTGCTGGCGATCGCGCGGCGCCTGGCGCTGCCGATCCGCTTCGTCGGCCTGGGCGAGGCGATCGACGACCTGGAGCCGTTCGACGCGGCGGCCTATGTCGAAGCGCTGATCGGTTGAGCGGGGCAGGAAAAGCTTGCGTGCCGGCCCGGCCTTGGGCAAGGATTTGCCATTGCATTCGCGGCGCCGCAGAAAATTGAAACCACAATGCTGACCCCGCCGGCTTCCGCCTCCCGCTAAATGGCCAACATCGTCCACTTCCATCGCGTCAGCCACCGTTACGACGGCGGCCCGCAGATCATCTCGGATGTCAGCTTCACCCTGGGCAAGGGCGAGATGGCCTTCCTCACCGGCCCTTCCGGCGCCGGCAAGAGCACCCTGCTGCGCCTGACCGCGCTGCTGGCGCGGGCCACGGCCGGGCAGGTGATGGTGGAGGGCCGCAACCTGGCCGAGATCAAGCGGAGCCAGATCCCCGCCTTCCGCCGCCAGATCGGCGTGATTTTCCAGAACCCGAGCCTGCTCAATGAGCGCACGGTGTTCGACAACGTGGCGCTGCCGCTGCTGATCCGCGGCCACAGCGGCGACGACATCGGCCGCCGGGTGCGCGCCGCGCTCGACGCGGTGGGCCTGCTGCCGAAGGAGAAGGCCTATCCGCTGACTCTCTCCGGCGGCGAGCAGCAGCGCGTCGGCATCGCCCGCGCGGTGGTGGCCAAGCCGCCGCTGCTGCTGGCCGACGAGCCCACCGGCAATCTCGACCCGCAGCTGGCGATGGACGTGATGGCGCTGTTCATGCGCTTCAACGAGGTCGGCGTCAGCGTGCTGGTGGCGACCCACGCCATCGGCCTGGTCAGCCGCCTGCCGCACCGGGTGATCCACATCGATCACGGCAGCCTCGAGGAACGGCGCAAGGCGGCGCTGATGGATAAGACCCATGACTTCAGCTAAGCCCGGCAAGCCGGCCAAGAGCGCCAAGCGCGTCGCCCACCAGCCGTCCTGGCTGGAGAAGGCGACGCAGGACCATGTGCGCGCCATCAGCGGCACCCTCGCCGCGCTGGCGCGGCGGCCCGTCGGCACCCTGCTCACCGCCTTCGTCATCGGCATCACGCTGGCCCTGCCGGCCGGGCTGAATACCCTGGTGGCCAACCTGGGGCAGGCCGGCGACAGCCTGCAGGGCTCGCTGCGCGCCTCGCTGTTCCTCAACGACGACGTCAGCGCCGAGCGCGGCGAGACGCTGGCGCACGACATCGCCAGGCGCCCCGGCGTCAGCGCCGCGCGCTACATCTCGCGCGAGCAGGCGCTGGAGGAGTTCCGCACCTTCTCCGGCTTCGGCGAGGCGCTGGACCTGCTCAAGGACAACCCGCTGCCGGCGACCATCGTGGTCACGCCCAATGCCAAGCAGTTGCAGGTGCGCACCGAGGCCCTGCTCAAGGACCTGAGCACCCTGCCCGAGGTGGCGCAGGCCAAGCTGGACGAGAAGTGGCTGCAGCGCCTCTACGCCATCCTGGCGCTGGTGCAGCAGGCGGTGATGATGATCGCCGGGGCCCTGGCCCTGGCGGTGCTGATCGTGGTCGGCAACACCATCCGCCTGGACATCGAGAACCGCCGCGACGAAATCGAGGTGATGAAGCTGATCGGCGCCCCCAACAGCTACATCCGCCGGCCCTTCCTCTATACCGGCCTGTGGTACGGCTTCACCGGCGGCATCCTGGCCTGCCTGCTGGTGGAAGCCGGGGTGATTTCCCTGGTGGAGCCGGCGCGGGTGCTGGCCGGCCTGTACGATAGCCAGGCGACCTTGCAGGGCCTGTCGATGAACGCCACCCTGGCGGTGTTCGCCGCCGGCCTGGGCCTGGGCTGGCTGGGCGCTTTCTGGGCGGTTTCCCGCCATTTGCGCCACATCGAGCCGGCCAGCTGAGCCGCCGGCCGTGCCGGATTGCCGGCCCCGGGGGGCCTTGAACGGCCGGTTTGAACCGGCCCCTTGAACCGCCCCGGACCGCCCCAACTCTTTGCTGCCACGGCCTGAACTTTTCAAGCGTCTGGCACTCCAATCATCCGAGTGCCAAACCTGTTCAAGCCTGATAAAATCAGGGGGTAATGGAACAAATGAGCAACACCGCCCTTGCTGTCCGGCCCACCAGCCTGCCGATGCCGCTGTCCGGCAGCCTGGATGCCTATATCCAGAGCGTCAGCCGCGTGCCGCTGCTGACCCCGGAGGAGGAGACGCGCCTGGCGCACGCCCTCCACGACGAACACGATCTCGGCGCCGCCCAGACGCTGGTGCTGTCCAACCTGCGCTTCGTGGTGCATATCGCCCGCGGCTACATGGGCTACGGCCTGCAGCTGTCCGACCTGATCCAGGAAGGCAATATCGGCCTGATGAAGGCGGTCAAGCGCTTCGACCCGAATGTCGGCGTGCGCCTGATCTCCTTCGGCGTGCACTGGATCAAGGCCGAGATCCACGAATACATCCTGAAGAACTGGCGCATCGTCAAGATCGCCACCACCAAGGCCCAGCGCAAGCTGTTCTTCAACCTGCGCAAGTCCAAGAACCATCTGGGCTGGATGACGCAGGCCGAAGTCGAAGCCCTGGCCAAGGAACTCAAGGTCAAGCCGGAAGAAGTATTGCAGATGGAAGCCCGCCTCGGCGGCGCCGACGTTTCCTTCAACGCCTCGCCCGACGACCACGAGGAATCCAGCTACATGCCGGAGGACTACCTGGCCGCGTCGGATGACCCGAGCAGCGAGCTGGAGCGCGAGGACTGGAGCGAGCGCCGCGAGACGCGCATGCACACCGCCCTCGAGCAGCTCGACAACCGTTCGCGCGACATCCTGCAGCGCCGCTGGCTCAGCGACGGCAACAAGGCCGGCTTGCAGGAGTTGGGCGACGAGTACGGCGTATCCGCCGAGCGCATCCGCCAGATCGAATCGGCGGCGATGAAGAAGCTGCGCAAGGCGATCGAAGAGGAACAGGCCGAAACGGCGTAAGCCCGGCGTTCCACAACGCGTGACAGAAAAAGCCCGGCATTGCCGGGCTTTTTCGTTGCGGCAACCGTGTCAGGGGTTGTAGGGCTCGTAAACCGTGGCCGGAACCGCCGGCTGCCCGTCCTCGGCGGCCCAGACGGCGACGAAATCGAAGGCCTTGCCCGCGGTCCCCTGCCCGGTCTGCTCCTGCCAGAGGGCCTGAGTGCCCAGCAGCGCGGCGACCTCCGGATCTTCCAGCGAGCGGGTCTCGCCGGGCACGGTGATGGTGACGGTGCGGTTGTCGGCGGCCACCGCCAGATCGAACCAGTATTCGGTGCCGGCGCTAAGGGCGGGCGTGAAATCGCCCTGCGCCACCGGCACCAGGGCGCCGGCGACCTGATCCTGGTAGCGCCAGCCGCGGCGGCTGATTTCCAGCTGGGCGCTGCTAGCGCCGGCATCCGGCGAAAGGCCCAGCACCACGCTGCTGTCCGGCGCCTGCGCAGCGTCGCTGGCACGCCACACGCCGGCAGCGCCAACGCGCCGGCCGGTGCCGTGCAGCGGCTGCGCCGACGCGGCGGCCTGGCGGGCAGTGTCGAAATAGGTGGCGCCGGCGATGCTGAAGCCGGCCTGCGCGGCGCTGGTGCCGCCGGACGAGCTGCTGGAGGAGGAACTGCTCGAGGAGGAGCCGCTGGAAGAGGAGCTGCTCGATTGCGGCGGGCAGGTCTGGCTGCCGGGAGTGCCGGTGCCGCAGGGGTTATCGTACGTACCGCAGGCGCAGAACGCGCAGGCCATGCCGGCGGCAGTGAGCGCGAACAGAAACTTCATGGGCAACCTCCTGGTCAGGCCTGCAATATAGCGAACTGACCGGGGGTTTGAGGTGCGCGCAACCTGTTCGTAACAAATCGGAGCAGCGGCCGGCTTTATTGCAAGCGCATCAATGCCATCCCCGGCCAGACCTCCGTCCCGCTCCGGCTTACCCCCCCGAATAACGGGGTTGCGGTATGCCGCAGCGGCTACTAGAGTCCACGGACTCCCACATGCAAGGAGCCGCAATGGCCACGGAACGGTATGCCTTGAAGGTGCCGGGTGCGAGGAGCGCCTCGCCGGACATCACGGTGCTGGCGCCCTTCGACCGCAAGCCCATCGCCACGGTGGCCACGGCCGACGCCGCGACCGTCGAGTACGCGCTGAATGCCGCGCACAAGCTCTACCGCAACCGCGACGCCTGGCTGCCGCTGGCCAAGCGCATCGAGGTGCTGGAGCGCACCGCCAGCCTGATGAAGGCCCGCGCCGAGTACCTGGCGATCGAGGCGGCGCGCGAGGGCGGCAAGCCGCTGATCGATTCCAAGGTGGAAGTGGCGCGCGCCATCGACTCGGTGCGCATCGCGGTGGAGCACCTGCGCACGCAGCAGGGCGAGGTGATCCCGATGAACGTGGGCGCGTCCAGCGCCAACCGCCTGGCCTTCACCCAGCTGGAGCCGATCGGCGTGGTGGTGGCGCTGTCCGCCTTCAACCATCCGCTCAATCTGATCACCCACCAGGTCGGCCCTGCCGTGGCCGCCGGCTGCCCGGTGATCGTCAAGCCGGCCAAGGCCACACCGCTGTCCTGCCTGCGCTTCGTCGAGATGCTGCGCGAGGCCGGCCTGCCGGAGGACTGGTGCATCCCGCTGCTGCCGGAGAACAACGACCTCTCGACCAAGCTGGCCACCGATCCGCGCGTCGCCTTCCTCAGCTTCATCGGCAGCGCCAAGGTGGGCTGGAAGCTGCGCTCGCAGCTCGCCCCCGGCGCGCGCTGCGCGCTGGAGCACGGCGGCGTGGCGCCGGTGATCGTGGCGGCGGACGCCGACATGAAGGCAACCGTCGCCTCCGTCACCAAGGGCGGCTTCTATCACGCCGGACAGGTCTGCGTGTCGGTGCAGCGCGTCTACGTCGAGCGCAGCCAGGCGGAGAGCTTCGCCAAGGCCCTGGCCGAAGCGGCCAGCAAGCTCAAGGTGGGCGATCCGACGCTGGCGGAAACCGAAGTCGGCCCGATGATCGATCCGGCCGAGGTGGTGCGCGTCGGCGAGTGGATCGACGAAGCCGTGGCCAAGGGCGCCAAGGTGCTGTGCGGGCACAAGAAGCTGTCCGACACCTGCTACGCGCCGACGGTGCTGCTCGATCCGCCGGACGATGTGCGCGTCTCCACCCTGGAAGTGTTCGGCCCGCTCGTCTGCGTCTACGGCTACGACAAGATCGACGACGCTATCGCCCGCGCCAACAGCCTGCCGGTCTCGTTCCAGGCGGCGGTCTACACCCAGTCCATCGACACCGCGCTGCGCTGCTACCAACGCCTCGACGCCTCGGCCGTGATGGTCAACGACCACACCGCCTTCCGCGTCGACTGGATGCCCTTCGCCGGGCTGCGCACTTCCGGCCACAACGTCGGCGGCGTGCCCTACACCCTGCACGACATGCAGGTGCGCAAGATGATTGTGATGAAGTCGGCGGAAATAAAACGCTGATTGCGGTTCACTGTTCGGTGGCACCATAGCGCGCAGACGCCCCATGCGGAGCGCGCGGCAAGGGGAGACGGCGATGAGCGACGCGAAAGATCCGGGCGCGGATCAGATCAAGGCTTCCGACCTGTTCGTCAAATGCCTGGAAGCCGAGGGCGTGGAATACATCTTCGGCGTGCCCGGCGAGGAAAACGCCGACATGATGATTTCGCTGATGGACTCGAAGATCAAGTTCATCCTGACCCGGCATGAGCAGGGCGCCGCCTTCATGGCCGACGTCTACGGCCGCCTCACCGGCAAGGCCGGCGTGTGCCTGTCCACGCTCGGCCCCGGCGCCACCAACCTGGTCACCGGCCTGGCCGACGCCAACATGGACCGCGGCCCGGTGGTGGCCCTGATCGGCCAGGGCCCGACCAAGCGCCTGCACAAGGAAAGCCACCAGAACATGGACGCCATCGCCATGATGCGTCCGATCACGAAGTGGGCGCAGAGCGTGATCGATCCCGCCTCGATCCCGGAGATCGTGCGCAAGGCCTTTAAGCTGGCCGAGGCCGAGAAGCCCGGCGTGACCGTGGTGGAGCTGCCGGAGGACGTGGCCGAGCGCCATACCACGGGCAAGCCGATGAACGTCTACAAGACGCGCCGCCCCGGTGCCGACCACAAGGCCATCGAGGAAGCGCTGCAAGTCATCGTCAACGCCAAGTGCCCGATGATCCTGGCCGGCAACGGCGCCCTGCGCAAGCGCGCCGCGGCGCAGCTCAAGCGCCTGGCGCACAAGGCCGGCATCCCGGTGTTCAACACCTTCATGGGCAAGGGCGCGCTGAAGCGCAACGACCCGCACAATCTCTTCACCATCGGCCTGCAGGCGCGCGACTACGCCAACCGCGCCATGGAAGCCGCCGACGTGGTCATCGTCGTCGGCTACGACCTGGTGGAATACGCACCGGAGCGCTGGAACCCCGGCATGGACAAGAAGATCGTGCACATCGACTTCCTGCCCGCCGAGGTGGACAGCTACTACACCGTCGCCGCCGAAGTGGTGGGCGACGTCGCCGACGCGCTGTGGCAGATCAACGTGGCCCTGGAAAAGGACTACGACGACCGCCTGCCGCTCAACGACATCGAGAAATGGCAGAAGCTGCGCACCCAGATCCAGGACGACCACGCCTGCGAGAAGGACGACACCGGCTTCCCGATCAAGCCGCAGAAAATCCTGTGGGACGTGCGCGCCTTCATGGGTCCGAAGGACATCGTGCTATCCGACGTCGGCGCCCACAAGATGTGGATCAGCCGCTACTACCCCGCCGAGGAACCGAACACCGTCCTCATCTCCAACGGCTTCTGCTCCATGGGCTTCGCCTTGCCCGGCGCCATCGGCGCCAAGATCGCCTGCCCTGAGCAGCGCGTGCTGGCGATCTGCGGCGACGCCGGTTTCCTGATGAACGTGCAGGACCTGGAAACCGCCGTGCGCTTGAAGCTCAACGTGGTGATCATGGTGTGGGCCGATGGCGCCTATGGCCTGATCGAGTGGAAGCAGCAGAACGAATTCGGCAAGCACTTCAATCTTGAATTCGGCAACCCCGACTGGGAACTGCTGGCCAAGGCCTTCGGCTGCTATGGGCGCACCATCCGCAAGGCCGGCGAGCTGCCGGAAGTGCTGAAGGAAGCGTTCAGCCAGAGCGGGCCGGCCTTGATCGGCGTGCCGGTGGACTATGCGGAGAACCTGAAGCTGACCAAGAAGATGGGCAGCATCGTGATGAATGTCTGATTGCGCTGCGACTCCAAAGAGGCGCGCGCAAGCGCGTGCGCTGAAGTTTCAGAGCCAGCTCAAAGAAAGCCGCGATTGATGCGCTTCGCTGCGCTCAGCACATCCTACGGAGCGTCGAAGTGCGGGGCTGGCCCCTCGATACGCCCGCTGCGCGGGCACTCGGGACGAACGGGGGGGTTGTTCAGATAGAAAAGCGCCCCTCCCCTCGGTCCCCTCCCGCAAGGGGAGGGGGAGAAATGTGGTCAGCGCCGAACCACTACTCCGTAACAAACGCAGCATCTCCGTAAGCAAATTTTACATTCGCTCCGCCGCAGCGCGGCTAAACCTTGTATGTCACGTCATAACCCAACTCCGGTTGCAAATCTTTACCCCCGCTTGACACCTGTTTACGCGCGGCCTGTGTAACGTCGGCGCACCTCAATCGCGACCCGTTTA
Source organism: Nevskia soli (assembly GCA_026224805.1). Taxonomy (GTDB): domain Bacteria; phylum Pseudomonadota; class Gammaproteobacteria; order Nevskiales; family Nevskiaceae; genus Nevskia; species Nevskia soli_A. Next base: position 17,839 of record JAMFRN010000219.1, read on the forward strand.
CCAAAGGGAGTTGGATCCGTGCCCGTACTGAAGAAGCTGACCCTGCTGTCCGCGCCTTTCGCCGCCCTCGCTTTGCTGGCGGCGCCCGCCGCCTCTGCCGAGACCCTGATCTACGTCACCAGCTCGAATATCGGTACCGTCGATTCCGCCAGTCCCGGCGTCGACAACACCTCCGGCAACAACGGACCGCTGAGCTACTCCTTGCCGAGCGGTTTCAACACGATCGGCGCCAAGGTGTCGTCGGACAACGCAACCTTGTATCTATTGGCGAGCGACGGCGGCGTCTGCCAGCTGTTCTCCGTCAACACCACGGGCAACAGCAGCGGCCAGGCCAGCCTGACCGAAGTGAACGGCAGCTATGGCTGCTCGACCGCGACCGGCAACGGCGACTTTGGCTTCCTCAACGGCAGCGGCGGCTCGTCCGGACTGGACGCCTATCTGGTCGCCAACGGCGCGGACCTACTGGAAGTGGTGGTGGGGGGGGGCAGCACGTCGAGCCTCGAGATCGGCAATCCGAACGGCGGCGTGGGCAATATCCAGGGCGTGGTGAGTGTCGGCACCAGCCCCAACGATATCCCCTACGGCGTCGACGCCAGCACGCAGGAACTGGTGGAGCTGAACCTGAACACGGGCGCCGAGATCAACGTCAACGCCCTGCCGTTCACCTTTGCCGGCAGCACCTCGCTGGACTACTCGACGGCGAGCGGCAATTTCTATCTCTACACCAACGGCGCGCTGTATTCGGACAGCATCACCTACGGCGTGGACAGCAGCAGCCTCGGCAATCTGCCGAGCGGCACGCTGGCGGTGACGGTGGCCGGCAACGTGGGGGTCACCAACAGCAACAGCGGCGGCGCCTTTGCGCCGGCACTGCTGTTGCCGCTGGGTGCACTGGCTCTGCTGCGCCGCAGGCGCGCGCGCAGCGCCTGATCCGGCCGGCTCAAACAGCAAAGGGCGGAACGCCTGGGTGCGTTCCGCCCTTTACGTTTGGCGCGGGCTGGAAATCGCTTTCGGGAAGCCGCTCGGCAGCAGGTTGATGAGATAATTCAGGCACACACCTTTGCGGCCACCCGCGCAACCGATCATCCGGCTATGAACGAACAGCAATCACCCGACCCGCAGACCCCCGACTCGCGCCGTGGCGCCACGGTCGGCCTGATCATCGTGCTGGGGTTGATCGTAGGCGGGCTGTTCCTGGTGCACGTGCTGCATAACATGTCGCAGATACAGGACTGCGCGATGTCGGGGCGTACCAACTGCGCGCCGATCGATTCGACTTCCTCGGGGAATTGACGGAATACCGTAGGGTGGGTAGAGCCGCCCGGCGGCGTAACCCACCGTTTCGTCGCTGAGGCGCAATGGTGGGTTGCGCTTCGCTCCACCCACCCTACTAGGCTCTCCACCACCCTCGCGTGTAGGGCTACTCCTCATCCCAGCCCTCTCCCCCAAGGGGAGAGGGGGTTGCGGCATCGCGTTATATGACTGAGCAGCCGAACCCTACACCAGCACGAACGCGAGTATCCACAGCAGGATACCGCCGGCCGCCGCCACTGCCGCCAGGCCGAACAGCCAGCGCTTGCGTGTCAGCGCGGTGATCGAGGCCGCCGAGATGGCGATTTGGATCAGGGTCATCGCCATCGCCAGCTTTTCGTGCGGATGCAGGGAATGCTCGGCGTGGTGGTTGGCCTCTTCCGACTTGGCTTCGAAATCCTTGGCCTTCTGCGTGCTGTCGGCCTTTTCGTCGGCGTAGCGCTTGAGATTGTCCTTGATCTGGTCGATGCGCTTGGGGTCGGTGGCGGCGGCCAGCTCGGACTCGGCCAGCGCTTCCTTGATGCCCTTGGCCTGGTAGTAGGCCCACTGGTCGGAGGCGAGCGAGCGGAAGTAGACCGCCTCGTTCTTGTAGTACAGCGCCTCGTTCTGAGTGTGGCCGCCGAGGTAGGAGACGATGGCGCCAAGGGTGGCGAGGATGGCGGTGAAGATGGCGATCTGCTGGCTCAGGGCCACGCCATGCTCGGCCTGGTGCTCGACGTGATGTTCGTGCGGGCTGGGTACTTCGTATTCTTCGCTCATGGCTCCCCTTGCTCTGGATGTGAAAACGCCGGCTGGCCCTTCGGGTCAGCCGGCGTGTACAGGATAGATCAACGGATGTAGTGGTCGGCGAACAGCAGGGTGAATATGCCCATCAGGTAGACGATGGAATAGCCGAAGGTGCGCATCGGCAGGCCCGGACGCGGCGCCCATTTGAGACGGATGGCGTAGGCCAGGAACACGGCGCCGAGCACCAGGGCGCCCGCCAGGTAGATGAGGCCGCTCATGTTGAAGACGAAGGGCAGCACGCTCACCACCAGCAGCAGGATGGTGTAGAGCAGCACCTGCAGGCGGGTGTATTCGAGGCCATGGGTCACCGGCAGCATGGGCACGTCGACGTCGGCATATTCCTTGTGGCGCTCGATGGCCAGGGCCCAGAAGTGCGGCGGCGTCCAGGTGAAGATGATCAGGAACAGCAGCAGGGCGTGCGGGTGGATGGTGCCGGTGATGGCGGCCCAGCCCAGAACCGGCGGCGCGGCGCCGGCGGCGCCGCCGATGACGATGTTCTGCGGCGTGGCGCGCTTCAGGTACAGGGTGTAGACGCCGGCGTAGCCGATCAGGGTGGCCAGGGTCAGCCAGGCGGTGAGCGGGTTGACCAGGAGGTAGAGTACGGCGAAGCCGGCGCTGCCGATGATGGCGGTGAACACCACCGATTCGGTCACCGACAGGGTGCCGGTGACCAGGGGCCGGCCGCAGGTGCGGGCCATGCGGGCGTCGATGTTGCGGTCGATCAGCTGGTTGACGGCGGCGGCGGCGGCAGCCTGCAGGGTGATGCCGATGGTGCCCCACAGCAGCCGGTCCAGCGGCGGCAGGCCGGGCACGGCGAGGAACATGCCGATGATGGCGGTGAAGACGATCAGCATCACCACGCGCGGCTTGCACAGCTCGTAGTACTCGTTGAGCCGGTGGCGCAGGCCCAGCGGTGCGGCGACAGTGGTCTGTGCGGTCATGGTCGGCTCAGGCTGCTACGGTTTCCGGCTTGCGCCAGGCGAAGAAATTGACCGCCACCACGGCCAGCAGCAGCAGCGCGGCGCCGCCATTGTGCGCGTCGGCCAGCCACAGCGGTAGCGACAGCTTGACGATGCTGATGCCGATGCACACTTGCAGCAGCAAGGCGCCGAGCAGGGCGGCGCCGAGGCGGCGCCACCGCATCGTTCTGGCAGTGGCGAGCAGGAACAGCGCCAGGCCGCCGAGCACCAGGCTCAGCAGCAGGGCGCCGTAGCGGTGCATCAGGTGGATGGTGGCGCGGGTGGCGCCGTCGAGGATGCCGTATTCGTAGTTGGCGCCGGTGCCGTGCCAGACCTTGAAGGCCTGGGCGATGTCGGTCTGCGGGGCGTAGGAGCCGAGGCAGGCGGGGAAATCCGGACAGGCCAGGGCAGCGTAATTAGAGCTGGTCCAGCCGCCGAGGAAGATCTGCCCCACCACCAGCAGCAAGGCCAGCACGGCCCAGGTGCGCAGGCCCCAGGGGGCGGCTGGCGCCGGCGACGTGCGTTGCCGCTGGTGCTGCGCGTTGATCCAGGCCTGGCGCTCGGAACGCGCCTCGCGCTCGCGCCCGGCGGGCGCCGCAACCGCTGCTTCCGCGGTGCCGCGCAACCACAGCCACCACAGCAGGGCCAGGGTGGTGAGGCCGACCAGCAGGTGGCCGGTGACGGTGACGGGATTGACGTTCCACAGCACGGTCAGCGCGCCCAGCGCGCCTTGCAGGCAGACGGTGCCGATCAGTGCCATGGTCAGCCAGCGCAGATGGCGCAGGCTGCTGAAGATCCAGGTCAACGCGGCGAGAATCAGCAGCAGGGTGCCGAGCGTGGTGGCCAGGTAGCGGTGGATCATTTCCTTCCAGGCCTTGGGCGCTTCCACCACCGGGCGGCTCGGGAAATCGCGGGCCACGTCGGAGGCGGCAGTATTGGCTGCGGCGGTGACGGTGAGGTGGCCGTAGCAGCCGGGCCAGTCGGGGCAGCCGAGGCCGGCGTTGGACAGGCGCACATAGGCGCCGAAGACGACGACCACGAAACACAGGACCAGCGCGAGCAGATTGATACCGCGGAACAGTGACATAAAGGGGGTTCGGCGCTGCCGCTGCCGGTGCGTGGCGCGGCTTCAAGGGTCGCGTATTGTACCCGGGCGGGTGGGTAAAAGCTGCGCAGCGGAGACCGCGGCAGGCCCCTCGATACGTGTCGCTGCGCGACACACTCGGGGCGAACGGGTGAGTTGTAGGGTGGGTGGAGCGAAGCGCAACCCACCGTTGCACATTCTCAATCAACGCCTAACTTGACTGAGTAAACGAAAAGCGGTGGGTTGCGCATCGCACCACCCCCCCAACAACACACCCCATCCCCCCGAGTTTTTAGCGCAGCCACACGAATCGAGG
>JAMFRN010000220.1 GCA_026224805.1 Nevskia soli
CCAGGGTGCCGTTTTCCAGGGTCGACTCCAGGCGCCGCGCCGCGCCGAAGGCGGCGGTGAAGGCGAACAATTTCTCGAACATCACGGTCCAGCACCAGATCGAGAACAGCACCAGAATCACCAGCACCGCCTTGACCACGGGGTCGGCCTGGGACACCAGATGCTGGATGGAGAGGTCAGCGGGATTGATCGCATCGGCGGCGTCCGCCGCCACGCTGAGAATGGAAACTGCCATATCGAATTGCTCCGGAAGAGGTCTGGAAAATGACAAGCAAGAATCGGACACAGAAAAGGCGGCATCCTGCCTGACCGGCCGCAAGGCATCCACGCGCACCTATTTCAAGAACGCGCGACAGGGTCGAAACGGAAATGGGTTTGCGGCCGCGGTCGCGGGGCTCAGCTGTCGAAGCGGTACGTCAGGCGCAGGTAATAGAGACCACCGGAGTAGCCGTACGGCGAGAAGCCGCTGTACTTCTCGAACCCCACATAGTCGCTGCCAGGACCGAAGTCACCGCGAAAGGCGAGCGAGGTCTGCGGCGGATACTTGTCGAACAGGTTGTTGGCGCCGGCGCCCAGGGTCAGCTTGTGCGTCAAGGCCCAGGCCACATCGAGGTTGGTGATCCATGCTGGTGGAATCTCCTCGTAGATGCCGCTGTCGGCCTTGGTGCTGTCCACCACATGGCCATAGCGCACCAGATGCAGGTTGGCGGTCAGCGGCCCATCCAGCCAGGTGCCGCCAAGAATTACCTTGTTGCGCGGCGTGCCGACCGTGAGATAGCCCTGCTGCGCCGCATCGAACAGCTGGAAGCCCGGGGTGGTCTGGGTGATATCGGCGAGCTGCGGCGGATTGGGCTCGATGCGGGTGATCTTGGTCTGGTTCCAGTTGGCCTCGGCGATCCAGCGCACCAGGCCCCATCCGCTGAATTGCGTGCGCAAGTTGAAAATGGCATCCATGCCCTGGGTGCGGGTATCCGCGGCGTTGGTGAAATACTGCACATTGGTGGAGGGATCGACCCCCGCCTGCTGCAGGGCCGTGCCGATGCCGGGGTCGAGCTGCTCACTGAGAATGCCGGTCTCGAGAATGCGATGGCGCACATAAATGCGATAGGCATCCACCGTCATATCGATGTCGCGTGTCGGCGTGGCTACGAAGCCCACACTGTAGTTGCTGGACCGCTCCGGCCGCAGCGGAGTGGCGCCCAGGGCGCGCGCCTCGGTCGAAGCCACGGGCGCCGTGATCACATTGATCGCGGTAGAGACGTCGTTGATGGTCTGGAAGAAGGTACTGGAGGTCGCGTATAGCGACTGCCCCACAGTCGGGGCGCGGAAGCCGTTGTTGACCGTACCGCGCACCGCCAGCGCCGGCATCAGTTCGTAGCGCATCGAGAACTTGCCGGTGCGGGTATCGCCGAAGTCACTGTAATGCTCATAGCGGGCTGCCAGGCCGACGTCCCAGCGCGGCAGCGGCCGGGTTTCGAAATCGACGTAGCCAGCGTAGTTGTCGCGGTAGGCATGCCCGGTGGTGGCCGGGCTGAAGCCATTGTAAGACTGCGCGCCGGAACTGGGGTTCTTGGTGGTATCGGGATAACAGGGATCGGAAGTGTTGGTGGTGGTCACCGGCGCGCAGAACGAGGTATAGCTGCCGGTTTCGTAGGATCCGGGTTCACCCGGCTTGATGCCGTAGCCGTTGTTGCGGTACTCCGCTCCGGCGGCGACATGCAGCGGTCCGGCCAGCCCCACCTGGAAAGCGCGGCTGAAATCGATGTCGTTGGTGAATTCGCTGTTGATCCAGCTGCCGTCGTAGAAACTGGTCGGCGAACCTGGTCCGAGCGTGGCGTTGAGGGTGTGCTCGGTGAATACCGCCGCATCGTCCTTGCCGTAGGTGCTGCTCAGATCCCAGGTCCAGCCGAACAGGTCCGCGCCTTTGACGCCGAGCGTGGTGGAGAAATCGATCTCGTGGATCACCTCGCGCGGCTCGAATCCGTCCGGATAGATCGACCAGTCATACGGCGGATCGTTGTTGCCGTTGGCATAACGGAAATTTTCGAAGCCGGTGCCGTGGCGCGCGGTGAAGGTGGAGAACGAGTAGAGATGCGTATCGACGCCGAGCGGCAGATCGGCGTTGTAGCCCAGGTTCAGGGTGCGCGTGATCGGCAGGCCGTCGATGACCTTGTCGCGGCCGGCAGTGGCCTCGCGCGGATCCGGGGCGCCGCTGGGCAGCGCGTAGTAGAACGGCCCCTCGGCATCGGCCGAGCGGTTGGTGAAATTCTGGCTGAATATCTCGCCGCTGAGGTGGGCAAAACCGCCGTTGCCGAGCTTGAAACCGGCATCTGCGCCGTCCTGGGTGGTGAAGCCATCCTTGAAATCGTAGATGCCGTTGCGGCTCGACAGTTCGGCGCCATGATTGTCCCGCTTCAGCACGATGTTGAGCACCCCGGCGATGGCATCGGAACCGTATTGGGCGGAAGCCCCATCGCGCAGCACTTCGAGATGGTCGATCGCCGAGAACGGGATCATGTTGAGGTCCACCGGCTCGGACCCTTTGTTGATCGACGAATTGGCGTTGACGATGGCGCTGGCGTGGCGGCGCTTGCCGTCGACCAGCACCAGCATCTGGTCGGCATTGAGCCCGCGCAGATTGGCCGGGCGCACGATGGCGCTCTGGTCCTGTCCTGGAGTTGCCGGAAGATTGAATGACGGCAGCAGCAGATTGAGCGCATCGGTGAGGGTACCGGCACCGGTGGCCTCCAGTTCCTGCGCCGTCACCACGTCGATCGGCGCGCTGCTCTGCACCACCGAGCGCTTGACCCGCGAGCCGGTCACCACCACGGCATTGAGCGTGTCGGATTCGACTGCCGCCTCGCCGTGGCCTTCCAGCGGCGGCGCGGTCGCTGCCGCCGGTGCCACTGGTGCCCCCGGTTCGGAATTCTGCATGGGCGCGCCGGCGGCCTCGGTCCCGTCCCGCTCGATCACCGCGATGGTCCTGGCGCCGATCAATTGACTGCCATAGGGGGTGTCGCGCAGCAACAGCAGCAGTCCGGCCAGGGGCTGCATGCGACCGCTAACACCTTGGGAGTGCGCGGAGGCGAGCCCGGAGGCCGCCGCAACTACCTGGAATCCGCTTTGCGCCGAAAACTGCGTCAGCGCCGTAGCCAGGACCTGCGGCGGGATGTCGAAATCAACCGTGCTGTCCTGTTCCTCGGCGCGCGCGCACACGGCCACCGCCGCGAGTGCCAGCAGCAACCATCGCGCCACAGGCCAGAGCGCCATTGCCCTGGTTTCTCGCACAGTCCTCATCAAGCTGACGCACGTCCGTCGGACAGGCCACAACGGGCCCTTGTAACGGTGGTTGCAAAAAGCGTGCTGGCAGGCGCAGCCCTCCCCTGGCGGGGAGGACCGCGCTGCCGCTCAGCCTTGCTTCAGGGCCGGACCGCGGCCACCTCGATCTCGACCAGGAACCCCGGATTGGCCAGGGCTGCCACCTGCATGGCCGAACGCGACGGCAGGTTGGGCTGGTCCGGGGTGCCGAAGAACTGCGTATAGCCTTCCATCATGCCGGGGAAATCCAGCTTGCCGCCCTTGGCCGGGTCGCCCGCCATGAATACCTGCATCTTGACCACATCCTTCATGCTCAGGCCCATGCTTTTCAGGGCATTCTGGATGTTCTTGAGCGCGCCGATGGTCTGGGTCTTGGTATCGCCATAGGCGGCGATGGAGTCCTTCGGCTGGGTCTCGTCCGACACCGGCGGGGTCATGCCGCTGAGGAAGATGAGGTTCTTGCCGGCGGGAATCTCCACACCCATGGAGATGGGGAACTTGGCGCCGTTGGGAAGCTTGTAGCGCACCACCTCGCCCTTGCTGCAGGCGCTGGTGCCGGCGAGCATGGCGCTCAGCGCCAGGCCCAGGCCGAGATTGCGAAGCATCTGTTGGTTGTTCATGCGGTTACTCCTCTTGGTTTCGAATGTCATTCGGATGCGGCGGGCGGCGCTTTCGGACGCAGCGCCTTGACCTCGGCCGGGGTCACCTGGTCGGTGTACTGGTTGCCGAAATGGCTGCGCACGTAGTTCGCCACCGCGGCCACCTGGTCGTCGTCGAGCGCGCCGGCGAAGCTGGGCATGGCCTTTTTGCCATTGATCACCATGAAGGCCGGATAAATCTTCGAGGCCAGACGCGGATTGCCGGCCAGCGCCGGATACGCGCCGGCACCGGCGGCGCCCTGCCCCTGCGGCATATGGCAACCCTGGCAGATGCCGTGGTAGAGCGCCTCGCCGTCGCGTTCCTGGAATTTGAAGCCGCTGCTGAAGCTGTGATCGACGGCCTGCGCCGTCTGGCCTGCGCCGCCAAGCACCAGGCCCGCGCACAGCATCAGCCGCGCGCCACCGAGAATCCGGGTCATGAGCTTTTCCTTGTTGCGGTTGGGAGCGCGCATCAGCCGTTCACCACGCGTTGGTGCAGTCGCGAGATCGCATTGAGCGAGGAGGTGATGGCGCCTTCCTGCCAGGCCGGGATGTAGGAAACATGCTCGCCGGCCAGCAGCACGCGACCATCGATCTGGCAGATATTGTTGTAATGCTGCTTGCGCTTTTCCTCGGTCCAGGCGCCGGCGCAACCCAGGATCCAGGGTACGCGGTGCCAGCCGACGGCGATGCCGTTCTCGATCTCGTCCTTGTACTGCGGATGGATCTGGGCGCCGAACTCGATCGCTTTCTTCACCCGCTCTTCCGGCGGCAGCGCGGTGAATTCGAAGGCGTTCGGGCCGAAGGTATAGGCGCCGAGGAGCACGCCCTTGCCGGAACCGAAATAGCCGGTATTGGGATAGCCGATCATGTTGTTGGGCAGGTCGGTGAAGCTGACGCCGCCGTAGATGCCCTCGTCCTGCTCCCAGAAGCGGCGCTTGGCCTGCAAGCCAACCTTGATCGAAGCTTCATAGGGCAGCGCGTTGATCGCATCATGCATCGGCGCGCTCACGTCCAGATCGATCTGGCTCAACACCGAGGCCGGAATGGTGCACAGGCACCAGTCGGCACTGACCTGGGTCGGCGTGCCGCCGGTTTTGGTGTCGACATAAGTGGCAGTCACCTTCTGCCCATCCTGCTTGATCGCAGTGACCTTGCAGTTGAAGCGCACCAGGTCCCCGACTTCCTTGGCGAAAGCCTTGGAGATCATGTCCATGCCGCCCACCGGCTGGAACAGGGTGGTCTGGAATTCGTAGATGTGGCCATGCACCAGATAGCGCCACAGCCCGGACTTGAGAATCTCGTCGATGGACATGGGCGTGGACGGCACCGGCTTGCCGATGGTGCCGCCGTTGGGATCCTGGTCGTAACCGCGGCGCTCACTGGATTCGTGGCCGATACTGTAGCGGTAGTCGTTGCCCAGCGCGCCCCAGCCTTTCAGCGCTTCCAGCAGGATTTCGCGATCCTCCTTGGATACCAGCTGGTCCAGCTTCTTCTGCTTGGTGCTCTTGGCCATCAGCTCGGCCACGCCGCCGTTGAAATCCGCCTGGATATGGCGATAGCGCTGCGGCTTGCCGCCGAAGGCCTTGGCCGAGTGCAGGTAAGCGTTGTAGTTAACCTGGTTGAACGACTCCAGCACCACACCCAGGCGCTTGCAGTAGTCGAGAATGGCGTTGTGGTGATACGGCAGGCGCCAGGGACCGGGATTGAGATACAGCCCCGGATCGAATTCGCACTTCTGCTCGAAGCCGCCCAGCTCGGTATAGCTGTCGCCGCCGCGCAGGGTCCAGTTGCGGCCGCCGACCCGCTGGTTGTACTCCAGCACCTGCACCTTGTAGCCGGCCTTGCGCAGCTCCAGCGCCGCCACCAGGCCGGCGAGGCCGGCACCAAGGATCAGCACCGAGGCCCCTTTGGGATCGCCCTCCAGCTTGATCGGCCCCTTGTAATCGGACTCCGCCACCAGATCCAGACTGGCCATGGCGCGGTAGGCCACCGAGCTTCCCGCCGCCGCGCCGATCATCATCAGCAGCTCACGCCGGCTCATCGAACCGTATCCTGCCCCGCTCATAGTGTCTCCCTGGTTGTAATTGACCGCGTTATGGCGGACCGCAGCGGTCCGCCTTGACTATACCCCTAGCTGCCCCGGGCAGCCGTCATGCCTTGAAGGCTGTAGTGCCGCACCCGCGCCGGCGCGTCGCCAAGCCCCGCCCGCACATGCGATCTGGCCGCGGCCACCGTGATGCCCATCTGTCCGGAAATTTCGCGATAGGTCAGCCCGCGCCGGTACAGTCGCGTCGCCGCATCGGCGACGACACCGCGCTTTCTTTCGCTGCGTTCGCTCATGAGTGGTTCACCAAATTAGGGAGTCCAATCAAGAACGGGCGAGGCGATGAAAGCGGAAACAGCCCCGTTGAGGAAAAACCCGATTTGGCTTTGGATGAGTCGGGAAAGACCCGCACAGCCGCGCGGCTGCGCCCGGCGCAGCCAGGCGTTATCGGTCTTCAGGGATTACCGCGAAAGAAACCTGGCTTCAGCCGGCTACCGCGAGATTGTGGCCGGCAGGAGCGTCGCCGCGGCGGTAGAGCAGCACCCGTCCGTCGTCGCTCTCACGCACGGTCACCGGGAACACTTTCTGGAGGGCGGCGAGCCATTCTTCCTCGTGCCCCTGCAGCACCGAACCGGTGAAGCGCAGGTGATCCAGTGCCGGATCGGCGATCTGCACCTCGCGGCTGGCGTAACGATTCAGATTGGCCACCACCAGGGACAGATCCTCGTCGAGGAAACTCATGCTGCCGGTACGCCAGGACACCGCGGCTTCCCGGTCGGCCGGCCGCACCGTCAGGCTTGGGCTGCCGCGATCGGCTACCACCAGCTGCCCGGCGGCGACGCGGATTACCCCGTCCTTGGGCAGCGTCGGGCTGCGGCCGCCCGCGGCGGGCGGCTGGCTCGCGCCATCCTCCACATCGACTGCGCCGTGGGTGACGATCACTTCGACCTTGTCGCCGGTCTTGCGGATATTGAACGCGGTGCCAACAGCGATCACCTTGAGGCGCCCGGCCTGCACCACGAACGGCCGGTCCGGGTTGTGCTGTACCTCGAAAAAGGCTTCCCCGCTGCTCAGCTGAAGATTGCGGCTGGCGGCGGTGTAGTTCACCGCCAGGGCGGAGTCGGCGCCGATGGCGACGCGCGAGCCATCGACCAGGCTCACATCCTGGCTCTGCGCCTTGCGGGTGACGTAGGAAACGGATTCCAGCACTGCCGGCATCGCCCTCACCGGGTGTGGCAGGGCGCCGCCGCCCATCATCACCACCGCGGCGATACCCGCCGCCAGGGCCAGGCCGGCGGCCGCAGGCAGGTAGCGGCGCGTACGCGAGAGCGGCTTCCGATCGGCCGGGGGCTCGCCCAGCAGCTCGCGCACCATGTCGGCGCGCGTCGCCGCATCGAGGGCGGCCAGACGCCCGCCCAGGCTTTCGACTTTCTCGAAGGCCTGAAGATTGACGGGATCGCTCTGGCACCAGTCGAGCCAGCGGCTGATTTCCTCCGGCGCAACGTCATCCTCGCGCAGGCGTACCCACCACAGGCTCGCCTGCTCCAGTTGCGTCGGCTTGAATGTGTCCCCCAGGGTCATGCGTCGCTCCTCCAGCGACCATTATCCCATAGAGTCTGTAGCGCCATGAATCACACCCGCGTTGCGATGCAAAATCGCACGACGAACGGCGCCGCTTTCGGCCACAGCACTGCCACGGCCGGGACTGACGGCGCATTGCGGCGCGATGTTGTGCGCAAACCTGTGCGGCGTGGTCGTTTTTGGGGATTGCAGGACCGGCCGGTGCGCGCATGGCATCACCATGCCGCGCCCCTTCCGCGTTGCGCTGCCCCAAATTGACTGCCGTCGCAGGTGCGATTCATGGTGTTACAGGCTCTTGGTTTCGTCCAGGCATTCGCGGCAAACCGTGAGCGCCCGCGCCACATAATGGCGAATCATGCGGTCAGTCAATTGCATGGTTTCGGCGATCTCGCGCACGCTATGTCCCTCGAATACATGTAACAAGAACGCGCGACGGCACTTTTCCGGAAGTTTTTTCAGTGCGGCCTTGACCACTTCCAGTTCCTGCTGCCCCAAAACCTCGCGGTCCGGCCCCGGCCGCGTCAGCAGATCCTCGAACATGTCCTGCGGCGCATTGCGCTCCCGCACCTGGCGGTGACGCAGGCGATCCACCGCCAGATTGGCGGCGATGGAAAACAGATGGGCCCGGAGAAAGCTCATCGCCGAGGCGTCTTCCAGGCGCAGCAGGCGCACATAAGCCTCCTGCGCCACCTCCTGCGCCTCGGCCTCGGAGCTGAGCTTGGCGACCAGGAAACGGATCAGGGCGCGGTTATGCTCCTCGAACAGGCGACGCACCAGTTCGGAGCGCATCAAGCCGTCAACGGGCTGCAGCGCAGGGTCGTCGTCGGGCTGAAATTGTGCGGTGGCGATTTTGGACAGGACTTGCATCGTCCGCCCTCCCAGAGTGGAGTGTCTGGAAAGGGGCTAACGCAAAAATCGCGCCCACCTGCCGCCGCGGGCTTTCAGTTCCCTTTCAGCCGGTCTCCGACAGCGCCTCGATGCGCCCGGCACGGATCGCCCGCCGCAGCAGGGCGTGATCGCGCTCGGACTGGTCGGCGTAGTGGCCGGCGAACTCCACCAGCGCATCCTCGAAGGCATCGCCCGAACCCAGGTAGCCGGACAGCGTCACCGCATCGGCCGAGCGCGCGTGCGCGCGCGCCAGCGCCCAGCCGCAGGCCTTGGCGTAGCTGCGCATGTTCACCGGCCGCATACCGTCGATTACCGGTTTCACCTTCACGTCGCGCAGCTGCCGGATGTAGAAGCAGCGGCCATCGTCACCCTGGGTCCAGCCCAGGAACAGATCGCTGGCGGTCTGCATGATCTGCTGCCCGATCACCACGCGCTGGCCGTGATTGGGGTAGAGACTGATACCGGTGTAGGGCTCCAGCACCGAGCTCATCGCCTGCTTGTATTGCAGGAACAGCGAATCGCCGTTGCCCGACATCAGCAGGATCACGCCGCATTCAGTGCCGACGCTGCCGACGCCGACCACCTTCATCGCCACATCGACGATGCGGTAACGGTCCAGCAACAGCCGCCGCGCCGGCAACAGCGAGTCGATATAGCGCCGGACGGCATGCTGCACTTCCTGGCGATAGTGCTGGTCCTTCTGCACATCCTCCGCATGGAAGATCAGCGGCGGGTCGTCGCTGATGCGCGGCTGGTCGCCGCTGATATAGGTCAGCTTGGCCAGCTCATGCGCGTGCGCCGTTCTCGAAATCGCCTGGTCGACCTTCTCCTGGTCGAAATAGCCGAACTCCTCGCCCCCGCCCGTCTCGATCAGCTCCTCCAGGTCGATCGCCGCGTACCAGGCCTCCAGCACCGACATGTTGGCGAAGGCCGCCATTCTCTTGCGATAGGAGCGCACCGCCCGCCACGCCATCTCGCGACTGTCGTCGTCGTCGAAGCCATTGGAGCGGCCGGCCAGCACGAAACTTGCGGCCAGGCGCTTGACGTCCCACTCCCAGTAGGAAATCGAGGTCTCGTCGAAATCGTTGATGTCGAACACCAGCTTGCGCTCCGGCGTGGCGAAGCCGCCGAAGTTGAGCAGGTGGCAGTCGCCGCAGGCCTGCAGCTTGAGGCCGGTGACCGGCGTGCCGGCCAGATCGCTCGCCATCACCGCCGCTGCGCCGCGATAAAAGGTGAACGGCGAAACCATCATGCGGCCGTAACGCAGCGGCAGCAGCTTGCTCAGCCGCCCCTTGCTCGAAGCGACCAGCAGCGCAATCGGATCGGGGCGCTTGGCCGGCGCCTTCCACAGCGCATGCGACTTGCGCGGGCAGCGATCGCGCAGCGCCTTGCCTGCCGCAAGCCGGTCCTCCACCGGCAGCAGATAGGGCAGATGCGGATGCGGTTGTGCCGGAGGAATCTCGTCCTTGCGCTTCTTCGTCACCTTGCCTCCTCCCTGTTGTCTGTTTATCCGGTGGATCGCCGCGACGTGAACACCCCCACGCCGTGCCGGCGGCGACCGTCGCAGTTTACTTGACGCCGATCGGGACAGAGGGCCGGAGTTGTGCGCAAGATCACTCCGCCCGTCTGTACCGAGCCAGCTGGCATACCCCGTCGATCCGACATGGCGAGGTGCTGCGGCGCTACACTGTCCCGCACATAACAAGCATCGACCAGTTGGCGCCCTGCCGCCGGCACCGCGAGGAGAAACGGTGACTCCATTCCGCCCCGTCGCCTGGATCACGCATCCGTCCTCGCTGCGCCACAGCAACGGCGAAGGCCATCCCGAGTGTCCGCAGCGCCTGCAGGCGATCGAGGATCGCCTGCGCCTGTGCGGCCTGCTCGACTTCATGCAGCAGGTGCAGGCCCCCGCCGCGAGCATCGAACAGCTGCTGTCGGTACACGATCGCGCCCACATCGAGCGCGTGCTGCATGCCGACACCTCGCGCGGCCCGCTGTGGCACGACCCGGACACCGCGCAGGGAGACCACACCGCCGACGCCGCGCTGCATGCCGCCGGCGCCGGCATCAAGGCGGTGGACCTGGTGCTGGCGGAGCAGGCCGGCCTGGCCTTCTGCTGCGTGCGCCCGCCGGGGCATCATGCCGAGCGCGGCCGCGCCATGGGCTTCTGCTTCTTCAACAACGTCGCCGTCGCCGCCGCGCATGCGCTGGCGCAAGGTCTGCAGCGCATCGCCATCCTCGACTTCGACCTGCACTACGGCAACGGCACCGCCAGGATCTTTGCCGGGGACCCGCGGGTCAAGCTTTATTCCACCTATCAGCAGCCGCTTTATCCCTACTGGGAGAGCTTGGCCGACGTCGACAACCTGATTGACGTGGCCCTGCCGCCCGGCGCCGGAAGCGCGGAATTCCGCACCGCGGTGAGCGGCCATTGGCTCGGCGCGATGATGGAGCAGAAACCGCAGATGATTCTGGTCTCCGCCGGTTTCGATGCCCACGCCGAGGACCCGCTGGGCGACCTGCGCCTGGGCTATGACGACTATTCCTGGATCGCCGCGCAGATCCAGCGGATCGCGGAAAGCTGCTGCCCGGGACGGGTCGTGGCGATGCTCGAAGGCGGCTATTCGCTACATGCGCTGGCGCGCAGCGTCGAGCGCTTCCTGCAGCCTTTCCTCAGCGGCGACATGATTCTGTGACCATCCGCAACCTGGAAGCCTATTTCCAGCCCAGGCGCGTGGTGCTGCTCGGCGCAGCCGTCGGCAGCACCGCACGGGAACTGGCCGACAACCTGCGCCATGGCGCCCCGGAAGGATTGCTGGCGCCATCGATGCAGCAGCTGGATGGCAGCGAAGCCGGCGTGCTCGGCATCGTCGGCGACCCGGCCGCGCTCGACTCCGCCATGCTGGCGCAGCTCGCCGCCCGCGGCTGCCGCGCCCTGATCTGGCCGCACAGCGCACCGCCCGACACGGCGCTGCTGCAGGCCGCCCGCACCCACACCACACGTCTGCTCGGTCCGCGCAGCCCCGGCATCCTGCACCCGCGCAACCGGCTCCACGCCAGCGCCCTGCCCGCGGCGCTGCTGCCCGGCTCGCTGGCGCTGATCGTGCAATCGCAGTCCGTCGCTTCCGCCGCGATCGACTGGGCCACCGGCCGCCGCCTCGGCTTCTCCTGGGTGGCGGTGACCGGCGGCGAAAGCGACGTCGACATCGCCGACCTGCTCGATTACGCCGCCCTCGACCCGCACACCCGCGCCGTGGCGGTCGAAGTCGGACACATCCGCGGCGCCCGCAAGTTCATGTCGGCGGCGCGCGCCTGCGCCCGCGCCAAGCCGGTGGTGGCGTTGCAGACGCGCCTGGCCGACTGGCAGGGCAAGGGGCCCGACCCGGTGCGCTCAGCGGCATTCGCCCGCGCCGGCATGGTGGAATGCCTGAGCCTGCCGGCCCTGTTCGACGCCTTCGCCGCGCTGCACCGCCTGCCGGCGCTGCACCAGGCGCGCGTGCTGGTGATCAGCAACGGCTCCGGCATCTGCGCGCTCGGCGTCGACGCGGTGATGCGCCACGGCCTGGAAGCGGCGGAACCGGATGAGGCCACCTGGGCCCAAGTGCGAGAGCTGGTTCCCGGCCTGCGGCGCCTCGGCGGCGGCGCCGATATCGGCGAGCCGGCGCTGGACAGCACCATCGCCGCGCTGCGCGCATTCCTGCGCGACAAAGCCGTGGACGTGCTGCTGTTTATCCGCAGCCCGCTCGCCGGCAACAGCCACGAAACCGTGGCGGCGGAACTGGTCAAGGCGCGTTTCGACGAACACCTGCTGACCGTGTGGCTGGGCCTGGAAACCGCGCTGCCGGCGCGCAAGCTCAGCGCCGAGGCCAACCTCGCCAGCTTCACCTCGGCCGACGCTGCCGCCCGAGCGGTGCGCTACCGCTGGGAATACGCGCGCAACCACGAGCTGCTGACGCAGACTCCGCCGCGCGGCCCCGCCGCGCCGGACGACATCGCCGAGACGGAACGGCTGCTGCGGCAAGCGCTGAAAACCGGCCAGCAGCAACTGCGCGGCCGGGATGCCGCCCGCGCCCTGGCCGCCTATGGCATCCACAGCCGCGTGCTGCGGCCGCGCCAGGACCTGCGGCTGGAGGTGCACGTGCTGCGCCACCCCGAACTGGGCACGCATCTCGGCGCCGCCCTGGCCACGCCCGGCCTGACCGCCCCCAGCGGCTATGGCTTCATGCCCCTGGACCCGCTGCTGGCGCACCGCGTCCTGGCGGACGCAGGCCTGCGCGCCGATGCGGACGCCGCCGCCGGGGACATCGAAGCCCTGGCCCTGGCCCTGGTGCGCATCGGCCAGCTGGCGCTGGACCAGCCGCTGCTGGCGGAGTTGAAGCTGCGCCTGCACGCGCATCGCGGCGCAGTGCAATGCCAGCAAAACCTGACGCAGCTGCTGCTCGACGCCGAGGTGCCACCGGAGCGGGCGCGCCTGGCGCTGGCTCCCTATCCGACCGCGCTGGCGCATGATCTGGTGCGCGGCGGCGCGCATTACACAGTGCGGCCGGTGCGCCCCGACGACGAACCTGCGGTGATCCAGCTGCTGCAAGGGCTGGACCCGGAGACCGTGCGGCTGCGCTTCTTCGCCTATATCCGCCACTTCAGCCACGACCTGGCCGCGCGCATGACGCAGGTCGACTACGACCGCGAGCTGGCGCTGGTGATCACCCCGGCGCGACAGGCCGACCGCATCATCGGCATGGGCACCCTGGCCGCCGATCCGGACGCCGCGCGCGCCGAGTTCGCCGTGCTGGTGGACCAGCAGCATTGCGGGCTCGGCCTCGGCCGGCATCTGCTGGAGCAGTTCCTGCTGCGCGCGCGGCAGCAAGGCATCGGCGCGGTATTCGGCGAGGTGCTGGCGGAAAATACCACCATGCTCAAGCTGGCCCGCAGCCTCGGTTTCTCGCTCCATGCGCTGCCCGATGATCCGGGTTGCGTGCATGTGGAAATGAACATCCCCGCGTCGCCCGATTCCGGCCTACCGCTATGAGGCAATACACACCACACAAGGAAGCCCTGTGACCCCTGTCGTCAAGGACACCCTGCTCGTCATTTATGCCGTTGCCGCGGTCGGCGCGGCCACCCATGCCCTGCTGCACAAGCGCGATCCGCGCGCGGCCTGGGGCTGGATCGCGGTGTGCTGGCTGTTCCCCCTGGCCGGCGCCATCCTCTATTACCTGTTCGGCGTGAACCGGGTGCAGACCAAGGCGGTGCGCGTCTTCGGCAGCGAGTTGCCGCAAGCGCTGCCGCGCTGCCCGGACCAGACGCCGCGCATCAAGCGGGCCGACCCGGAGGAAGTGCGCGAGCTGGTGCGGCTGGGCTGGGCCATGTCCGGACGCAGGCTGCTCGGCGGCAACCGCATCGATCCCCTGTTCGATGGCGACCAGGCCTACCCCGCCATGCTCGCCGCCATCGCCGCGGCCCGGCACACGGTGCATCTGTCCAGCTACATCCTACGCAATGACGCGGCCGGGCAGAGCTTCGCCGCGGCGCTGGAGCAGGCACAGCAGCGCGGCGTGGCCGTGCGGGTGCTGCTCGACGGCCTCGCCGACTTCCTCTACCGGCCGCGCGGCAGCCGCCTGCTGCGCCGGCACGGCCTCAAGCCGGCCCTGTTCCTGCCCTTGCGGCTGTGGCCGCCGATGCTGCACATCAATCTGCGCAATCACCGCAAGCTGCTGGTGGTGGATGATGAAACCGCGTTCACCGGCGGCATGAACATCCAGCAGGGACATCTCGCCGGAGCCGACGGAGTTCCCAAAATCACCGACCTGCAGTTCCGCATCCACGGACCGTTGGCGCGGCAGCTGGACCAGGTGTTCCTCGCCGACTGGTCGTTCGCCGCAGGCAAGCCCGCGCCGGAGCCTGCCGTGATCGCTCCATGCGGGCCTGAAGAAGGCGACGGCCACCATGCCAGCCGCGTCATTACCGAAGGACCCAACGAGGACATCGACCGCCTGGTGATGGTGCTGATCGGCGCCCTCGCCACCGCTCACGACCGGGTCTGGCTGATGACGCCCTACTTCCTGCCGCCCTCGCCGCTGATGAGCGCGCTGCAATCCGCCGCCCTGCGCGGCATCGACGTCAGCATCATCATCCCGCAGCGCAGCGACCAGCCCTGGATGGACTGGGCCACCCGCCACATCCTGCGGCACCTGCTGCGGCGCCAGGTGCGCGTGTTCCTGCGGCCGCCGCCCTTCGCCCACACCAAGCTGCTGATCGTCGACGACTGGTACGTGCAGTTCGGCTCCGCCAATCTCGACAGCCGCAGCCTGCGCCTCAACTTCGAGCTGATGGTGGAAAACTACGGCGAGCCGCTGGCTACCCGCATGGCCGCCCACTTCAGCAAGGTGCGGGCGACCAGCCATGCGGCGAAGCCAGAAGAACTGAGTGCGCGGCGCTTTCCTGCGCGCTTTCGCGACGCGCTGTGCTGGCTGTTCTCGCCGTATCTTTAGGGGTTATCTGCTTTAGCCACACATAACTCCCCTCTCCCGCTTGCGGGAGAGGGGACAAACTGTATCTACCTAAACCCGAGCTGCTCTACAGGCTGACACAGACCGATTTGGTCTCCAGGTAATTCTTCAACACCTCCTGCCCCATCTCGCGCCCCCAACCGGACTGCTTGTAACCGCCGAACGGCAGCGCCGCGTCGAAGATGTTGTAGCAGTTCACCCACACGGTGCCGGCGCGCAGCCGCGCCGCCAGGCGATGCACCTTGCTGGCGTTGGTGCTGTAGATGCCCGAAGCCAGGCCGAACACCGTGTCGTTGGCGCGGCGGATCAGGTCGTCGTCGAGGTCCTTGAACGGGGTGGCCGTGACCACGGGCCCGAAGATCTCGTCCTGGTAGACGCTCATCTTCTCGGTGGTATCGACCAGGATGGTCGGCTCCAGGAAGAAGCCCTTGTTGCCGACGCGCTTGCCGCCAGTCAGGGCCTTGGCACCGTCAGCGGCACCCGACTTGAGGAAGCCGGAGACGCGATCGAACTGGATCTGCGACACCAGCGGCCCCATCTCCGTGCTCGGATCGAGGCCTGGGCCGACCTTGATGCCGCGGGCCAGTTTGGCGATGCCCTCCATCACCTTGTCGTAGACCTTTTCCTGCACGAACAGGCGCGAGCCGGCGGCGCAGCACTGGCCCTGGTTGAAGAAGATCGCGCTGGCGGCGCCGGGAATGGCGATGTCCAGATCGGCGTCGTCGAGGATGATGTTCGGCGACTTGCCGCCGAGCTCCAGCGACAGCTTCTTCAGGTCGTTGGCGGCGGCTTTCACGATCAGCTTGCCCACTTCGGTGGAGCCGGTGAAGGCGATCTTGTCCACCTGCGGATGCGCCGCCAGCGGCGCGCCGCAGGTCTCGCCGAAACCGGTGAGTACGTTAAGCACGCCATCGGGCACACCGGCTTCCTGGCAGATCTCGGCCAGGCGCAGGCCCGACATCGGCGTTTCTTCCGCCAGCTTGAGCACTACGGTGCAGCCGGTGGCCAGCACCGGGCCGAGCTTCCACGCCGCCATCAGCAGCGGGAAATTCCACGGAATGATCTGGCCGACCACGCCGATCGGCTCCTTGCGCGTGTAGGCGTGATACTCGGCGCCCGGGGTATACGGCACCGACAGGGAAATCGAGCTGCCCTCGATCTTGGTAGCCCAACCAGCCATGTAATGAAACAGGTCGGCCGCCAGCAGCACATCCGCGGCGCGTGCCACGGCGATGGGCTTGCCGTTATCCAGCGATTCCAGCTGCGCCAGATCCTCGCCGTACTTGAGAATCAGATCACCGATCTTCCACACGATGCGGCCGCGCTCGGACGGCGTCATGCTGCGCCAGGGGCCGGTGTCGAAGGCCTTGCGCGCCGCCGACACCGCCAGATCGACATCGGCTTTCTCACAAGCCGCGGCGTGGCCGATGATTTCGCCGTTGGCGGGATTGAACACCTCAAAGGTCTTGCCCGACTGCGCGGCCTGCCATTTGCCATTGATCAGCACCTGCTTCGGCTGAGCCAGAAACTTCTTGACTGTCGCGCTCAGCACAGTCAGTCCACCATCATTTCCATCCATGTTTTATTCCTCCAGATGAGTATCGTGACGCACCTGAACCGATGATACGCCTTCGTTCGCCCGGCATTTTGAACAAGTCCAATACGGCGCCCGGACATGCAATTCACGGTCGCAGGCGCCTCGGGCCAGGAGCGCCCCGGCACCCGCGAACGGCGTGCCAGGCCGGTCGCAACGCTACTCCAACCCTCGAGCTGGCCGTTCAGATTGCGTTCAGCTTCGCCGGTTTAACTTTGGACCGCCTGTAACATTCGGAGACTATTTTTGGGGGAATCGAGTCATGGAAAGACGGAAGGCGGCACTATCGGCCTTGTTCCTTGTTACGACGCTGGCCGTTGCCGGCTGCGGACACGATCACTACTACTGTTGCGGCGGCCCCTCCGGCGCCGATCCATCAGGCATCTATGAAGGGTCGCTCACCGATACGGTGACCCAGCAGAGCACGCCGGCGGTGGCCGTCATCGACGAGAATGGCGATGGCCGCATGATGGCCCAGAGCGGCAGCTATTACCGCTTCAACCAGGTCAACACCTCGGGCTATAACGTTTTTTCCAACGTCCTGGTGTTCCCGGGCAACGGCAGCATCATACAAGGCTCCCTCAACGGGGTGCTGACGCAGGCGGGTCTGAGCGCGACGATCAAAGCCAGCGGCAGCGACACCCAGTCCCTGTCCCTCAACTTCGACAACAATTACTTCCTGTCCTCGTCGCTACCCACGCTCGCCGGCAGCTGGACCTATACCAGCAGCAGTTTCACCCTGAACCTGAGCATCCAGTCTAGCGGCGCCTTCACCGGCACCGACTCGAACAACTGCAGCTATAGCGGCTATTTCAATCTGGTCGACCCGCAGTACAACGCCTACAGCGAAAATTTCACCCTCAGCTGCGGCACCGCGAGCACCAGCTACTTCGGCCTGTCGTACTTCATTCCCGCCGCGGGCACCGGCAGCAACGCCACACCGGCCATGATCAATTTCCTGGCGGACGACAACAACGGGCACTTTGTCTCGGCCCTGCTGCAGTAGCAACACAAGCGGC
>JAMFRN010000221.1 GCA_026224805.1 Nevskia soli
ATGCACGAGGTATCCTCCGCCCGAGCGGCCATACAGATCGATTTTGCCATTCTCCCCGACCAGGCTCTTGCGCACGGACTCGATATCGCGAATCCATTCGGTACTGTTGAAGATCTTCCAGGCCTTGATCCAATCCGGCTTGCCCGTGGGATCGAACGCGGCCTGAATAAACGCCGGTGTCGTGCCGCGGGTCACGATGCCCACCACATTGACCCCGTCACCAAATGTGCTTTTCTGCAGCTCTGCCATCGCGCCGGGTCGCACATAGAATTGCTGCCCGTCAGCAATCACCAGCACGGTGGGTTTATGGCGGTCGTAAGGCGCCCCGAAGTCCAATGCAAGCATCGCTGTTCCTGCCGAGGGGTTTTCGTACATGATGGGTACGCGAACGGCTGTTCTTGGAGCTTCCACTTCTTCTGCTTCAGCCAATCCCGTTCCGCAAAGCACCATGGTCATGTAGCACATGGCCCGTGCCGCAACGCCCAACCAATGTTTATTCACCCTGAGTGACCTCTGTGTTCGTGGCCGACTCCGGATTGCTCGGGGTCCTTTAAGCCAAATTGCGCAGATTCAGCCCCTGTGGTTCCATCGACCAGTGTTGGAGGCTTCTGCGACTTGGATGCGACTGCGGCCGGCTCCGGATTCAGCAGCACCGGTTAAATAGTAGGGCGGGCTGTGGCCCCTCCCGCACCCATTGCTTCGCAAGCACCGTGTCGGGGCCACCCCTACCTAGTGCCCGCGCTCGAAGGTGTAAATGATGTCGCCACCGCTGGCTACGCCGGATTCGGTCTGCAGCTTGAAGCCGTGGCCGAGGTCGTAGAGCAGGCGGAAGGTCTGGCCGGGCTGGAACAGGCTGACGCCGTAGCTGATGAACAGTTTGGGCGTGAGGTATTTGCCCAGGGTCAGCTGCGCCACTTGTGAGCTGTTGGGGTCGCTGGCGGTGCCGGCGTTCTGCGCCACCTGCGAACCCTGGATGGCGGCGGCATTGGCGGCGACGCTGGAATCGGTGCCCGGTCCCTGCTGCACGATCCCGATCTGGTCCAGGCCGAGCCGCTTGGCGAAGCTTTGCGTGTAGTCGTTGCCCAGGCCCAGCGACAGGGCGGCCTGCGACAAGGCGCTGGCGTCGCTGGTCGAGGCCGTGTCGAGCGAGCGGCCCAGCACCAGCCAGGACAGTTGTTGCTCGCGCGACATGACCGGCTCGGACTGCAGGGTCAGCAGCGGCTTGTCCAGGGTGCCGCGCACGCTCACGCCGACGGTGATATCCGACTGCGGATGGCGCGTCGCATACAGGTCCACGGCCGGCTTGGTGACGTCGCCGCCGGTGAAAATGAGGCGGCCGGTCTCGATGGTCAGGTCCTGGCCGTAGGCCTTGTACTTGCCATCCAGCAGCTGCAGCTCGCCCACGCCGGTGGTGACGCGCTGCGGCTCCTCGCTGATGGTGACGCTGCCGCCCAGCCGGGTGGTGAGGCCGAAGCCCTTGAAGTCCACCGCATCGCCGAGCGTCATGGTGACCTTGCTGTAGAACTTCAGCGGGTCCTCCTCGGCGGTCGGCTCGGCGCCGACGATGATCTGGTCCTGGCTCACCGGCACGCCGTTGTTGCCCAGGCCCTGCGGCGTGATCTCGGCCTTCGGCACGGTCAGGGTGCCCTCCAGATGCAGGCCGTCAGCATCGCTCAGCAGATGCAGCTCCGGCGTCACCCAGATGCGCGCGTCGACGGTGGCCACCGCCTGGAAGTTCTGGCCTTTGACGCTGAGATCGGCGTGCGGCGGCGACACCGAAGGATCGAGCGTGCCATTGATCGCGAGCGTGCCGCCGCCGGACTGGAGCGAGCCGTCGATGGCCAGCGGGCCCTCGCCCTGGCCGGTCAGTTTGAGCTGCACCTGCTGCAACTCGATGCCGGCCTGCGCCACCTTGGCATGGCCGTCCTTGAGGGCGATCTGGCCCTGCACCCGCGGCAGCGCCACCGTGCCGCCGAACTCCAGAGTGCCGTCGATCGAGCCGCTGACCGACTGCAGCTCGGGCACGAAGGACTGGACGAAACCCAGATCGGGAATGCTGGCCTGGAGGTGGCCGCTGAGCGGGCGCGCCTGGAAGTCGGCTCCCGGCGCGACGGTCACATCGGCGCTGATCGAGCCTTGCGGCAAGTGCAGATCGAGCAGGGCGTGCAGCGTGCCGTTCTGCTGGTCGGCCTTGAGCGTGCTCGGCTGGATGTCCACCGGCGGCGCCCTGGGCGCCTGGATGTGGATGCCGCCGGTGCGCAGATCGGCGTTGATGGCGGCGATATCGCCATGGGCGATCTCGATGTTGCCGCTGCCGCTGATCTCGCCAGAGAGATCGTAATGCTGCGGCAGCAGAGGCTTGAAGGCGGCGAGCAGCAGCTTGTCGAGGTCCAGCGACAGGCGCAGGCCAGCCGCGGTCACGTTCTGCTCCAGCCGCAGGCAGGCGCGGCCGCCGCCGCCGGAGAAGCAGGCCGGCTCCAGGCTCTGCCGGTCGGCGCCGAGCAGCAGGCCGGCGGCATGCTCCAGCGTCCACGGCGGCAGATCGCTCGGCGCGAGACGGCCGGAGCTGAGCTGGCCGCCCCATTCGAGCTTGCGCCGGTCATAGCCGCCGTCCACCGCCACGTTGATATCGCCGCGCTCGCTCACCACGTCGAGCTGCACATGGTGGTAGACCTCCTGCCCGGTGGCGCTGAGTTTGGCGCTGTGAATCAGCACGCCGGCCTGGGCCTCGCTGGCATTCAGGCTCAGATGGGAGGGCCTGGCCGGGTCGAGATCGGCATCCCAGTCCAGTTTGGCCACGCGGTAGGCGAGATAGCGCAGGCCCTGGGCGTTGCCCTTGGTGACCAGGTGCGGATCATCCAGCGCACCCTGCAGGCTGAAGTCGAACGCGGCATGCCCGCCGAGCTGCGGGGCAAGCTGACTCAGGTCGGGACTGTCGACCTTGCCCTGCACATCGAACGGCGGCGTCACCTGGCCGCTGGCATCGACATGCGTGGCGCCGGCGGCCAGCGCCAGCTTCTGCACCATCACCGTGCCGTTGTTCCAGTCGGCATTGGCGGCCACGGTCAGCGCGTTGCCGCGCAGCTGCGAGTGGTCGATGTTGACGGCGAAAGCAATGTCCGGCTTGCCGGCGCGCTGCGTGGTCTGCGTCACGATGCTGCCGTTGATGAGGCCCTTGAACCCGGCCACGAACTGCGCGGGATCGAAGTTGGCGAGCTGTGCCTTGAGGTCGGCGCGCAGTGCCGGCTCCCAGCCGACCGTGCCAGTAGCGGACAGGCTGCCCTTGCCGGAC
>JAMFRN010000222.1 GCA_026224805.1 Nevskia soli
CACTTCGGCGGACCGGACAGTACCACCAGCACCACCGCCGTCATGTGCAGCAACGACAGCCACACGACCGCCCGCACCGAGGGGCGCGGACTCAGGTCAAGACTGGTGCTGAAGCCTGAGGATGACATCGGCCAGCTCGGCGGGCGGCTGCGCATGACCGATCAGCCAGGCCCAGATGTCCGGGTCTTCCTGATCGAGCAGGAGCAGGAACGCCGCCTGCATGGGGGCGGCAGCTTGATCGAAATGTTGATTCAGATAGGTCTCGAGCAATACATCGAGCTCGCGCATGCCGCGCCGGCAGCGCCAGCGGATGCGACCCCGATCAAGCGAGCCGGCTGTCGCCGCATATTCACTCATGGGAAAGACCCGCGGCAGCGCCACTCGTGACGCCACCGCAACGCTTGACGGTCTTAACCGCGCCGCTCCACCAGCATCTTCTTGGTCTCGGCAATCGCCTTGGCCGGATTCAGGCCCTTCGGGCAGGTGCGCGAGCAATTGAGGATGGTGTGGCAGCGGTACAGCTTGAACGGGTCTTCCAGCTGATCCAGGCGCTCGCCGGTGGCCTCATCGCGGGAGTCGACCAGCCAGCGGTAGGCCGCCATCAGGATGGCCGGGCCAAGGTAGCGGTCGCCATTCCACCAGTAGCTGGGGCAGCTGGTCGAGCAGCAGGCGCAGAGGATGCACTCGTACAGGCCATCGAGTTTGGCGCGATCTTCCTCCGACTGCAGGCGCTCGCGCGTCGGCGGCGGGGTGTCGGTCTTCAGCCAGGGCTCGATCGAGGCGTATTGCGCGTAGAAGTGGGTCAGGTCCGGCACCAGGTCCTTCACCACCGGCATGTGCGGCAGCGGATAGATCTTGACGTCGCCCTTGACGTCGCCGCAGGCATGCAGGCAGGCCAGGGTGTTGGTGCCGTCGATGTTCATGGCGCAGGAGCCGCAGATGCCTTCGCGGCAGGAGCGGCGGAAGGTCAGCGTGCTGTCGATCTCGTTCTTGATCTTGATCAGCGCGTCCAGAACCATCGGGCCGCAGGCGTCCATGTCGACTTCATAGGTATCGACGCGCGGATTGGCCTGGGTGTCCGGATCGTAGCGGTAGATCTTGAACGCCTTCACCTTCTTCGCGCCGGCCGGCGCCTTGAAGGTCTTGCCGGCGGCTTTGTCGATCTTGGAATTCTTGGGCAGGGTGAGCTGGGCCATCGGATGCTCCTGTGCGAACTCGTATGCAGAAATTAATGAACTGTTTTCGACGTGCCGGACTGCGGCTTGAGCAGATCGACCAGCACCCAGTGCCAGCCCTGTCGCGCCATCACCAGCGTGAATTCCTCGCCGTTGTCCTTGCGCACCGCTACCGTAAAACGGCTGCGCGAGCGGAAGCCGGCATGTTGCATGTGTCCGTGCAGCTCGCAGGGTTTGGACGAACCCGGCGGCGGACCTTCCCCATCGCTGGACTGGTCGCAGACCAGGTTGATCAAGCCCGCCGGCGTCGCCACCCGATCCAGTTTGTCGTCGGCAATCACGCCGACGACGGCATCCTTGAGCGGCGCGAGAAAACTGCCGGCGTCCTTCTTTTCAATCTGCTGCTGCGTCGACTGCTTCACGTTGGCTTTCAGCGCGACGAAATCGACATGACGCGCGACGCCATCGGCATCGCGCGCCATCAACGCCTGCTTAAGCCCGAGCACGGCGCTCAAGGGCCACGCATAACAGGCCGCCACTGCGGCCAGCGTGAACGCCAGAACGAGCCGCAACATGGCCGGTCGCTCGACTCACGATCAGTAGGTGCGCTTCTTCGGCTCGACGTATTTCATCTCGTCGTCGAGGGTCCAGGTATGCACCGGGCGGTAGCCGATCTTCACGTCGGTCTCGCCGGTGCGCCAGGCGATGCTGTGCTTCATCCACTCGTGATCGTCGCGCTCGGGGTAATCCTCGTGGGCGTGGGCGCCGCGCGATTCCTTGCGGTTCTGCGCGGACGAGATGGTGACCAGGGCCTGGCCGAGCAGGTTGTCCAGCTCCAGCGTCTCCATCAGGTCCGAATTCCACACCAGGGAGGAATCCGCCACCTTGACCTCGCGGAACGACTCGACGTCCTTCTTCAGCTTGATCACGCCCTCGTCCAGCGACTTGCTGGTGCGGAACACGGCGGCGTGGTTCTGCATGGTCTTCTGCATGTCCAGGCGCACCTTGGCGGTGCTCAGGCTGCCGTTCTTGGCATGGCGCAGCTTGTCGAAGCGCGCCAGCGCCTTCTCCTCCGATTCGTTGGAAATGGTCTTGTGACGGTCGCCCGCCTTGACCAGCTCGGCGCAGCGGTGCGCCGCGGCGCGGCCGAACACCACCAGGTCGAGCAGCGAGTTGGAGCCGAGGCGGTTGGCGCCGTGCACCGAGACGCAGGCCGCCTCGCCCACCGCCATCAGGCCGGGGATGGCGTGGTCGGTCTTGCCGTCGGTGCAGGTCACGGCCTCGCCGTGGAAATTGCAGGGGATGCCGCCCATGTTGTAATGCACGGTCGGCAGCACCGGGATCGGCTCCTTGGTGACGTCGACGCCAGCGAAGATCTTGGCGGTTTCGGAAATGCCGGGCAGGCGCTTGTGCAGCACTTCCGGACCGAGGTGCTCGAGGTGCAGATGGACGTGGTCGGCATGCTCGCCGACGCCGCGCCCTTCGCGGATCTCGATGGTGCTGGCGCGGCTGACCACGTCGCGCGAGGCCAGGTCCTTGGCGTTCGGCGCGTAGCGCTCCATGTAGCGCTCGCCCTTGGAATTGGTGAGGTAGCCGCCCTCGCCGCGTGCGCCCTCGGTGATCAGGCAGCCGGAGCCATAGATGCCGGTGGGATGGAACTGCACGAACTCCATGTCCTGCAGCGCGATACCGGCGCGCAGCGCCATGCCGCCGCCGTCACCGGTGCAGGTGTGGGCGGAAGTGGCGGAGAAGTAGGCGCGGCCGTAACCGCCGGTGGCCAGGATCACCATCTTGGCGCGGAAGCGGTGTAGCTCGCCGGTGGACAGGTCCCAGGCCAGCACGCCGTGGATCGAGCCATCGGCATCGGTGATCAGGTCCAGGGCGAAGTATTCGATGAAGAATTCGGCGTGGTTCTTCAGCGACTGCTGGTACATCGAATGCAGCATGGCGTGACCGGTGCGGTCCGCCGCGGCGCAGGTGCGCTGGGCGATGCCCTTGCCGTAATCGGTGGTCATGCCGCCGAACGGGCGCTGGTAGATCTTGCCTTCCGGGGTGCGCGAGAACGGCACGCCCCAGTGCTCCAGTTCGATCACCGCGGCCGGCGCCTCGCGACACATGTACTGGATCGCGTCCTGGTCGCCGAGCCAGTCGGAGCCCTTGACGGTGTCGTACATATGCCAGCGCC
>JAMFRN010000223.1 GCA_026224805.1 Nevskia soli
TGCTGACCTTGCCGCCGGTGCTGCCCGAGGCCAGGATCTGCGCGCCGTTCTGGATGTCGATGTCGTGATCGCCGGCGATTGTCACCGTGCCGCCTGCGCCGGTGGGGTTGCTGGCGTCGAGTGTGCCGCTGTCGGTGATGTCGCCGCCCGAGGCGGTCAGCTCGATCTCGCCGTTGTGGTTGGCGATGCCCTGGGCCTGCACCAGGCCGGTGTTGTTGACCGCGCTGCCCACCAGGTCATGCGCGGTTTGTGCCGTCATGATGACGCGGCCGCCGTCGGCAATGATCTGGCCGGCATTGTTGACGCCGGCCTTCTTCGCCAGCGTGGCCTGGTTCACCGCGAAGCTGACCAGGCCGCTGCCGTCCAGATCCAGCGTGGTGGCCGCGCCGCTGGCCAGCACCACCTGCCCCAGTCGCGCCTGGATCACCCCGGTGTTGTTGACGTAGTCGCCGGCCAGCACCACGAAGCCGCCGTCGGCCGTCTTGATGGTGCCGGCGTTGACCACGCTGGAGCCCGGCGCGCTGCCGCCGGAGAAGATGTAGTGGCCGGCGAGGAAATCCGCGTTGCTGATGTTCATCGTCGAGGCCACCAGGCCCCCGACGTCGAGTTGCGCGCCCTTTCCGAACAGCACGCCGTTCGGGTTGATCAGGAACACGCGGCCGTTGGCGGACAGGTCGCCGAAAATCTGCGAGGGCGAGCCGCCGATGACGCGGTTCAACACCACGCTGCTGGAAGACGGCTGGATGAACTGCACATAGTCGCCACTGCCGATGCTGAACTGCTGCCAGTTGATCACCGCCGAGTTCGAGGTTTCGGTGATCACCGTGCCGTTCGGTGGATTGCTGATGGTGGCGTGGCCGCCCACCACCACGCCGCCGGTGGGTCCGCCGCCGGCGAAAGCCAGGCCGGGCAGCAGCAGGGTGCCGGTGGCAAAACGGCGGGCCAGCGCCGCCGGAATCGGCAGGCGCTTGAGGCGCGGAGCGTGCTTGTTCATATCGTATGCCTCAGAAGCCGGCCGACAGCGAAGCGTAGAAGCGGCCGTCGTCGCGGCCATCGCTCACCGGAGTGCTGTTCAGCGGATAGGCCCAGTCGACCTTCAGGTCGAGGGTGCGGTAGGTCAGGTCGGCGCCGAGGCCGGCGCTGCTCAGGTGTTCGCTGCTGCCCATCACCGGGCCATAACGCAGGGTCCGCACCAGGCCGGTATCGCCATAGATGCGCGGAATCAGGTTTACCGGGCCGGCCGCGAACGGGCGGCGCAGCGTCAGCTGGGTGTAGAAGCCGCGGTCGCCGCGGGCTTCCGAAGTGGGGAAGCCGCGGATCGATGTGGGTCCGCCGATCGAAAACTGCTCGGTGTCCGCCAGCGGATCGGGTGAATACACTCCGTCAATCTGGCCGAGCAGTTGCAGGCGCGCCGGCAGCGGCTGCAGGTGCTGGGCGTTGATCTCCAGGCGCACGCGCTCGTGGTTGCGGTCGGCCACCGGCTGGATCAGCTCCTCGGTCGAGTTCTTGCTGAGGTTGGTATGCAGGCTGAGGATGTATTGCGTCACCGCCGCGTTCGACCAGTTGTGGGCGTAGTTCAGCCCCAGGTTGAACAGGTTGATGCTGGTATTGCTCAGCGTCTGGGCGATGAAGTCGGCGGTGCCGCGGGTGTGCAGGAAGCCGGTAGTGGTGACGAGGGTGTCCACCGAAGTGCGCACCCAGGGCTGGATCAGGCTCATCTGCAGGTTGTTGTTCTCGCCGGCGACTTCTGGGCTGCCGGCAAACGGCGCGGTCTTGAAATAGGCGTGGCCGTAGTTCAGGTCCAGGCGCAGCCCGCTGAAATCCAGCGGCACGCTGTAATCGACATAACCGTAATTGAGCAGGTTGTCGTCCGAGTGGGTGCCCAGCACCTGCAACTGGTCGGCGACACCGAAAGGGTTGTTCAGCGTCACCGAGGCGGAGCTGCGGTATTGCCCGGAATCCTTGCGGCCATAGTTGTCGAGCACCACGTAGCCGTCGATCGGATCTTCCTGCACCTTGACCGTGACATCGCTGCTGCCGTAGTCGCTGCCGGGCTGGATCACCGCACGCGCCGCCAGGCCGGGCAGAGCATTGAGCGTTTGCAGATCGTGTTCCAGCGGTGCCGAACGGTAGATCTCGCCGGCATGGGTCTGGCTGACGAAGCTGCGCAGGATATCGTCGTGGTAGTGATGATTGCCGTCGAAGCCGATCTTGCCGATGCGGCCCTCGATCACTTCCAGGCGCACATTGCCGTCCTTGATCTTTTGCGCCGGCACATTGACGCTGGCCAGGGCATAGCCCTTGCGCGCATAGAAATCGGCGACCTTGTCGGCGGCTTCGTAGAGCTGGGCCAGGGTGATCGGCTTGCCCACGTAGTCGCCCACCAGCGGCGCCAGCATGTCCTCGCTGAACAGGGTGTTGCCGCTGAAACTGAAGTGCGATACGACGAGGGTCCCGCCCTGTGCGGCAGCGGCGGGGGCCTTGCTTTGGGGCGTGGCGATGCCGGGCATGGCGGTGGGAGGCTGCAGCGCCGGCGGCTGTTTCAGGGTGTCGCCGATGCTGCCGGGCGTTGGGGGGGCAGGTGGAGGGGGCGCGGCGTGTGCCCAGACCGGCAAAATGCCGGCTCCAGCCAGGACCAACAGCCCCCGTCCCCCGATCCCTGCGTACATGCATCCCCCAGCGGAATTGATCCCGGTTCAGCTACTTGTGAGGCGCCATGCACTCAAAAGGAGCTACTTCAGGACTATAGCCAAGCCCCCAGGGCCCTCCAACACCCATCTGCGGGGTACCGTCCGTATTTTTTACAAAATACAGGGGCTGGAATCGAAGGGGAATGGGGTTTTGTGACACGGCGCACACCGGCGGCACCGTGGCGGTGAAAATCGCGTGGATGCCCCTGAACTGCGCCGATACCCCAAGATTTTGCTTGGAAGCATGGATTGCAGCCGTTATAGTGCTCGGCATCAAGCTCTGCCGGAGAGACTGATCGTTCAAAGCGATCAGCGCCGAAGGCGCAAATCCGCCCGGAATCGCTCAGGCAAAAGGACGGCAGAGCACAAGTAAACTCTGGAGAGAGATGGCGCGTTGACGCCATCCACCGATGGGGCAAGGGTCTGTGTTCAGGCTCTCAACTCTCAGGTACCCAAGACAGAGGGGCGGTTCGACGCACATCGGCGCATATTTTCGACAGGGCCTTTCGAACCGCATGCTCAAGAAAACCGCACTACATCCCAGTCACCAGGCTCTCGGCGCCAAGCTGGTCGATTTCGCCGGCTGGGAAATGCCGATCCAGTACGCCTCCCAGCTCGACGAGCACCACGCGGTGCGCGCCGGCGCCGGCATGTTCGACGTGGCACACATGTCGGCGGTCGATCTGCACGGCGCCCGCAGCCGCGAATTCCTGCGGCATCTGCTGGCCAACGATGTGGCCAAGCTGAAAATGCCGGGCAAGGCCCTCTATTCCTGCATGCTGAATCCCCAAGGCGGCGTCATCGACGATCTCATCGTCTATTTCGTGGCCGAGGACAGTTTCCGCCTGGTGGTCAATGCCGGCACCACCGACAAGGACCTGGCTTGGTTGCGCCAGCACGCGCCGGCCTACGGCGTCGAAATCCGCCACCGCGGCGATCTGGGCATCCTCGCGGTGCAAGGCCCGCAGGCGCGCGCGAAGGTGGAGGCCTTGCTGCCCCCGTTGCTGGCCGAAAAGGCCAAGACCCTGACCCCCTTCAGCGCCGCCTGGGAGGGCGAGCTGTTCGTCGGCCGCACCGGCTACACCGGCGAGGACGGCGTCGAGCTGATCCTGCCGCATGCCCAGCTGGTGCAGTTGTGGACCGCCTTGCTCGCCGCCGGGGTCAAGCCGAGCGGCCTGGGCGCGCGCGACACCCTGCGCCTGGAGGCCGGCATGAACCTCTACGGCCAGGACATGGACGACGGCGTCAGCCCGCTGGAAAGCGGCCTGGCCTGGACCGTTTCCTTCGCCCCTGAAGACCGCGACTTCATCGGCCGCAAGGTGCTCGAAGCACAGAAGGCCGCGCCGCCGCGCAAAAGTGTCGGCCTGGTGCTGGAAGGCCGCGGCGTGCTGCGTGCCCACATGCCGGTGCGCGCCGCCAATGGCGCCCCCGGTGAAACCACCAGCGGCGGCTTCGCTCCGACCATGAAAGGCTCCATCGCCATGGCCCGCGTGGCCGGCAATGCGGTGGGTCCCTACGAGGTGGAAATACGCGGCCAGTGGCTGCCGGCGCGCGAGGTCAAGCCGCCGTTCGTGCGCAATGGCAAAGTGCTGGTATAGCAAGCTGTTTCATCCCCATTCCCCGATACCGACTCCCAGGAGAGTTTCATGAGCAACGTCCCCGCCGAACTGAAGTACGTCAAGTCCCATGAGTGGGTGAAGAAACTTCCGGACGGTAGCGTGCTGATCGGCATTACCGACTATGCCCAGGGTTCGCTCGGCGACCTGGTGTTCGTCGATGTGCCGAAGGCCGGCCGCAAGCTGGCCGCCGGTGAAGCCTGCGCGGTGGTGGAATCGGTGAAGGCCGCCTCGGATGTCTACGCTCCCATCGCCGGTGAAGTGGTCGACGCCAACCCGAAGCTGGTCGACGCGCCGGAATTGCTCAACACCGATCCGTACGGCGCCGGCTGGCTGTGGAAGCTGAAGCCGGCGAATCTTGCCGATGTCGATACGCTGCTCGATGCCGCCGGCTATGAGAAAGTGCTGGCGGCTCTCTAACAAACAACAAGTGGTCAGTGGTTAGTGATTAGTGGCCAGTAAAAGCCAGGCCGCCTTTGCTTTTCACAGACCACCAATCACTAACCACCAGTCACTGTTTTCCGAGGTTTGCTGATGCCGTTTATTCCCCATACCGAATCCGATGTTCGCGAAATGCTGGCGACGATCGGAGCCCCGTCCACTGCTGCGCTGTTCGACGAGATTCCGCCGGAACTGATCTGCAAGGGCCTGCACGGCGTGCCCGAAGGTCTCGGCGAAATGGATGTCGTGCGCCTGATGCAGGGGCGCGCGAAGCTGGATGGCCAGCCGCTCAATTTCATCGGCGCCGGCGCCTACGAGCATCACATTCCGGCGGCGGTGTGGGATATCACCACCCGCGGCGAGTTCTACTCCGCCTACACGCCGTACCAGGCCGAGGCCAGTCAGGGCACGCTGCAGCTGCTGTATGAATTCCAGAGCATGATGACGGCGCTCACCGGCATGGAAGTGAGCAATGCTTCCATGTACGACGGCGCCTCCGCGCTGGCCGAGGCGCTGCTGATGGCGGTGCGTTCCAACCCCAAGACCGGCCCGGTGCGGGTGCTGATGCCGCAGGCGGTGCACCCGTACTATCGCGAAGCGGTGCGGGCCATCACCGAGGCGCAGAACGTCGAGCTGCTGCCGCTGGCCTTCGATGCGGCGCGCGGCGACACCGCCGCCGCGCAGTTGAAGCAGTACGAGGGACAGGACATCACCGCCCTGGTCATCCCCCAGCCGAATTTCTTTGGCGTGCTGGAAGACGTCGACACCCTGACCGACTGGGCGCATGCCAACGGCGCGATGGTGGTGGGCGTGGTCAATCCGCTGTCGCTGGCCCTGCTCAAGCCGCCGGGCGAGTGGGGTGCAAAAGGTGCGGACATCGTCTGCGGCGACGGCCAGCCGCTGGGCGCGCCGCTGTCCTCCGGCGGCCCGTATTTCGGCTTCCTCACCGCCAAGCAGCAGTTCGTGCGGCAGATGCCGGGCCGCATCGTCGGTCGCACCGTCGATGTCGACGGCAAGCCCGGCTTCACCCTGACCCTGCAGGCACGCGAGCAGCACATCCGCCGCTCCAAGGCCACCTCCAATATCTGTACCAACCAGGGCCTGCTGGTCACCGCCGCCACCATCCACATGTCGATGCTCGGCGCCGAAGGCCTGGCCCGCGTCGGCGCGCACAGCGTCGGCAACACGCAGGCGCTGGTGCGCAAGCTCGCCGCCATCCCGGGCGTCGAGCTGGTGTTTGCCGGCGATCGCTTTCATGAGGCGGTGATCCGCCTGCCGCAGCCGGCCGCGCCGCTGCTGGAGAAACTGGCCAAACAGGACATCCTGGGCGGCTTCGACCTGGGCCGTCACTACCCGGAATTGGGCAACGCGGTGCTGGTCTGCGTCACCGAGACCAAGAGCGAAGCCGATCTCGATCGCTACGCCGCTGCGCTGCGCAAGCTGTTGAGCCAATAATCCATAAGCAATAACAAGCGAACACCAGGAGAACCCCGATGGCCACCGTCACGCTGCGCGGCAACCCGATCCAGACCTCCGGCGAACTGCCCAAGCCTGGCAGCGAAATCCCCGGTTTTCGTCTGGTCGACGTTTCGCTGAAGGACATCACGCTGCATGACTACGCCGGCAAGCGCAAAGTGCTGAACATCTTCCCCTCGATCGACACGCCGACCTGTGCCATGTCGGTGCGCAAGTTCAACGAGCAGGCGGGCAAGCTGAACAACACCGTGGTGCTGTGCATCTCGGCCGACCTGCCGTTCGCGCAGAAGCGCTTCTGCGGCGCCGAAGGCATCGCCAACGTGGTGACCCTGTCGCTGATGCGCGGCCGCAACTTCGGCAAGGACTACGGCGTGCTGATCGAGGATGGCCCGCTGGCCGGCCTCACCGCCCGCGCCGTGCTGGTGCTGGACACCGACAATAAGGTGCTGCATTCCGAGCTGGTGGGCGAGATCGGCAATGAGCCGGATTACGCGGCCGCGCTGAAAGTACTGGGTTGAGCCACACGTCATTTCCGAACCGACGGCTCCGTTGCGGGCCGCTTATTGAACTGTTTAGAGAACCATGTCTGAAAAGCTGATTTTCGAAATCTCCCGCGACGGCCGCCGCGCCACCGCACAGAGCCCCACCAGCGCCGTCGAGGCCGTGCTGCCGGCACATTTGCGCCGCAAGACCGCGCCAGCCCTGCCGCAGGTGTCGGAGTTGCAGGCGGTGCGCCACTACACGCGCCTGTCGCAGCTCAACTTCAGCATCGACACGCACTTCTACCCACTCGGCAGCTGCACCATGAAGTACAACCCGCGCGCCTGCAACAAGCTGGCGATGCTGCCGGAGTTTCTTGGCCGTCATCCGCTGGCGCCGGAGTCGCACAGTCAGGGTTTCCTCGGCTGCATGTACGAGCTGCAGGAGATCCTCAAGGAAGTCACCGGCATGGCCGGCGTGTCGCTGACGCCGATGGCCGGTGCGCAGGGCGAGTTCGCCGGCGTGGCGATGATCCGCGCCTACCATCGCGCGCGCAACGACCTGGGCCGCACCGAGATCCTGGTGCCCAACGCGGCGCACGGCACCAATCCCGCCACTGCCACCGTGCTCGGCATGACCGTGCGCGAGATTCCCACCGATGCGCAGGGCGATGTCGACATCGAGGCGCTCAAGGCCGCCGTGGGCCCGCAGACCGCCGGCATCATGCTGACCAATCCGTCCACCCTGGGCGTGTTCGAGCGCGAGATCGCCAAGATCGCAAAAATTGTGCACAAGGTTGGCGGCCTGCTCTACTACGACGGCGCCAACCTCAATGCCATCCTCGGCCAGGTGCGCCCGGGCGACATGGGCTTCGACGTCATCCACATGAACCTGCACAAGACCTTCAGCACGCCGCATGGCGGCGGCGGTCCGGGCGCGGGCGCGGTGGGCGTGTCGAAGCGCCTGCTGCCGTTCATGCCGATCCCGCTGGTCGGCAGGAAGGGCAAGAAGTATCGCTGGCTGGACGAGAAGGACCTGCCGCAGAGCATCGGCCGCCTCAGCACCTTCATGGGCAATGCTGGCGTGCTGCTGCGCGCCTACGTCTACGCCCGCATGCTCGGCCGCGAGGGCATGCACCGCGTGGCCGAATTCGCCACGCTCAATGCCAACTACCTGCAGGTGCGGCTGCGCGAGCGCGGCTTCGACCTGGCCTTCCCGACGCGCCGCGCCAGCCACGAGTTCATCGTCACCCTGAAGCGGCAGAAGCAGGAGATCGAGCTCACCGCCACCGACATGGCCAAGCGCCTGCTCGACTACGGCTTCCACGCGCCGACGGTGTATTTCCCCCTGCTGGTGCCGGAGTGCATGCTGATCGAGCCGACCGAGACCGAGGACAAGGAGACGCTGGACGCCTTCGTCGAAGCCCTCTGCGCCATCTGGGAAGAGGCGAAGAAGGACATCGCCTACGTCAAGGGCGCGCCCTACACCATGCCGGTGCGGCGCCTCGACGATGTGCGGGCGGTGCGCCAGCTCGATATCCGCTATAACCCTGTGGCGGCTGGATAGATTCTGTCATCCTGAGCGCAGCGAAGGATCTGGCCCCGGCACACAGCCAGATCCTTCGCTGCGCTCAGGATGACAATGCGAAATTTCGAGGTGGGCAATGGCTGACGGAATCAAGGGTTGGGCGCGGTTGATACGGGCCACCAGGGTTTCCTATGTAGGCCTCGGCTGGGCCATCCGCGAGGAAGAGGCTTTCCGCATCGAGGCCGCCATCGGCGTGCTGATGGCGCCGCTGGCCCTGTGGTTCGGCCATGGCGGGGTGCAGAAAGCGGTGCTGCTGATGTCGCTGCTGGCCGTGCTGATTACCGAGCTGCTCAACACCGGCATCGAGGTCGCCATCGACCGCATCGGCCCCGAGCGGCATGTGCTGTCCGGCCGAGCCAAGGACCTGGGTTCCGCCGCGGTGCACCTGTCGCTGCTGCAGGTGCCGCTGGTATGGGGGCTGATCCTGTTCGACTGAGGTATTGTTGATTGGGGTATTGCTAGAATTACCCCAGGAATTACCCGTGGCAATAGCGGCAAGAATCATTCAAAACTAAGGAAATAGACAGGCGATGTCAGCATTAATCTGCGGTTCGATGGCTTTCGACACCATCATGGTCTTTTCCGGCCAGTTCAAAAACGAAATCCTGCCGGACAAGGTGCACATCCTCAATGTGTCCTTCCTGGTGCCCAAGCTGCGCCGCGAGTTCGGCGGCACTGCCGGCAACATTGCCTACAACCTCAACCTGCTGGGCGGCGACGCCCTGCCCATGGCCACCATCGGCCATGATTTCGGCGCCTATGCCGCCTGGATGGACCAGAACGGCGTGAACCAGAAATTCCTGAAGACGGTGCCGGACGCCTATACCGCGCAGGCCTATATCACCACCGATCTGGACGACAACCAGATCACCGCCTTCCACCCGGGTGCGATGAGCTTTGCCCACACCCAGAACATTGTGAAGAAGACCGACAAGGGCCCGGTCAAGATCGGCACCGTCTCCCCGGACGGCCGCGACGGCATGTTGCTGCACGCCGCCCAGTTCGCCGACGCCGGCATCCCGTTCATCTTCGATCCGGGGCAGGGCCTGCCCATGTTCACCGGCGACGAACTGAAGGACTTCATCAACAAAGCCAGCTACGTCGCGGTCAACGACTACGAGTCCGAGATCATCATGAGCCGCACCGGCTGGACCCTGAAGCAGATCGCCGAGCGGGTCGACGCCCTCATCGTCACCAGCGGCGGCAAGGGCTCGCACATCTTCGCCAAGAACAAGGTGTACGACATCCCCTGCGCCACCGCCAATTCCCTGGCCGATCCCACCGGCTGCGGCGACGCCTACCGCGGCGGCCTGCTCTATGGCCTGCTGCGCGGCCTGGACTGGGAAACCACCGGCCGCATTGCCTCCCTGATCGGCGCCGTCAAGATCGAGCGCCCGGGCCCGCAGAACCACCACTTCACCATGGAACAGTTCCGCGCGCGCTTCAAGAAGGAATTCCGCTACGACCTGCTTTAACAAACTCCGCCGCAAACGAAAAGCCGGGCACTGCCCGGCTTTTTTGTGGTGGTTGACCCGTCCTGCCCTGAGTTGACACCTTTTCCAGCGAGAAAAGGCGAGTCAATGACAACAGGCATTAAGCGGACGCAGCGGGACTACACCTTGGCTTTTAAGCTGTCGGTGATCGAGCAGATCGAA
>JAMFRN010000224.1 GCA_026224805.1 Nevskia soli
ACTTGCGCGATTGGACGTTTTGTCCAATAGCCAGGACCCCCTAACCCGTGCGACTGTTCGCCCCGCACGGGACCCGTGTCACAAAACCGCCCCGGCCAGCCGCCCGGACCAGCCAACGGGGACTGTGCAATGCCTGCGGTCCCTCCTATAGTAGTCTAGGCTCAAGAATCAAAGCACGCCGAGAATAGAATGTCCGCAACCCACCACGATCCGGCCATCCCCGCTCCGGTCCCCACCCCGGGCGCCCATCAGCAGCCGGAGCAGGTCGCCCCGGGTGAGATCGCCATCGGCGTGATCATCGGCCGCATCTCCGAATTCTTCGATTTCTTCGTCTTCGGCATCGCGGCGGTGGTGGTGTTTCCGGCGGTGTTCTTCCCCTTCGCGACGCCGATGCAGGGGACGCTGTACTCCTTCACGGTGTTTTCCTTCGCCTTCATCGCGCGGCCGATCGGTTCGCTGCTGTTCAGGGTTATCCACCAGCGCTATGGCCGCGGCGCCAAGCTGACCATTGCCCTGTTCATGCTCGGCACCTCCACCGCCGGCGTCGCCTTCCTGCCCGGTTACGCCGATATCGGCAAGCTCTCGATCGTGCTGCTGTCGCTGCTGCGCATCGGCCAGGGCCTGGGGGTCGCCGGCAGCTGGGATGGCCTGCCCTCGCTGCTGGCCCTGAACGCGCCGCCGCAGCATCGCGGCTGGTACGCCATGATCCCGCAGATCGGCGCGCCGCTCGGCTTCATCCTCGCCACCGGGCTGTTCGCCTTCCTGATGTCGAGCATCTCCACCGAGGATTTCAATAGCTGGGGCTGGCGCTACCCGTTTTACGTCGCCTTCGCCATCAACGTCGTCGCCCTTTTCGCCCGTTTGCAGCTGGTGGTCTCGCCGGAATTCGCGCACCTGATGAAGAGCCGCGAGCTGGAACCCTCGCCGCTGGGCGAGCTGGTCCGCACCCAGGGCGCCAATATCGCCATGGGCGCCTTCGCGCCGCTGGCCAGCTATGCCCTGTTCCACCTGGTCACGATCTTCCCGCTGTCCTGGATTCTCCTGTTCACGCACCAGTCCCTGGAGAATTTCCTGCTGGTGCAGGTCGCCGGCGCCGCGATTTCCATACCCTGCATGATCATCTCGGGAAAAATCGCCGACCGCATCGGCCGCCGCAACACGCTCGCCATCTTTGCCGTGATGATCGCGATCTACAGCGGCTGGACCCCGGTGCTGCTCTCCGGCAGCGTCACCGGCGGCTACCTGTTCATCCTGCTCGGCTTCGCCCTGCTGGGCTTCTCCCACGCCCAGGCCTCCGGCGTCGTCAACTCCAGCTTCCTCAGCCGCTACCGCTACAGCGGCGCGGTATTCACCTCCGATCTGGCCTGGTTCGCCGGTGCGGCTTTTGCCCCGCTGATCGCGCTGGAACTGGCGGTGCGTTTCGGCGTCGGCTATGTCGGCGTCTACCTGCTGTCCGGCGCCCTCTGCACGCTGGCCGCGCTGCGCATGAATCAAAGCCTGGAAATGAAGGACGGCTGAGGCACGGCAAGCCCGCCCCGCGCGTCGCCGCCAATGGTTGCGGGCTGTAGTTGTAACAAACCCCGCTTCAACCGGCGCCGCTTCTAGCTGGTGATGGGCAAACCCACCGTGTAACTCGCGCTGTAGCCGCTGCTGGTGCTGCCGCTCAGGGTCAGCTCGGTTTCCCCATCCGTTTCCGGCGTGTAGACGTGATCGCTGGCATTGGTGGTGGAGTTGGCGCCATGGCTGCTGTACGGGGCCACGCTGGAATTGAGCGTGTCGATCAGCGCCTGCGGGAAGAACAGCTGGGTGGTGTTGGTGCCGTCGCTGGTGGAGGACGCTTCGCTGTACTTCGAGCGCACGCGCAGGTGAATGTGCGTGGTGCGGCCCTCGTACCAGCCGGGAATGATGGTGCTGAAACTCACCAGGCCGTTGCTGTCGCTCAGCTGGTAGCCGCGCAGCCAGGTCTCGCTGGTGGTGCTTTCGGCGGCGATGTCCGAGTAGACACCTGCAGCATTGCAATGCCAGATGTCCACCTGCGCGCCCTCCAGCGCGGCGCAATCGTTTTCCGTATCGACGATGTAGATGCTCAGGCTCAGCGGCACCCCGGTCTGCGTATCGGTTCCATCCAGGTTGGAAAGGATATCGGAGCGGTCGAAGCCACTGGCGCTGTCGTCGGCGAAATACGGGCCGATCTCCCCTTCCGGCGTCACCGAGCAGGAGCTGGAAGCGCTTCCGGAGGAACTGCTGGATGAACTGGAGGAAGAAGAGCTGCTGGAGGAACTGCCATCCGTTGATGAGTCCCCGCCGCCGCAACTGGCCGCCACCAGGGCCCCGACCGCGCCGCCGATCAGGCCCAGGGCCTGCCGCCGGTTGATGGGTGGATCTTCGCTGCTGATGTGATTCATGTCCGCAACCCCTTGTGATGTGGCCAGCGCGGGAACGAACCGCCCCCTTGGCCCTTGCGGCGATGCTATGGCGAGGACACCCGACGACCCGGCAACATTTACGAATCCCTAACAGAAGCCGACCAGCCCTCCACGTCGGACGGTTTCGTTCAAGCGGCCAATTTATACCCGGATGATATTTACGATCAAATTTCATCCGGGTAATATTTGCATTATCTTCCATCGAGTCCACCGCAGTGAACCAAGCCGCCTACCCGCCCTGCACTGCCTTTGACGGTGAGCGCCGCTTCGCCTCCGGCCCGCTCGACCAGGTCACCCTGGCGTTGAAGACCGCCGCTGAAGGCGGCACCGCTGGCCCGCTGCTGATCTTTGGCGATGCCAGCGGCCGCGTCATCGACGTCGATACACGCGGCACGCCGCAGGAAGTGATGGCGCGTCTGGCCGCCAGCGCCGCAGGGATCATCGAGCGCGAAACCCTCGCAGCCGCAGCGCCGCCCTCGCCCGCAAGGGCGGAAGCCGGCGCGTCGGATACCGAGCCGCGCGGACGCGGACGGCCCAAGCTCGGCGTCGTCGCCCGCGAGGTGACGCTGCTGCCGCGCCACTGGGACTGGCTCGGCGCACAGCCCGGCGGAGCCTCCGTGGCGCTGCGCAAGCTGGTCGAAGCGGCGCGCCGCGACAACCAGGCCGGCGAACAGAGCCGCCGCCGGCGTGATGCCGCCTATCACTTCATGTCCGCCATGGCCGGCGATCTGCCCGGCTTCGAGGAAGCCACACGCGCGCTGTATGCCAACGACCGCGAGCGCCTGTGCGATCTGATCGGCGCGTGGCCGCAGGATCTGCGCGAACACGCCATCCGCCTGGCTTTCGGCGATGGCGAGAAAACATCCGCATAGGCAACCAGGGACAGGATGAGAGCGGCAATGGCGAAACAACGCAACGGCAAGGATCTGCTGACCCGCTTCCTGTGGGAAGTGTGGAACAAGGGCAACATCGACGCGGCAGACCAATTCGTCGCCGCCCGCTACACCATCCACCACGATCCCGGCGATCCCTGGCATCAGCAGGAACTCGACCTGGAGGCGTTCAAGCAGCGTGTGCGGCTGTCGCGCGCGCCGTTTCCGGACCAGTATTTCGCCTTGCAGGAACTGTTCGCCGAAGGCGATGCGGTGATCGCCACCTGGCTATGGACCGGCACGCATCAGGGCGACCTACCCGGCTTCCCGGCCAGCGGCAGGCAGATCAGCATGTCGGGCGTCACCGTCTACTATTTCGAGGACGATCGGATCGCCGGCCACTGGCAGATCAGCGATCGCCTCGGCGTGTTGCAGCAACTGCGGCAGGCGGGCGGAAGCGCGGCGATTTGAGCGCTGCGCGCGCATCGGCGCGGTAGCGTACTGACAAAAGCCGCGGCGGCGCGTAGCTTTGGCAGCAACGCGATCGCGCGTACGGAGCAAGCGATATGAATCCCATCACGACTTTCCTGGTTTTTATCAGCATCGCCGCCGGCCTCGCCGTCGGCTATCTGGTGAGCCCGCTGCTCGGCCTGGTGTTCTTCTTCGCCGCGGGCGTCATTGCCATGTCGCTGAAGATGGCCAACGCTTGGGAGAAGTTCGTCGTCCTCAGGCTGGGCAAGCTGCAAGGCGTCAAAGGCGCCGGCATGTTCGTCATCATCCCGGTGATCGACAACGTGATCGCGGTGATCGACGAGCGCATCCAGACCACCGCCTTCAACGCGGAGCAGGCGCTGACCCGGGACACGGTGCCGGTCAACGTCGACGCCATCATCTTCTGGCATGTGCACGATGCCGAGAAAGCCGCCCTGGCCATCACCAACTACCGCGAAGCCATCGACCGCGTGGCGCAAACCTCGCTGCGCGAGATGATCGGCGCCTCGATGCTGGCGGCGCTGCTGTCCGACCGCCGGGAGGCCGATCAGAAACTGAAGTTCGAAATCGGCCAGAAAACCGCACCCTGGGGCATCTCGGTCAGCTCGGTGGAGATCCGCGACGTCGCCAT
Organism: Nevskia soli; assembly: GCA_026224805.1. GTDB lineage: Bacteria > Pseudomonadota > Gammaproteobacteria > Nevskiales > Nevskiaceae > Nevskia > Nevskia soli_A. Next base: position 4,422 of record JAMFRN010000224.1, read on the forward strand.
CCCGGTGGCGCTGCAGGACGCCATGTCGCGCCAGGCCCAGGCCGAGCGCGAGAAGCAGGCGCGCATGATCCTCGGCTCGGCCGAGGCCGCCATCGCCGGACAGTTCGTCGAGGCCGCCAACATCTACGCCGGCCATCCGGTGGCCCTGCAACTGCGGGCGATGAACATCATCTACGAGACCACCAAGGAACGCGGCGCCACCATCCTCATGCCGAGCTCGATGGTCGACAGCCTCAACCCCTCCGCCGCGACCCTGGCGCTGGCGCTAGCCGCCGGGGCAGCGAAGGAACAGGGCAAGCCCGATGCGGCCGCGCCGCGGAGCGCGGCTTGATCGCGTTGAATGACAGCAGCGCGCGGAATCAGCCGTCGCACGAAAGCAGCGGCGGCTGGATTCGCGGCTTACGTCAATCGCTCGACTGTCCTTTGCTGAAGCCGGCCATGTAGCCCAGATCCATGCGTATGCCCAGGCTGTAGGTCAGCAGGTTCTTGGGCAGCACGGAGGTGTTGGGTATGGTGGAATTGTCGGGATGCTGGATGTACTGGACGCTCGACATCAACTCGACGCCGCGCAGCAGGTGCCAGCTATACGCCACTTCATAGTCGAACTGGCGCGCGTCGTTGATGCCGCTGCCGCCCGCCTTGATCCTGGCATCGCGCAGATAGGCGCGCTCCCCGGGAGTCAGCTCGAATTCGGATGCCGAGAAAGCGAGCGTGTCCTCCGGGCGGCTCGTGAACGGCGCGGTCAACACAAAGCCGGTATAGATCTGCTGGCGCATGATCTCCGCATCTTCCAGCTGCTGCACGATGCCGCCGAAAACGTTGAGGCTTTCCGTTCTGTCGGGGTCCGGGCGCCAGATCACCCGGTCGCCCATCACATAGACGCCGTCGCGATCGACGTTATCCGTACGCGCCGTTCCGCCGTGCAGGCCGCGTGACTCGCCTAGCGTGTTGTAAAACGGGTCTGCGAGGGCTGCAGTGCTGACGAAAGAGCCCACTTTGAGCTCGAACGGGTAACGCGTGGTCTTGGGGTCGGCGTCCGACCAGCCCAACTCCGCCGGAGCGGTAAAGCCGGTGTCATGTGCCATCGAAAAATCGAAGCCGGTGCTGGGCGCGGTGGTGGGATTGACCTCGAAAATTCCGGTTTCCACATAGGTATGGGCCGTTGGCCGGAACTTGACGTTGGTGCCCCAGGTTGCCGATGGCAGCAAGCTCAGACCGGCCTCGGAAACGATCATGCGGGGCTCGCCGCAGAGCGTGCCGGAGATGAACTGGCAGTTGGTGACCAGATGCCCGTAAAAGGCGGTGCCGCCCAGGCGGCCGATATTGATGTCGAGCCGATCCTCGAGCAGCTTCTGCTCATAGGCAAACAGGCCCAGGTGCAGCTGCGGATAAGGGTTCTTGTAGATGTACTGCTGCTTGGTGAAGGTGCCGGTGTAATTCTGGTTGAGGGCATAGCCGTAATCCCGGTAGAGGACGGCATGAAACGAGGCGCCGTCCAGTCCGACGATCTTCTTCAGGTCGAAATCCGCACCGAAGTTCAACTGGCCCACATTGGTGTTGCCCAAGCGGACACCGCCGATCGGATCGCGTGCGAACTGGTCGATCTCGGAGCCGCGCAGATTGACGCCGGCGTTTTCGAGGCGCCGCGCAAACGCATTGCCCGACGGGACCACGGGCTCTGACGGGGGCAGCGTGGTGTCTGTCGCAGCTGTCGTGGTATCTTTTACGCCTGTCGCAGGATCGGGCGGTGCCGTCGCGCTATCGACAGGCTGCACGCCGCCGGTGGCTTGTGCGGAAGCCGTCGTTGCATGAGCGGCGGCGATCAGCCCCGCACCAGCGATAATTCTCAAAACATGACGATTGATGCGCATAACTCCTCCCGTCACGATGTCCGTGGACATCGCGAGATGTGTTTTTGTGGTTGTGGTGAGCGATCAGCTTTTTAGGTAGCCACTGTCGAGCTCCTGGTGCAGTTGCCCCCGGTCCACGGCTTTCTCCCAATTGCCGACCACCAGGGTTGCCACGCAATTCCCTGCAATATTGGTGAAGACGAAAGCGGCCGACATGATGCGATGGATCCCCAGAACGAGTGCGATCCGCGAAACCGGAATGGCGGTCGTCGCAGCCAGCGTCATGGTCAGAACGGCGATCGCCGAGCCGGAGACGCCGGCTCCGCCCTTGGAAGTCAGCAGCAGGATGGCCAGCAGCCCCAGTTGCTGCTCCCAGCCCAGTGCAGTACCTGTAGCCTGTGCCAGGAAAACAGTGACCGCCGCGAAATAAAGACAGGTGCCGTCGTGGTTGAAGCTGTAAGCAGTGGGCAACACCAGGCCCACCACGGACTCGTCGACGCCAAGTTTCGTCAGCTTTTTGGTGAGCTGCGGAAAGACGCTCTCCGACGAGCTCGTCCCGAGCACCAGAATCAGCTCCTCGCGCATATAGCGCATCAGCTTGAGCAGGCTGAATCCCGAGGAATGCGCAATGGGCGCAAGCACCAGCACGAAGAAAATCACGCAGGTGAGGACAAACTCGCCGATCAACGCGCCCAAGGGTATCAAGGTGGACAGCCCGAACTGGGCGACGGTGAATGCAATGGCGCCGAAGGCAGCAAGCGGCGCGATCTTCATCACCGTCCTGATGATCCAGAACAGCGCCTGCGAAACACCCTCGACGACCTCAAGCACCGGCTGTGCCTTCTCGCCCAGGGTGGCCAGCCCGCAGGCAAAGAGCACCGAGAACACCAGCACCTGCAGGACATCGCCCTGCGCGAACGCGCTGATCGCCGATGCGGGCACCAGATTGACCAGGAACTCGCCCAGGCCCAGGGGCGCAGGCACGGCATCTTTGGCAGTGACAGACGCGGGGTGCAACATCGCCGGATCGATATGCATCCCCACGCCCGGCCGCAGGACGTTGATCGTAACCAGCCCGATCACCAGCGCGATGCTCGTCACGATTTCGAAGTAGATCATCGCCTTGATGGCGATGCGCCCGATCTTTCCCAGGTTGCGGACGCTCGCAATGCCGTGCGTCACCGTGCAGAAGATGATCAGGCCGACCACCATCTGGATGAGCCGGATGAACACGTCACCCAGCGGCTTGAGCTCCTTGCCGATGTCCGGCCATATCGCGCCGACCGCAACGCCGAGCGCCATGCCGGCCACGACCTGGAAAGTCAGATCCAGGTAGAAAGGGCTCCGCCGCGGCGGCGGCGAGGGCGTATTGTCAGTCGAGGATTCGCTCATGATGGGTGCTCCCCCGACGAGGGTAGCAGACCGCTGCGCACGACCTTCAGACGAAGCCGACATTAATGCCTTCTGCTTCAATCGAGCGCCCCTCCCAGAATATCCCGCGCGGGGCCGAACACCTCCTCAAGCTCAAGCCGTCGCGGCAACAGGCGCTGCTCCAGGCAGGCTTCAATAATCCAGCGCACGGGCTCGCGCAGCTGCTCGAATCCGAAGATGTACGGGGCCGGCTGGTCTTGCGGCACCGCAACCGCATGATGCGCCTGCGCCAGCAGGCGATAGGCCTCTTGCACCGCGTCCGGATCGCGGCGGACGGCCTCGCGGCTGGCGACCACCATATGATTGATCGGCATGAAGCGATGCCGCTTCCACCATGCCAGATCCCTGGCCGCGGCATCGGCGATGACGGGCGCGAACTCTTCGCCCTGGGGCAAATCATTGCCGAGGATAGCGGCATCGATGTCACCGTCGCGCAGCATGTCCGGCAGGCTCTTGCGGCCCGGCGCGTGCTCGACGAAGGCCGGATCCGGGTATTGCTCGACATGCGCCGGGTCGCGCGTGAGCCAATGCATGCTCTCGGCCGGCAGGCCGTAGTCTTCCCGCAGATGTGCGCGCACCCACATGCCCGTGGTTTGCGTGTAGGACCTGACCCCGATGCGCTTGCCGCGCAGGTCCGACGCTGCAGGCGCACCACGCGGCCGATAGGAAATCAGACAGCCGCGCTGGAAGCGGGAAGCCACCACGACCGGCAGCAGGACCACCGGCCGATCGTAGGCGATCGCCTGCAGGCAGCTGACGATAGCCAGTTCGCACAGGTCGTACGACTGTTGCCGGACCATCGGGGCGAATGCCTCATGCACCGGCGACACCTCGACGAAATCGAAGCGCAGGCGCTCGCTCGCGATGTTGCCCTGCTTGAGCGGCCGCGACAGCGGCGATGTCGACAGCACTGTGCGCAGGGTGGACGGGTCGCTCATGACTTATCTGCCGAGAGCCGGGTAGATGATCTTCGCGGTACCGCCGAAGATCAGGGCTTGTTCAGGTTCCGGAAGGACGCTCAACGCCGCACGCGCTTGCGCAAACAGCGCGGGGAGAGCCCCTTCCGCGGCGGGGAAATTCGAGCCCCAGGAAATCCGGCCGGCGCCGAACACGTCGACGATCTTTTTCAGGAAAGCGGCGGGATTGGAGCTACCTTTCGCGGATGCAGCCAGGGTACGATTGGTGATCTTCAGGTACACCCCGGAATACGCGGCCATGTCGAACAGCGCGCCGGCCGCGGCATAGGGCGGGCCGTCCGCAAGGTCAGGCCGCGCGCAATGATCGAGCAACACCCGCACCTTGGGAAAGCGTCCGAGCAGCGAACGCAGCGCCGGCAGGCCTTCCATCGTCATCTGCAGGCACACCGGAATGTCCAGTGCTTCGGCATGCGCCCACGCGCGGTACGAATCCTGGTGACCCAGCCAATCCGACTGGCCCGGCATGGTGCTGCCGGTGGTGAACAAGCGGAAGCCCGACAGGCCCTCGGCCTGCCAGCGGTCGATCTGTGCCACTGCGTCCGCCGCCAGGGCATCGATCGAGTACACGCCTACAAAGCGATCCGGATGCGCACGCACCGCATCCACCACGTAGCGATTGTCATGACCGTAAACCGTTGACGCCTGCACCACCACCGCCTTGGCAATGCCCGCCGCATCCATCGCGCGCAGCACGCCCGCGACGTCCACCGGTCGTTCGCGCGACCAGTCGGATCGATGTCCACCGATGGGGCCGACCGGATAGGCATCGGTGTCCGGCGAGATGGCGTGCAGATGGGTATCGATAATGTGCATGATGTGGTGTATGTGTTCCGCTACTCTTGACCGGTTCAGACTGGTTTGGGCAGGTTTGGCTGCCGTTCGCAAGGTACGGCCAGATCGCGTCAGCCAATTAACTCCTCGGTATTACCTCGGTATCGAGCGCCGGCAAGCGAATGAACCGACGGCGATGACGGTCGGACTTTAGATTGCGCCATGCCGCGTTGCCAAATTCGATTTATGATAAGCCCATAAGTACAGGCTATTGATTGCGCATGAGTGATATATATGCACTGAATCTGCGGCATCTCGACGCGATCGGCGTGATCGGTCGCGTCGGCAGCATGAGCGCGGGAGCGCAGCGGGTGAATCTTTCCCAGCCCGCCCTTGCACAAGCTGTCGGCAAGGTGGAACGGGTCGTGGGCGAGCGCCTCTTCGTGCGGGAGCCCAGCGGCATGGTGCCAACCGCCGCGGGGCGCATTCTGATCATCCGCATCGAACGCGCCCTGCGCTATCTGGTTCAGGGCGTACGCCTGGTGCGTCGCTCCGCCAGGCTCGCTCCCGTCGCGCACATCGAACGACGGGTAACGATGTCGCAGCTGCGCGCATTGATCGCCGTGGAAGGCACCAGCAGCTACGCGCTCGCTGCGCAGCAGATCGGGCTGTCGCAGCCGGCCGTTCATCGCGCGGTTCACGATCTGCAGCAGTTTTTCGGCATCGAACTTCTGGTGCGTGCTGGCCGCGCGGTGCGTCCGACCGACGTCGCCAGCCGCTTTGTCCGCTTTGCGCGATTGACGCTCGCGGAGCTCAGGACCGGCATGGACGAGATCGCGGCGCTGACCGCCGGCGATGGTGGCCGCATCCAGCTGGGGACGCTGCCGATGGCCCGCGCCCTGTTCCTGCCGGAATTGCTCGGGCAATTCATGACCGCACATCCCGCTGCCACCGTGCGTGTTGTGGAAGCGCCCTATGGCGAGCTGCTCAATGCCCTGCGCCAGGGCGATATCGATGTGTTCATCGGCGGCGCCTTGCGCGACCCCGCCCCCACGAACGATATCGTGCAGGAAGGGCTATTCGACGATGAGGCTGTCGTCGTGGGCAATGCGGCGCATCCTCTGCGCCGGAAGAAACGGGTGTCAATGGCCGAGCTGCTGAATTTTCCGTGGATCATCCCGTCGCACGGCGTGCCGATGCGCACCAACTGGGAGCACATGTTTCGCAGTCAGGGAGTCGAGCCGCCGGGCGTACGTATCGAGTGCGGATCCCTGCTGATCGCGCGCGGGCTCCTGTTCAAGGGCAACTGGCTCACCCTGATGTCGCGGGACCAGTTTTCGTTCGAGCAGGCAGTCGGCGCCTTGGCCGAGATCAAGGCGCCGGGCGAGGTGCTGCGCCGGCACATCGTATTGACCAGACGCCGGGACTGGCGGCCAACGCCGCTTCAGGCGCACCTCATCGATATGGCGCACCGGCTCGCCAGGGACAGGCCCTAGGGAGCCTGCCGTCAGCCAGGCGACTGGCTGGCCCACACCGGCACACCCTCGCCTGCGTGGGATGAAACATTGGCGAGAACACGCAGAAACTCCTGCTGCGTCAGCGTCGGCCGCCAGCCCAGACGCACGGTGAGGCCGATGTCCCGACGCCAGTCGCTCACCGAAAAGCGCAACCTGGCCAGTAAGCCCAGGCGCACTTCGATCTCGACCTGATGCGTCGAGATCAGGGTCAAGCGATCGCTTCCCATCAGCAGGCCGCGGATCAGCACCTGCGAGCTGGATTCAATCAAGCCGCTCGGATGCGCGAGTTTTTGCTCTTTGACAAAGCGATCGAACCTCTCGCGCGTCGGCGTTCCCGGCGGAGGCAGCACCCATGGATACACCGCCAGGTCGCGCGCCTGCAGCCGCCTCTTCCTGGCCAGAGGGTGATCATGGCGCGCCGCGACGCACAATGAAGCCTGGAACAAGGCTTCCTGCCGGATATCGCTGAACTGGAGCGACGGCCGCAGCGCCCCCGCGACGAAGTCGATTTCGCCGTGGCGCAGACCGTGGATCAGATCGGAATAAGGCGCGTCGATGACGCGCACGGTAACCGCCGGAAACAACCGGCTGAACCGGTTGATGGCTTCGGGAAGAACGAAATTACGGATCAGCGGCATGCAGCCGATCGTGATCACGCCATCGTGAAGGCCGCGATGATCCCGCACATCGGCGCTGCCTTGCGCAAGACTGGAGAAGGCAATGCGCACCTTCTGCCAGAGCGCCTTGCCGTTGCGGGAGAGCCCGATGCCGTGGCTGGTCCGCTCGAACAGCACTGCGCCAAGCACCGATTCGATCTCGCGGATCGAACGGTGCACCGCCGGCTGGGAGGTTTCGATGGTGCGGGCAGCGAGCGTGAGGTTGTTCAACTCGCCCACTGCCAGGAATGCCCTGAGCTGGGTGGTGGTGAGGGATGCGAGCAGATCCCTCGGCAGCCGGCCCCGGCCAAGAACACCCCGCAATGCCAGCGCGATGCCGGACTCAAGCTCTTGCAGTGCCTTCCTGACCCTGGCCGCATAGGCGGAGCCGGCTTCCGTCAATATCAGGCGTCCCCCGACCCGATCGAACAACGCAGCGCCCAAGGCTGCTTCGAGCCGACGCACTGCCTGCGTCGCCGCCGGCTGTGACAGGTGCACTGTCTCCGCGCCCTGCCTGATGCTCAGGTGCTGAGCGACGGCGACAAATGCACGAAGGTGGCGCAGATTGAGTCGCTGCTCGAAGTCCATGATTCCCGCCGCCGATCGTGGGAGATATTGCGGCGCGGCAGTCAGTGACTATATCAAAAATGAATGGATTCCGGCCGCAATTGAAATTGAGGCGAGGACCGCGTGCCCTGAAGATAGGTGCATCCATTCCTGCGACGGCAGCGCCGCATCGATGGGTCGGCCCGCAGGGCATCCGACGGTACGAGGACGAGCAAACCATTTCATGATCATCGATTGTCACGGCCACTACACCACCGCACCCAAGGCGCTCGAGGACTGGCGTACGCGGCAGATCGCCGCGCTCGGCAAGCCGGGCGCATCCGTCAGAGCATCGGACTTACACATCAGCGACGATGAGTTGCGCGAGAACATTGCCGGCCAGCAGCTGGCGAAAATGCGCGAGCGCGGCCTGGACCTGACGATCTTCTCGCCGCGCGCAAGCTTCATGGCGCATCACATCGGGGATTTTGAGACCTCCGCAGCCTGGGCATCGATCTGCAATGAGCTGTGCTTTCGCGTATCGCAATTGTTTCCGGACAACTTCGTCGGCGCGGCCATGCTGCCCCAGTCGCCGGGCGTGGATACCGCGAGCTGCATTGCCGAGATCGAGCGCTGCGTCAACGAGTACGGCTTCGTCGGCATCAATCTGAATCCGGACCCCTCCGGCGGACACTGGACCAGTCCACCGCTGTCGGATCCGTACTGGTTCCCCATCTACGAGAAGATGGTCGAGCTGGATATTCCGGCAATGGTGCACGTCAGCACCTCCTGCAATGCCTGCTTCCACGCCACCGGCGCGCACTACATCAACGCCGACACCACGGCCTTCATGCAGTGCCTGACCTCGGACCTGTTCAAGACCTTTCCGACGCTGAAATTCGTCATTCCGCACGGCGGTGGCGCCGTGCCCTATCACTGGGGCCGCTATCGCGGCCTGGCCCAGGAGATGAACAAGCCGCTGCTGCAAGAGCATCTGCTCCACAACATTTTTTTCGACACCTGCGTCTACCATCAGCCGGGGATCGACCTCCTGACCAAGGTCATTCCGGTCGAAAACGTGCTGTTCGCATCGGAAATGATCGGCGCCGTCCGCGGCATCGATCCGGAAACCGGTCATTACTACGACGATACCCGGCGCTACATCGAGGCCGCCAAGCTCAGCGACGGCGATCGGCACAGGATTTTTGAAACGAACGCGCGGCGAGTCTATCCGCGCCTCGACACCCGACTGAAGGCAAAGGGGCTTTAAATGGATCGTTCCATGCGCATGAACCATCTCGCCATCGTCCGGCAGAACGTCGAGCGCGCTTCGCGCGAAGCGACCGAGCGGCTCGGCCTGTTCGGCTCGGCAACCGTGCACGAGGCGATGGGCAGGGTCGGCCTGATGCAGCCCCATCTGCGCCCCATCTATTCGGGCGAGCCGGTTAGCGGCACGGCAGTCACCGTGCTGCTGCATCCGGGCGACAACTGGATGATGCATGTCGCCGCGGAGCAGATCCAGCCGGGAGACATCGTCGTTGCGGCGCTCAGCGCCGAGTGCACGGACGGCTTCTTCGGCGATCTGCTGGCGACCTCGTTCCAGGCGCGGGGAGCCCGCGGCCTGGTGATCGACGGCGGCGTGCGCGATACCCGGGAACTCACCAGGATGGGTTTCCCGGTCTGGAGCAAGGCCGTCAGCGCCAAGGGCACGATCAAGGCAACCCTCGGCTCGGTCAACATCCCGGTGGTGTGCGCCGGCGCGCTGGTCCATCCGGGGGATGCGATCGTCGCCGATGATGACGGCGTGGTCGTCGTGCCGGCGGCAATCGTCCCGCAGGTTGCCAAAGAGGCTGCCGCGCGCGAGGCGCGCGAAAGCGAAAAGCGCAAGCTGCTCGTATCCGGCGTCCTCGGCCTCGATCTTTACAAGATGCGGGAGAGGCTCAAGGAAGCCGGACTGCAATATATCTAGCGCTCGGTACACGAGGCCAGCGGCGCGACAATTGCCTTAGTCGTGAGCCGCCGCCGGCCCGGAAACTACGATTGCTTCTACGCCGCCTGCTTCACCGGCTCCGCCACGGAGCTGCGGATCAGGTGGTCGAAGGCACTGAGCGCGGCCTTGGAGCCCTCGCCCATGGCGATGACGATCTGCTTGTACGGCACGGTGGTCACGTCGCCGGCGGCGAACACGCCGGGCACCGAGGTCTGGCCGCGCGCATCCACTTCGATCTCGCCGCGCGGCGACAGCGCCACCACGCCCTTGAGCCATTCGCTGTTGGGCAGCAGACCGATCTGCACGAAGATGCCTTCCAGCGCGATGGTATGGCTCTCGCCGCTGGCGCGGTCCTTGTAGACCAGACCGTTGACCTTCTGCCCGTCACCGCTGACTTCGGTGGTCTGCGCCGAGGTGATGACGCGCACGTTAGGCAGGCTGTGGAGCTTGCGCTGCAGCACCGCATCGGCGCGCAATTGCGCATCGAACTCGATCAGGGTGACGTGGCTGACGATGCCGGCCAGGTCGATGGCCGCTTCCACGCCGGAGTTGCCGCCGCCGATCACGGCGACGCGCTTGCCCTTGAACAGCGGGCCGTCGCAATGCGGGCAGTAGGCCACGCCCTTGTTGCGGTACTCGTTCTCGCCCGGCACGTTCATCTGACGCCAGCGCGCGCCGGTGGAGAGGATCACCGTCCTGGCCTTGAGCGAGGCGCCGCCGCTGAGCTGCACTTCGATCAGGCCGTCGCCCGGCACCAGCTTCTCGGCCCGCTGCAGGTTCATGATGTCGACGTCGTAGTGCCTGACGTGCTGCTCCAGCGCGGCCGCCATCTTGGGGCCTTCGGTTTCCTTCACCGAAATGAAGTTCTCGATGCCCATGGTGTCCAGCACCTGGCCGCCGAAGCGCTCGGCGGCAACGCCGGTACGGATGCCCTTGCGCGCGGCGTAGATCGCCGCCGCCGCGCCGGCCGGGCCGCCGCCGACCACCAGCACATCGAACGGCGCCTTGGACTTGATCTTCTCCGCTTCGCGCGCGGAGGCGCCGGTGTCGATCTTCGCCAGAATCTCTTCCACGCCCATGCGGCCCTGGCCGAAGGATTCGCCGTTGAGGAAGATGGTCGGCACCGACATCACCTGGCGCTCGTCTACTTCCGCCTGGAACAGCGCGCCGTCGATCGCCACGTGCTGGATGTTCGGGTTCAGCACCGCCATCAGATTCAGCGCCTGCACCACGTCCGGGCAGTTCTGGCAGGACAGGGAGAAATAGGTTTCGAAACGGTACTCGCCGCGCAGGTTGCGAATCTGCTCGATCACCTCCAGGCCGAGCTTGGAAGGATGGCCGCCAACCTGCAGCAGGGCCAGCACCAGCGAGGTGAATTCGTGCCCCATGGGAATGCCGGCGAAGCGCAAGCTGATGTCCTGGCCAGGGCTGCCGAGGCTGAAAGACGGTGTGTGCCCGTCACGCCCGCGGTGCTCGGTCAGGCTGATCTGGTCGGACAGCAGGACCAGGTCCTGCAGCAGCGCCAGCATCTCCTGCGACTTGGCGCCATCGTCGACGCTCGCCTCGATCTCGATCGGGCGGGTGACGCGCTCCAGGTAGCTCTTGAGCTGCGACTTGAGTTCGGCATCCAGCACGGCGGGTACTCCTATGGATTGAGGTGAATCATCGTCATTCCCGCGTAGGCGGGAATCCAGTTTTGCGCAGCTCGGAAATCAAAACTGGACCCCCGCCTGCGCGGGGGTGACGAATTAATCAGAAATTATCTAATTGACTCCCCTCTCCCCACGTTCGTGGGGAGAGGGGAAGAGCAGATCCGGTTTAGATTTTGCCGACCAGTTCCAGCGAGGGCTTCAGGGTCTTCTCGCCTTCCTGCCACTTGGCGGGGCAGACTTCGCCCGGGTGCGAGGCAACGTACTGCGCGGCCTTGACCTTGCGCAGCAGTTCCTTGGCGTCACGGCCGATGCCGTTGTCGTGGATCTCGCACAGCTTGATCTGGCCTTCCGGATTGATGACGAAGGTGCCGCGCAGCGCCAGGCCTTCTTCCTCGATCATCACCTCGAAATTGCGGGTGATGGCGCCGGTGGGGTCGCCGACCAGCGGGTACTGCACCTTCTTGATGGCGTCGGAGGTGTCGTGCCAGGCCTTGTGGGCGAAATGGGTGTCGGTGGACACGCCGTAGATTTCCACGCCCAGCTTGCTGAACTGCGCATACTGCTCGGCCAGGTCTTCCAGCTCGGTCGGGCAGACGAAGGTGAAGTCGGCCGGGTAGAACACCACCACGGACCACTTGCCTTTCAGGGTGGCATCGGACACTTCAACGAACTTGCCGTTGTGGTAGGCAGTGGCCTTGAAGGGCTTGATGCTGGTGTTGATCAGGGACATGGTTGAAAACACTCGATAGGTGTGGGTTGGAGGCAGCATCCTATCGATACATCAACAATAGATGAAATGAATTATTCCGATTGAGTCGTTAGTAATTAGTAATGATCAAAAAAAGCCCCTGAATCGCCTCGGCGGCGCCAGGGCAGCGTCACGCCTGTCACCAATTATTCACACGATTGCTCTTAAAATTTGCCGTTTAAACCCTGCTTGTGCAGCCCAGCCGCTGACGCCAGCCGAACCACAAAAAACCTCGGGGAATCAAGCATCATGAGCAACACCCGCAACGACGACCGCGATCGCAAATACCCGTCGGCGCACGACGCGCATCGCCGCAAAGTGGTCGGAGGCCTGGCCGCCGCCGCGGGCATGAGCCTGCTGCCGGCCTGCGGCAGCAGCAGCTCGCCTTCCGGCGAGTCGGCGTCCGCCGCCGCGGTGCTGCCCGATCCGGCCCAGTCGGGCATCGACCACATCGTGGTGGTAATGATGGAAAACCGCTCCTTCGACCATTACCTCGGCTGGCTGCCCGGTGCGGACGGCAAGCAGGCCGGCCTGAGCTTTACCGACAGCAACGGCAAGGTCTCCAGCACCTACCCGCTGGCGCCGGAATTCCAGGGCTGCGCCTACCAGGACCCGGATCACTCGCACGAGGGCGGCGTCACCGAGTACAACAACGGCAAGTGCGACGGCTTCCTGCTGACCAGCTCGGATACTTTCCCGATCGGCTACTACCGCCAGGAAGACCTCAGCTTCCACGGTCAGGCCGCCCCGGCCTGGACCGTCTACGACCGCTTCTTCTGCGGCATCATGGCCGAGACCGATCCCAATCGCTTCTACATGCACAGCGCGCAGACGCCGGCGATCCATAACGGCGACGTCAGCCTGGCCACCACCGCCAATCTGCCGGCGATCTGGGACAAGCTCAGCGCGGCGGGCGTGAGCGGCAAGTACTATTACAGCGACGTGCCATTCGTCGCCCTGTTCGGCCTCAAGTACCTGGGTATCGCGCAGCCTTTCGACCTGTTCCTGGCCGATGCGGCCGCCGGCACCCTACCCAGCGTGTCCTATATCGACCCGTCCTTCATCGGCGAAGGCTCCGGCACCTCGAAGGACGACCATCCCTTCGCCGACATCCGCGACGGGCAAGCCTTCATGAACAGCATCTACAACGCTGTGACCAAGAGCCCGCTGTGGCCCAAGACCGCACTGTTCTTCATCTACGACGAGTGGGGCGGTTTCTTCGACCATGTGCCGCCGCCCTTCACCGGCGTGATTCCGCCGTTCGACCAGGCCGCCTTCGAGGCGATCAACGAGACACCTTCCTCCCAGCTCGGCTTCCGCATTCCGGCCATGGCGGTGTCGCCTTATGCGCGACGCAGCTACGTCGCCCACGGCCAATACGACCACACCTCGATCCTCAAGATGATCGAATGGCGCTTCGGCCTTACCCCGCTGACGGTGCGTGACGCCGCAGCCGCCAACATCGCTGAGTCCTTCGACTTCCAGTCCGGTCCCAACCTGACCGCGCCGGTGTTCACCGTGCCCACCGGCCCCTTCGGCGAGGCCTGCTCCTCCAGCAGCCTGGCCCCCGGCTCGGCCGCCGCCGAAATCCGCGCCAAGCACAACGAGGACATGCAGAGGCTCAAGACGCTGGCGCAGCAGCAAGGCTTCTGGGTTGCCAACTGAGACAGGGGAACGCAGACGCATGAAAAATTACCTGATGGTCCTGTCCGCCCTGAGCCTCGCTGCCTGCGGCGGCAGCAGCGGCGGCGGCAGCGCTTCCAGCGGCGACCCGCAGGGCTTTTACCAGGGCACCCTGGAAAACCCTGCGGCGGGAACCAACGATTTGATGTGGACCCTGATCGACGCCAATCACCAGGCGGTGATGGTCGACCAGACCACCGGCGACATCTACCGCTTCACCTCGTTCAGCGCCTCCGGCGACAGCTTCAGCGGCGCCTACACCAGCTACAGTTTCAGCAGCAGCGGCCTGCTTTCCACCACCACGACCACCACCGTCGGCAACGGCAATTACAACTCCAGCTTCGTGCCGCAGTCCACCATCAGCGGCTACCTTGCCTCCAGCAGCACCAGTACCCCGGTCTACAGCTTCGACGGCACCTACGAACAGGCGCAATACGTCCTTGCCGCCTCGTTTTCCACCATCGCCGGCAGCTACAGCTTCAAGAACGGCTCCACCAGCGTCAGCCTGGACGTGACGGACACGGGCAGCCTCACCCTGAGCTATACCGGCTGCACCGGCTCCGGCTCGATCACCATTCCCGACACGGCCTATAACGCCTACGAACTCAGCGGCAGCCTCAACTGCTCCGGCGCCATCCAGAACATCACCGGCCTCGCCAGCTTCACGCCCGCAGCCGGCAGCACGGCCGCCGAACTGACCCTGGAATACGACAACGGCACTAGCCTGGCGGTGCAGGCCGTGGCCAAGCAGTAACTCGTATTCAACCGGGCGTAACCAATCGGGCGCAATCAATTGGGCGTGCGCGCCCGGTTGATTCGCACGATGGCCTGATCCGAACTAGGGACTGCGGCTCTGCTGCGCGGACGACAGCAGCCCGAGCTTCAGCGCCGAAGCCACCACCTCGGCCCTGCGCTTGGCCCCCAGGCGCTGCATGATTTTCGCCACATGGTCCTTCACCGTGTGCGGGCTGCGGCAGACGAGGTCGGCGATCTCGCGATTGGAGTGGCCCAGGCTTAGCAGCTCGATGATCTTCAGGTCGGTAACGGTCAGGCCGATCTTCCCGGCGCTGGCCCTGAGCACCGCGTCCTGCACCTGGCGCAGCGTCTCGCCCGACGCTACGGAATCATCGGCGCTCTCGCTGGCCAGCCCTGCGATGCGCGAATAGAGATTCATGGCGATGTGGGTGCGCTCTTCCAGCAGCGCCACGCGCTGCGACTTCTCCGCGACCTGCGTCTGCAGCGCCTTGAGCTCGCTGATGTCGCGCGCAATGCCCTGCCGCCCGACCATGACGCCGTCGCGCATCAGGCTGCCGGCGCGAATCTCCAGGTAGGCGGTGCCGCCGAGCTTGCGGTGCGCCTCGACCTCGAAGAACGGCGTGTTCTCGGTCCCCGTCAGTCCCTGGCTGAAATGCTGCACGGCGGTCCTGGCGCTCTCCGCCGTGAGGTAGTCGGTGAAACTCTTGCCGAGCACCTCATCGGGCGTATAGCCCATCACTTTTTTCACCGCGGGATTGACGAAGGTGAAGCGCCCTTGCAGATCGAGCGTATAGATCAGGTCGCCGGCGGCCTCGACCAGGGACTGGTAGTCCGGCGCCGACGGCGGCCTGACGCCGGGCCCTGCCTGGTCACGCGGCCTCCCGCTCGCTTTTTTCAGAAACGCTGATTTCATGCCTGCCCACCGGTTATTCCAAGCATCCTGATCTGGGCTGATGTCCACGGCAGTTTATCCCATGCCTTGGGCATTTTCAGATCAGCCGCGGCGCTACGTTCACCAACGTACAGATAAAACTCCTGTGCCTACCGACAATACCGGATGCGGCTTTGTTCGCCGCACCAACGGGTACAGACATGAACTATTCAATTCCACTCGCAGTCCTGGTTATGGCGCTCGGCCTGAGCGCCTGTGACCGTCCTCCGCCGCAGACCGTAGTTGTTCGCACCGTGGTTCCCGGCCCGCCGGGCCCGCAGGGCGCGAGCGGTGATACCGGCAGCAAGGGCGATGCTGGCGATCAGGGAAACACCGGCGCGCAAGGTGCAGCCGGCGATCAAGGCGCAACTGGTGATCAGGGCGCAACCGGCCGGCCTGGCGACAAGGGAAAATCCGGCAGTACCGTCGTAGTGGTTCCGGCTCCCCCGCCTCCCTCGTAATCTGCAGGATAGTCGCTCGGCCGGGATGGCGGTTGCGGCGCGTCCTGGTGGTTCGACCCGAAGGAAGAGATGGTGGCGCCGCGATGACACAGCGCGCCGCCTTCCCTCTGTTCTCCGACATCAAGGACAGGCGGCAGGCGTGCCGGTGACCTGGAACGGGCTGCTGAGACCCTCATAGGCAATCGCCGGTTGTGATGCGGACAGGCGATAAACGCCTTCGTGCCGGATGCGGTAGGTTCCCGCCGGCGTATTCAGCGGAATCTTCCACAATCCTTCCGCGGTGGAAGGGCCGGCCTCGCTCAGCACGGTGCTGATCAGACTGGGCGTGGAGTGCCAGACGAAGGTCAGCTCCGGGTCGTGCCCATTCGTCGCTACCGGGTCCCAGCCGCCTTGCGCATTCTGCTGCTCGGCAAAGAGGTACGAGGACATGGTCCTGAGATCGTTGCCGGGATAGCCGGCGACCCAGGTCACATCCACCGTATCGCCCTGCGTGTACGAAGCTTTGGCGTCGGTGACGAGGCTGCCGAATTTGGAAGAGCCCGGATCGACCGTGATGGGTGAAGCCGGCCCGGTCGGCAGCACCGCTGCGGCGACGCCGGCCGGCGCCGGCTGCCCGGCGGCCATGGTCAGGGCCAGCTTGCGCGACTCCTGCTGGATCGCCGCGAGCTGCCACGGCCCGAAGATGGTGGAAGCACCCTCGTACATCTGCGCAGTGTATTCCTCGCGCGTCGCCATGTACTCGTGATAGTCGTTGGACAAGCCGGCGATCACCACCACATCCACGCCCACCGGGCTGAGCGCGTCGAGCACCGTCTTACGCAGCCGCCGCGCCGACATGGTGGTCACCTCCAGCGGCACGCCGAGCACGGCGAGGTTGCCGAGGCGGAAGATCTGCACCGGCACCGGGTTGGTGCTGGCGGCGAGCGTCACCGGCTTCTCGGCCTGGCAGCCGTATTGCGTTTGCAGCTTGGTGGCGAGGCACAGTGCCGGTGTGGCCGCGTCGTAGACCAGCGGGCCGTCGAACGGCACGGTGAGAACCGTGTCGTCCTTCTCCAGCGCCAGGTAACCGGTGCCGTTGTAGATGCCGTTGTACCCGGTGCGGGCCTGATTGAAATAGGAGGGCACCGGCGCATCGCTGCCGCAGGCATAACCGGCGGCGCCGAAGTCCGGCGCATTGGCGCCGCCGGCGAACTGGCTGATGCCGTAGGCCGAGGTGCAGGTGGTCTTGGCGGGGGTATACAGGTCGGCCGGCTCGTCCGCATAGCTGAGGCCAGCCAGGACGGTGGAGTCGGTGATCGTGTCCGCGCTCAGAGCGGCGTAGAAGAAGCGGTAGTCGACCGGGCCGCTCAGGGCGCTACCCTGGGTGTACTGCGTCAGCGCCTGCGCCAGCTGCTTGGTGCCGCTGATGGCGGTCTGCTGCGGCTCGCCCAGCGGCCAGCCGGCCTGGTTGAAGTTGTAGGGATCGTCGGCGCCACCGCGGAACTGGTAGGGCACGCCCTGGCCCGGACCGTTGCCGCCGTTGACGTCGGCATCGAACACGAACAGGTCCGGCACCGTGTCGCCCTCGTCGGTCTGGGCGAAGGCGGCGACGAAGTTGTCGGTGCCCGAGGGCTGGCCGCCGGCGTCGGGCACATATTGCGTGCCCATCAGCTTCTCGAAGCCGAGCGCGGCGTAGCCCTTGTTGTCGCTGGACATCAGCAGGTCGTGATTACCCATCGAGGTGGGATGCACGCCGAACCAGTTGAGCACGCCCACCGCGCTGCCGTTGCTGCGCACCAGGTTGAGCTGCAGGAAGCGCTTGTCGACATCGACCTCGTGCCCATTCTGGTCGAGGTACTGCGCGCGCTCCGCAGGCGAATCCTGCTCGTAGCCGAGTGGATCGCGGTTGACGTTGGCGTTGAGCAGCTGGCCGACCGAGAGGCCGATGCTGCTGGTGTCCGGATGGGCCTGCAGGTTGGCGTGGGCGCGGCGGATAGCCTGGACGATGCCGCCGACGATGGCGTTGAAGTTGTCGTTATCGTAGTCCGGGTTGCTCAACAACAGGGTTTCGACATAGACCAGGATGTCGTTGAGCGGGGCCGGCAGATCGGAGGACAGGTCAGGCAGCACCACCAGGCCGAAGCCGCCGCCGATCTCGTGCGAGTGGGTGCCGGACAGCATCACATTGTCGACGTTGTAGTACTGGCTCAACACCGGGTCCGCGGCGATGCTCTTGAGCACCTCCTGGTGAATCAGGGCCGACATGCCCATCAGATCGATCGAGACGAACACCACCTGCTTGCCGTTGCACGGCGACTCGATGGCGAAAGCGCGGGCGAACGGGCGGGTGTGGATGCCGTTGGGCACCTGCGGCGGCAGCACCTCGCCGAAGAAGTCGGCATGGCCGGTGGGATCGCCGCCGATCGGCCCGGCGGTGTCGTAGAGGCCGCTGCCGAACAGGTACTGATTGTTGCCCTGGCAGGCCCCGGCCGGCTGCGGGCCCGCCTTGCTGATCGGCAGCTCGATCGCGCTAGGTGCGTCCGGCTGGTGGGTCTTGGTATAGGTGACGCCGTCGATGGTCAGCGTCGAAGTGCTGCCGATCTGCAGGTAGGGACTCTGCAGCACGCACATCGCGCCCTGCGGCAGCTGCGCCGCGGCGCTGCTTGTGCCCGACACCGGCGAGGAACCGCCGCAGGCCGCCAGCAGCAGAGTCCCCACGGCACAGCACAACGGTATAGCGCTACGGATGTCGCGAGCTGCCACGGCCAATTCCCCAAGTTCAGACGATAATCTTTTGGTTATTTAAGCAGGAACCTGGCCCATCGCTTTGACAGTTAGTGCCAGCCGGATGGTAAAAACAGCCCATGACGGCCGCGGCCGGCCAATTCCAGGAAGCTCTTTACAACGCAGGGATACAGCCGGACACTGGCCGCTATGGAATTCAAGACTATCGATGCGCCGGCAACATCATCCAAGCCGGAGCTGTATGCCACCCTTCATGAAAGCGCCGTGGCACTGTTCAGCGGTGAGCGCAACGCCATCGCCAATGCCGCCAACCTGAGCGCCCTGATCTGGCACTCGCTGCCCGACCTGAACTGGGCCGGGTTCTATCTGTGGAGCGGCAAGGATCTGGTACTGGGCCCGTTCCAGGGCAAGATCGCCTGCGTGCGCATCGATCTCGACCGCGGCGTCTGCGGCCGCGCGGCAAGCGAGCGCAAGACCCAGGTCGTCGCCGATGTGCACGCCTTCCCCGGCCACATCGCCTGCGATCCGGATTCGCGCTCGGAGATCGTGGTGCCGCTGACGCTCGGCGAGCGCCTGCTCGGCGTGCTTGATCTGGACAGCCCGCACACGGATCGCTTCGACGCCGTGGATGCGCAAGGACTGGAAGCGCTGGTCTTGGCCTGGATCAGCGCCAGCGATCACCCATGAGCACTGCACTGTAGCGGCGGCGCTCTCCGACCCCTCTGCCGCGAACCCCTAGCCCGCCTTGAGGTTCGCCAGCGCCAGGACCGGTTGCTCACGATAACGCTGCGGGAACAGGCGCTTCAGGTTCCGCACCTTCGGCAGGTCGTTGATTGCGATGTAGGGATAAGTCGGGTTCTGCGCCAGGAAATCCTGGTGATATTCCTCGGCCGGGTAGAACCCTTTCAGCAGATCGGTCCGGGTGACGACGGGCCGTTGAAACACGCCGGCCTTGTCGAGCTGCGCGATATAACTGTCCGCCACTTGCTGCTGCATGGCGTTTTCCGGAAAGATGGCGGAACGATACTGGCTGCCGCTGTCGGGGCCCTGGCGATTGAGTTCGGTCGGATCATGCGCCACCGAGAAGAAGATCTGCAGCAACTGGCCGTAGCTGATCTGCTTCGGGTCGTAAGTGATCTGCACCGATTCGGCATGGCCGGTCTGGCCCGTACTCACCGTCTCGTATTGCGCCGTCTCGGCGCTGCCGCCGGCATAGCCGGAGACGGCCCGGCTCACGCCCTTCACATGTTCGAACACGCCCTGCACGCCCCAGAAGCAGCCGCCGGACAGCACCGCCGTCTCGCTGACCGCCGACGATGTGGGCTCGTCGATCACCGGAGCCGCCCCCCGGTCGGGAGGCGATCTCAAGAGCACGATCGATGATCTCCAG